>JBFFUI010000004.1:0-94524 GCA_041571435.1 Sulfurimonadaceae bacterium | reverse complement strand
GCGATAGAGAGCATCGAAAAAAACGGTATAGAGGCATTCACCGAAGCAGGCCTGCCAAACTTCTTTGCACCCGAATCACTGCAAAGCCAAAAAAGCACGCTCGAACACGTACGATCGATGATGGCCGCCACCCCCGAAACGACACTTGTAGAGACTCTGCGCGCCTTCTACAAGCGCGAGGAGAGCTGCAGCAGACTGCAGGAGATAAAGGTACCGGCGCTAATTCTGGTAGGCAAGGAAGATAAGATCACCCCTCCCGAAGCGGCAAAACTGATGCATCAGAAGATAGAGGGCTCACAACTGGAAATCATCGCCCATGCGGGACATCTGAGCAATATGGAGCGTCCCGCCGAGTTCAACAGTGCACTCGTGACTTTTCTCGGTTCGCTGTGATGACAGCAGTTGAACGCTTAGATATTTTTAAGTAGGCATCCAGTCAAATGTGTATTCTCACATAAAACGTAGGAATGCATATAAACAATACAATGCCTATAGATTAAATACTACACGCCGATCCAATCTTATACGCGCTGATCTCCTCTCCTTTTATATCCATAACATGCACCGCACAGGCCAGACAGGGGTCAAAGGAGTGTACCGTACGCAGCACTTCGAGCGGCTGCGACGGGTCGGCAAGTTTTAGACCGACAAGTGCCTCTTCGTAAGGGCCGCGCCGATCATCCTCATCTTTCGGCGAAGCGTTCCATGTGGTCGGGGCAATAACCTGATAGTTGGCGATCTTGGCATCTTCGATGCGGACAAAGTGCGAAAGCACGCCGCGCGGCACCTCAAAAAAGGCATGCCCCTCTGCCGTGGTCGGCAATGCCTCAAAGTCATACTTCGTCCAGGTTTCTTCGTCGTAATACTTGATGTTCTCGATAAGGTCGTTCATATATTCAAAAGTGGCGGCACAGCAGACCTGTGCTTCGACGGCGCGGGCTGCATTACGGCCGATGGTCGTGTCAAAGTCCTGCATTCCCATCCCCGTGTCGTCCATGAACTGCTGCAGATACATCGTGACACTTTTTGCCCCTTTGCTGTAGCCGATGAGCATTCTGGCCACCGGTCCGACCTCCATCGCCATACCGTCGTAGCGCGGGGCCTTGATCCAGCTGTATTTGCCTTCACTTTTCAGTGTACCGTCTTCGTTCAGGTCGGTGTAGTGCGGTTCGCTATCCCCCGCATACGGGTCACTCTTGCCTTTGCCTTCATACCAGCTACGCGTCACATCTTCGGTCACTTTCGTGACATCGAAAGCGAGAACATCATCAAAATCGGACCCTTTGACAATACCGCTTGCAAAGAGAGGCCCCTCATTGCCAAGGTCATACCCGCCGCAGGCAAGAAAGTTGCCGCATCCGCGCCCGTCGCCGCTTTGGATCTCCTCTCTGTACGCCTCGACGATCATCTTCATATCCGGCAGATACGCCCGTTCGATAAATTCCCAGGCATCTTTGAGGATAAAGAGGTAGTCATTGAGCCGCTGCGGGTTGAGCATGTCCATCACGCTGGTGACCCCGCCGACGACAAGGTTTTGCGGGTGCGGCGTCTTGCCGGCGAAGATGGCGATCGCTTTGCTCAGCTCCCGCTGCAGACGCAGTGCCTCGAGATAGTGGTTCATGTGCACCAGGTTCTGCTCGGGCGTCAGCCGGTAACGTTCATGCCCCCAGTAGCCGTTGGCAAAGAGGCCCAATCGCCCGGCCCCGACAAAAGAGGCCAGCTTCTCTTTGACGGTTTCCAGATGCCCGGCGGAAGCGCGGTAGGGACTCTTGTGGTAGTGCTGTGCAGTCTGCAGCGCTTTATCAATGTCGGCGTCCAGGGCGCTCACCACATCGACATAGTCGAGCGAATGCAGGTGATAGTAGTGCACCACATGGTCCTGCACGAAGAGCGCAAGGCTTATGAGGTTGCGCACGATCTCGGCGTTTTTGGGCGGGACAATGCCGTAGGCATTCTCGACCGATGCGATGGAAGCGCGGTAGTGGACGTTGGTACAGACCCCGCAGATGCGCTGGGCGATCAGCCCGGCATCACGCGGGTCACGTCCTTTGAGAATGAGCTCGATACCGCGAAAAAGCTGCCCCGAAGCCCAGGCTTCCTGTATGACATTCTCTTCATCGACCTCGACTTCGATGCGCAGGTGCCCCTCTATTCGTGTAATCGGATCAATCACGATCTTCTTATTTTTACTCATTGTTCTCATCCTCTACCGGTCGATTATTGGCATACTTGTCAAAAGCGACTTTACCTTCGCCGCAGGCAAAACAGCCGTGGCCGACACCGACCGGCCAGTTGGTCCCCTCGTTGAAACGCACCACCGAACAGTTCAGGTCGGCGTAGGGTCCTTTGCACCCCATCTCAAAAAGGCACCACCCTTTCTTGGCCCCTTCGTCGCCCCACTCTTTGACAAACTCGCCCGCGTCATAATGGCCTCGGCGTTCGCAGTTGTCGTGAATGCGGTAGCTGTAGGCCCATTTCGGCCGCCGTTTTTCATCCAGCTCAGGGAACTCCTCGAACATCAGGTAGTGCAGCAGCGTGCCGACGATGTTGACCGGGTTGACCGGGCACTGCGGCAGGTTGATGATGTCATCGCGCCCCAACGCCTCTGAAACACCGACGGCACCCGTCGGGTTGGGTGCCGCAGCAACGACACCGCCGTCATAGGCACATGAGCCTACGGCGATGACCGCCGCCGCCTTTTCGGCAGTACGGCGCAGCAGCTCCAGCCCCGTCTCCCCTTTGGGACCGATACGCAGGAACTTACCCTCGAGTCCCAGCGGAATCGCCCCCTCGACCAGCAGGATATACTGACCGGCATCGTTTTTGATGAGATCATCAAGCACACTTTCCGAGGCATCACCCGATGCACTCATCAGCAGTTCATGGTAGTCCAGCGAGATGTAGTTGAGGATCAGCTCGTCCACTTCGGGATTGGCGGATTTTATGAAGGCCTCTGAGTTGCCCGAACAGTCGGCAAGTTCCAGCCAGATGATGGGAATCTTGTTGAGCGCCTTGACCCCTTTGCCCACCTCCTCTTCATAGTCGGGGTGCAGCCGCATTGTCGCCGTCACCATCGAGACCCAGCGGTTGTAGTCTTCGCTGATGTCCAGAGAGTGCATCGCCTCTTCGAGGTTGGTCTCGCTGATCTGGTTGCGCGGATGGAGGGTGTTGAACTTCGCGATGCGGCGGCGCACCTTCTCCAGTTTCGCCGCCTCTGCTGCCGCCTCGCGTTCGGTTTTCAAACGTGCCGCTTCGATGGGATCCACCTCGGTCGAAGCGATAAGTTCAGCTACCTCTTTCTTGCAGCGCCCGCAGACCCGTCCCGCCTCGCTGAAGGCTTTGAGCTCGGCAAAGTCCGTCACCGCATTGGACTGAATGATCTCGACAAGGTCCTTCTCATGGCTTCCCGTACAGGAGCAGACAAGTTTGCCGCGGCCGCTCTCGAGACGGTTGGCATAGAAAAAGGCCGGATCGACCGCTTTATCCTTCTCCATGAGTGTCTTAAGCGCCATCAGGTCGATGTTGGAGTTGATCCCGATAAAACGGACCAACCGCTCATGGTTGATGATGTACTGGTCGATCCGGTTGTCGGCTTTTGACGCAATAACGACCTCTTCATTGGTCGTATCTTTGGCATCGTATGACGGTGACGTGACATCTGCAAGTAAAAAAGCACCCACCTTCAGGGCGTCCATGCTCACCTCGCGCATAAAACCTTCAGAGACTTCGCCCACGATGTGCGCTATCGCCGCATCGGCCTCGCGCGTGCACTCCTTGACATGGCCGGTGCTGTAGCCGTCTTTCATCTGCGCCGCTTCGCCGACCGCGTAGATGTCGGCGACCGAACTCTGCATCTGCGCATCCACGATAATCCCGCGTTCGCACGCCAGAGTCTCACGGGCAAAATCGACATTGGGGGAGATCCCGACCCCGAAGATAACGTACGGCTCCTCTATCGTCGTCGTTTTCGTCTGCACGCTGGTGATATGACCGTTTTCGACCCTCTTGTCGACGATCTCGTCATTGAACAAGATCCTGACCCGCTCATCCTGCTCAAAGGTCCTGGTGACCAGGGCAACCGCGGTCGGCGTCAGGTCCTTGGCGTAGAGGCTTTCGGAACGCGACAACAGGGTGATACTCTTTGGCGCGTCCATACGGCTCAGGGTGTCCAGCAGTTCCAGCCCGATGGGACCGCTGCCCACCAGCACCACGTTCGCACCTGCTATCTTGTCTGCAATCGCAAAACTGTCTTTGGCACTGCGAAAGGTGGAAGCATTGTCGATCCCGGCGATGTCAAAAAGCGCACGCGGCTTGGAACCGGTTGCGATGATGAGCTTGTCGTAGGCATAGCTCGCGTTTTCGGAGAAGATACGTTTGGAGACAGGATCGACGGAAGCAATGTGCTGATCCAGCTCCATCCTGACCCGTTCGTCGAGTTCCAATGCAATGTCATCCACTGTCGCACTGCCATCAACAAGAGAGCAGAGGTGAATACGGTCATAAGGGTTATAGGATTCGCCCGAGACAATAAGGACATCTGTCTGAGGTGACTTTTGGATCAGTGCATTGGCCATATAGACCGCCGCGATCCCGCCACCAACTATCACTACACGCATGACTGCTCCTTTAGCTCTTGTCTATATTATACATAAAATCATTTTGCATGCCTGTATCCCGTATGAAACATTTTCAACACAACTGAAGCACACAATTAAAACTTTTTTGTAGTCCTATTAGAACTTAACAGTAATGTAACAAACAAACACTATAATCATCGCGAAATTACATCCAGAGGAGTTATCCGTGGCGTACGATGTGACTTGGGGAGATAACGCAAGCCTCTTCACCTTTTTCAATCGAACCGACATCATAGAGGTGAACGAGGCGAATGGTATTCTGCATGGAAGCAGAGCCTTCGCACACTACCACTGTTCAATATGGAATTTTCTTGACTGCGATACGTCTGATATCACTAAAGAGGATGTCAAGCAACCGGCCTACATCACTTGGGCTTCGACACTCTCGGTGCAATATATAAAAAAGGCGCTTGTTGCCAGAGATATCTACTCTCTAGGATTATGTCATGAGTTTGCTGCCCTTTTTCAGAATCTGGAGGGGTCAGGTGAAGTCCGCATCTTCACCTCGCTTGACGCTGCTCAGCAATGGTGCAAACCAAAAAAAAACTATCGGCATAAGCGCACCCCTTTACACACATACTGACGCTCTTTCACAGGTATGGCGTTTAGAAGCACGATTGAACGGTCTCGGACAGTAGATCTGTAGCACCTTCTCCTTCGTTCTTCGATGTTTAAGCCTCATCGGTATAAGATATACCAATAGACAGTTATGGAGAAGGTTATGAAAGCGGTTATTTTCAGAAAGTACGGTGGGCCTGACGATCTCGAACTGAGTGAGTATGATAAACCGACACCAAAGGACGATGAAGTGCTTGTCAAAGTACATACGGTCTCTGTCAATGATTGGGACTGGCAGCTCCTCCAAGGCATTCCCTTCGCAAACCGTATGATGGCCGGGCTATTTAAGCCGACGAAGATCCTGATACTGGGCTGTGACATCGCGGGTGAGGTCGCGGAGGTTGGCAAAAACGTTAAACAGTTCCGCGCGGGTGACGAAGTATTCGGGGATCTCTCCGGCTGCGGCTTCGGTGGTTTTGCCGAATATGTCTGCGCCCGTGAAGATGCCTTGGCTTTTAAACCGAAGACGATGACGTTTGAGCAGGCCGCAGCCACGCCGCAGGCCGCCCTTCTTGCCCTTCAGGGGCTTCAAAAATTTGGCGGGATCCAACCGGGAGACAGACTTCTCATCAACGGTGCCTCCGGAGGCGCCGGAACCTTCGCGGTACAGCTTGGCAAGGCTTTCGGTGCCGAAGTGACCGGCGTCTGCAGCACTAAGAAGATGGAGTTTGTCCGCTCCATCGGGGCGGACCATGTCATCGACTACACAAAAGAGAATTTCACCAAAAACGGCCAGCAGTATGACCGCATCCTTGACATGCAGGCACACCACTCCATCTTCGACTGCCGACGTTCATTGTCGCCCAACGGAGTCTATCTCCTGGTTGGAGGTGCCAACATGCAGGCCTTGCAAAGCATTTTACTGGGACCGCTGATCACCATGACCGGGAGCAAGAAGATGGGTCTTCTGCTCCACATACCCAACAAAGGACTGGCGCTTATGCAGGAACTTTTCGAAGCCAAAAAAGTCGCGCCCGTCATTGACAAATGCTACCCTTTAAGCGAGACGGCTGACGCTGTGCGGTACTTTGGAGAGGGACACAAAAAGGGAAAAGTCGTTATAACGGTTGCTCCTAATTACAAAATTTGACGAAGCGCCTTCCCTGAATAACGCATCTCTCCTGCTGTTTGAAACGTTCACCATCCCCATTCTTATCTACCAACTTCTCCTTTCTCTCCACATATCGGACAAAACGCTTATGCTAAAATACAACCATCTATTTAAAAAAAGACCCTGACTATGCCACAAAAACTCCTGCTTATTCTTCTGCTTGCCATCTCTGCCCTTGGCCTGACAATAGAGGATGACCCCGCTTTTAAAAAGATATATCAACATGACCAGAACAGCGACAAGCTCGTTTTGATGTTGTACAGTGCACAATCGTGCCCACAGTGTGCCTACATGAAAGAGAAGGTCTTCAAAGAGCAGAACGTACAGATGTTTTTGAAGAAGCATTTCGTTATGTTGGAAAAAGATGTTCACAGAGACGATCTCCCGAGCGGTTTTGACTATTTCGGCATTCCCACGATGTTCTTTGTTGACAAAGAGGGCAGAAGCAGAGGAAAATTTGTCGGGTCATCAAGAGCCGCACCTTTTTTACAACAGCTTAAACAGATCGTACAAGAGACAGAGAGCAGATGAGAACGTTTTTTTACTCTGTCGTTTTATCGACACTTCTTTTTGGATTTGATCAGCACCATATCGACAGACTTTTGGACGAGGAGAGCTGTGAGAACTGTGACTTCAGCGGTGCCGACATGAGCGGCCTGGATCTGATCGGATTTGAGCTGAAAGGCGCAAATCTTCAAGGGACGAACCTACAAAACACCAACCTGTTTTACTCGGAGCTGCAAGGGAGTGATCTCCGTGGAGCGAACCTTGAAGGGGCCATTTTCTGGAAAGCGGACCTGTCATCATGCAACTTGAGCGGCGTCAACGCACACAAAGCTAACTTCAAAGGGGCAAAGCTTACCCATGCCATCTTGAAAAACAGTGATCTCAGTGAGAGTATCTCCTGGAAAGCAGATTTCAGCAATGCCAAGATAAAACACGCAGATTTCAGTAACAGTGAACTGGGCGATGCCACCTTCTACCGCAACGACCTAACCGACAGTAACATAAGCGGCACCATCCTCTGGAAAACAACGTTCAAAGAGAGTGTTTTGACGAAGCAGCAGTGCGAAGAGGCAAAAAAGGAAGAGGCCCTCTTGGGTAAAGATGTCACCTGTAAAGAGAAGTGAGTGGACGGCGGGTGTCCATCATCTGCCTCAAATCGGTTCTTAGCGCTCTTTCGCCTTTTTGACAACGATCAAAAACTCACGCTCCACCTCTTCGAGCGAAGCCATCGTCTCTTTGATGGCCTTGTCGTATTCCGGCACATAGTACTTCTGCAGGGCATTAACCCTGACAACGGTCTTTTTGAGCTCTTCGGCAAGACGCCACGCTTTGAACTCTATCTCGACAAGCGCAAGGATCTGCTCGGTCGTGTCGATGAAGGACTTGCGTGCCACCTCTAAAAAGAGAGTTTCGGCGCTGATGTCCAGAGGGAAACGCACCTGCTCCAGTTCGTAGCTCATCTTGGGGGTGAGGATGCCGATGAAACTCTTTTCATAGACCTGCAGTTTGCCGTTAAAGAGCGGCAGTGCCGCCTCTCTTTTGAGCTGACTTTTTCCGCTCTCCATAAAGGCCTTTATGAGCAGACGGTAACTCGCCTGTACAGACTCGTTGAGCTTAATGCGCTCCTCTTCGACCTCGTCCAGAAGCGCGATGATCTCTTTAAGCAGGATATTGCGCTTCTCTTCAAGGATCTCGGCGCCATTATGCACCAGTTCAAGGTCTTTTTTAAGCTCCAGCAGTGCGGTCTTGTTCTTGGCATGGATCATTGCAGGTGCTCGGCAATATCTTTGGGTTTAAGCCGCGTCAACGATCCGACAGGCAGCAGTCTCAGCAGTTCCCATCCTATGGCCATGGTCTCGTCAAGCGTACGCTCTTCGTCCTCTCTCTGGGTGATAAAACGCCGTTCAAAAGCCTTGCCGAAAGCGAGGTAATCGCGCTCTGTCTCAGCCATCTCCCCTTCGCCGATGATGGAGGCGAGCATCTCCGCTTTTTTTGCTTTGGCATAAGCGGCATAGATCTCTGCAGACCACCGACGGTGCAGCGGCTCCGTCCCATGGTTCATCAAGCGCGAAAGCGACGGCAGGACATTGATAGGCGGGTAGATCCCTTTTTGCTGCAGATCGCGCTCGAGCACGATCTGCCCTTCGGTGATGTAACCCGTAAGATCCGGGATGGGATGGGTGATATCACCATCAGGCATTGTCAGGATAGGGATCTGTGTCAGCGACCCCTCATGCCCTTTCAGAATACCGGCGCGCTCATAAATGGAAGCGAGATCACTGTACATATAACCCGGGTACCCTTTTCGGCTCGGGATCTCTTCGCGCCGCGACGAGACCTCTCTGAGGGCGTCGCAGTAGTTGGTCATATCGTAAAGGATGGTGACGACGTCGTAGCCCTTCTCAAAGGCCAGGTACTCTGCAAAAGTGAGCGCCGAGCGTGCCAGCAACAAGGTATTGATGCTCGGCTCGTCCGCCAGGTTCAAAAAGACCGCCGTCGAGTTGAAGTTGCCACCGGCACTGATGCCCTGCATAAGCGCCATGGCATCTTCGTACTTTATCCCCATCGCGGCAAAGACCACAGCACCCTTTTTCTCCGAAGGACGTATCTGGCGCACCAGTTGCGCGGCCAGTTCGTTGGTTGCTGCACCGGCGACCGAGAAGACCGGAAGCTTCTGCCCTTTGACCAGCACGTTCAGACCATCGATCGCCGACACCCCCGTCTGTACAAAGTCCTGCGGATAGTTCCGCTGCGCCGGGTTGTAGGCGGAACCGCCGATCGGCATGCGCTTCTCATAGTGGAGTTCAGCCCCGCCGTCCGTCGGCTCACCGAAGGCGTTAAGAACCCTTCCCAGCATACGCTCGCTTACCCCGAGCTCAAAAGTGCTGCCGCTGAAATGGACCTTCAGATTATCGATGTCGAGACCGTAAGGCTCGCCCAGTATCTCGATGAGCATCACGCTCTCGGAGAGCACCGCGACCTTACCGTAGAGTACCTTATCGTTGGAGCGGATCACCACTTTCTCGCCGTAGCGGACATCGTCTACAGGTTCGAAAAAAAGAAGTGAACCTTTAAGTTTCTGTGCGCCTGTATATTCGATGATCATGAAAGCTCTCCAAAACTGAGCAGCAGTGTTTCATACTGCTCCTGCATCCGTTCATTCCACGCCGTAAACCACGCCGTATCACTATTGGGGACACCCTGTCTTGCGTAGAGCAGCTCCTGGACGGCCGACTGCTCTTTGAGCTGTGCTACGGGGATTCCTTTTTGGCTGTAACAGCGTTCCCACCAGACGTGCAGAGCCTGCAGAGCCTCAGCCATGCGCATCTGTTTGGCAGGTGAAGCGTGCATGTCGATCTCGTCAAAGGCGTTTTGCTGCAGAAAGAACTCTTTGACAAGGTCGGCCATGAAAAGGGTCAGTTTCTGGTCCTCCGGCAGGGCTTCGCTGCCGAGGAGTTTGACGATGCGCTGCAGTTTCTCGTCGCGCTGTAGCAGCTCGATGATCCAGAGACGAAGTGCCTCCCAACCCGGATAGCCCGTCTCCCACCACTGCTTGACGCCCTCCGCATAAGCACTGTGGCTCAGTAGATGGTTGATGGAGGGGTAGAATCGCGCATTTGCCAGTTCTTTGTCCAGCGCCCAAAAGACAGAGGTAAAACGCTGGGTATGGCGTGTCACCGGTTCTGAAAAATCACCACCAGGAGGCGAGACGGCTCCGATCATTGTCACCGCACCTGATCGCTCCCCCAGTGTCTTGACCGCCCCCGCACGTTCATAGACCGAAGCAATGCGCGACGCCAAGTATGAAGGGAAGCCCTCTTCTGCCGGCAGTTCGTTCATCCGTCCGGAGAGCTCGCGCATCGCCTCGGCCCATCGCGAAGTTGAGTCGGCCATCAGCGCGACAGTATAGCCCATGTCACGAAAGTACTCTGCGATCGTCAGCCCCATGTAGATCGACGCTTCGCGGGCAGAGACCGGCATATCGGAGGTGTTGGCAATTAGCACTGTCCGCTCGATGAGCCGTTTACCGCTTTTTGGATCTTCAAGCTCGGGGAACTCCTGAAGCACCTCCGTCATCTCGTTGCCGCGCTCGCCGCAGCCGATATAGACGATAATATCGGCATCGCTCCATTTGGCCAGGGTCTGCTGCAGGATGGTCTTGCCCGTACCGAAGCCGCCCGGTATAGACGCGCTCCCCCCTTCACTGATAGGAAAGAGAAAGTCGATGATCCGTTGCCCGGTGATCATCGGTTTGCCTGAGACGACCCGCTCTTTGAAAGGACGGGGTATCCGCACCGGCCAGCGCTGACTCATACTGAGCTTTTCGCCCCCTTCGAATTCAACGACCAACGCATCGACTCTGTAATCGCCTTCACCAGCAGCAAAAATGACGGTGCCCTCCATCTCAGGCGGCACCATAATGCGGTACGCGAATCCCTCCTTCTCGCCCGCTACCCCGATGATATCTCCGGCTTTGAGCTTTTCGCCGACCTTGATCTTCGGAACGAAATGCCACGCTTTCTCTCTGTCCAGCGGTGCCAGTCTGAGCCCCTTCTCCATCCGGGCACCCGCCAGTGTGAGAGGACGTTGTATGCCGTCGTAGATAGCGCCGAGCAGTCCCGGTCCCAGCTCCGCACTGAGCATCTCCGAAGTGAAATGCACATTTTCTCCGAGTCTGAGCCCCTCAGTCTCTTCATAGACCTGCACCACGGCACTGTCAAGTTCGCGTTCGATCACCTCGCCGACCAGACCGGCCTCGCCCACATAGGCGACATCCTGGATCCGGACGTTTTCACCACTGAGGCGGACCTTGACAATAGGGCCCAAAATTGAGATTATGCTTGCCATTCGTTCTCCTCAAAATGCATCTGTTTCGCGATCTCGTCGCCGAGTTCATCAATAATGCGTTCGACCGAATACTCGATGAAGAGGTTGCCGTTTGCGAAGATGAGCTGCTCTTCATTACACTCCTGCACCTCAAACCGTTCACCCTTCACCAGTGACCAATAGGCTTTTGGCATTGTGAAAACACCGCTTTCATAGCGACCTGCGACCCAGTCGACGAAACAGGCTGCCAGCGCTGGAAATTCCTCTTGTAAACGTCTTCTCAACGCCGCTTTCAGCTCCTTTTTGCGCTCTTTTTTAAACGCGGACCACTGCCGGTCAACCTCATCGGCGATACGCCGCTCGCCCTGCTGCCTTCGTGACTGAAGCTCCTGCTGCCACTCGGCCGTCGAAAGTACCCGCCACGCTTCGATGGTGTTCAGGGTCGCTTTCTCTTTGTCAAGCACATATGCCGCGGCATCTGTCTCTCTCTTTTGGACCTTTTCGGCAATATTTTTGCGGCACTTGCGTGCAAAACGTTCAAAGTCGGATACCGAGGATATTGGCAAGGTACTCCTTTAGACTTCTCTGATGGTGGGTGCCGTCGATGGACGGGATAAAGACGACAGCCGGAACCGCCTGCTTTTTGATGACACCGCTGAAGCGCTCCGCAAAGAGCGCAAAGTAGCGGTCGGCAACGGCGATGACACCGATCTCTCTGTCGTCAAGCAGATGCTGCATCGTCTCAACGAACATCACTTCATCATCCACAACGACCCCTTCTATGCCTGCAAGCGAGAAGCCCAGTGACTCCTCCTCATTGCCGACAACAACCAGTTTCATCCCACTCTGCCTAGTATCATGATCGCGATAATCAGACCGTAGATGGCGATACCTTCGGCAAGCCCGAGAAAGATAAGCGCTTTACCGGAGATCTCCGGTTTTTCACCGATGGCCCCCATTGCAGCCGCACCGACAAGACCGACGGCAATACCCCCGGCAATAGTCGACAGGCCAACGGCAAGCGCCGCCGCAAGATAGGCCGCCCCTTTGTCCGAGATGGTTGACTCTGAAGCCGATGCGATGAGCGGCATAAACAGCCAAGAGAGGATAAACAATCGTTTAATGTACATTTTTTTCTCCTAAGGTGTAAGGTCGGTATGGAAGGCCGCCGCCTTTAAAGAAGCGTTTGAAAAACTCGTAATACTCCAAGCGCAGTGTCTGGATCGTGACAACAACACCTTCCAGCACAATAATAACACTATTTCCTACAATTATCGACAGCCAGTAGAAAAATGACGCACCTTGACTCTCGCTGATGATCTGGGCAATACTGAATACCGCCATAAAGAGTGCCCCGTGTGCCAGCGCAAAGGCACCGACACGGAGGAAAGAGACCGTATTGGTGATGGTGTCCATAAACTCTCTGAAGAGGTCGATGACCGCCTGCGTCTTCTCCATCTTCTTGCGCAGCATCTGGACAAAGATAATAATAAGCAGCCCGACAAGTGCCATCACCTCATAGGTGACGTTGAGATTCTGGACAAGGGCCTTTACAAAGATACCGATGGTAAACCAGTAGACCAGAAGCCACAAGATGCTCCCTTCACTCACAAAGAGCAGACTTGGTTCCTTGCGCTTGAGTGCCGTCACAATATGCAGGAAGAAGCTGAAGGTGATGATAACGATCCCGATGCCGACACTGAAGATAATTGTCGCCTGGATGTTTTCAATCGGCGTAAACATCAGATGCGGCAGCAGGTGGTGCACACCGAATATCGAACCGTAAAGAAAGCCGAATACGACCGAAGAGAGGCCGCTGAGAAAATAGACCTGACCCAGATCGGCGTAATCGCTGTAGATCCGCTTGACACTCCAACCGATCAATGCTAGGATGAGACCGTGACCGACATCGCCGAACATGATCCCAAAAAGCAGTAAAAAAGAGAAGGCAAAGGGTATCACCGGATTGATCTCGCCGTATCTCGGGTAGGCAAAACTGCTGATGAGCTTTTCAAACGGTTTAAAGGCTGGCGGTGTCTCCAGCATGACCGGTGCTTCGCCTTCAAAGTCCGCAAAGGTGACGGTCGCATGGTCGATGCCGGATAGAAACATCTCTCTGTATTTCTGCGGGATCCACCCCTCCAGTATGACTCTGTCACCAGCCTCACGTAGCGCCGACTTGGCATGTTCGAGCTCCATCATCGCGTAGAGGCGGTTCTCTATATGCTGCAGCGCCCCTGCGTATTGATCGGCCAAGGCTGATCTCTCCTGCTGAAGCGCATGCTGTGTCTGCTGGTAGGACCTCAGCGACGCCTCGGAAAGATACGCCGCTTCGACCTCGACCGCCTTAAAGGTATTAAGGGCACTGTTGACACTGCTTTCATCCTCTTCTTCATAGAAGAGCACCACGGCATTGGTCTGTTCCAAGAGCGGCTGATCGACCAGAAGCAGCCCTTTTTGCTTCATAGCGATACGAAGCAGTTCTGTCGCCTCCATGGTGACCATCGCCACCCGCATCCTGATCGTGTGCAGTTCTGTTGAGAGCTTTTCAACATCGACTACTGGGGCAAGGGCCGATTTGAGAGCAAGGGCTTTCTCAAAACGATCTAACTCGAGTTTTGACTCACCTAGGCGGAAGGCCAGAGCATCAATTTCCGCACCCATACGCACCAGATTGTTCTCGGTCTCGTCAAGAAGGCGCTGCAGAGCTGCGACCGAAACGATCACCTCTTTTTTAGATGTGATGCCCAGCAGTGCCATATATTTCCGTGACAGTGCCAGCATCGTGTTGACCCTATTGGCCTCCGACTCGCTTTGAAAGCGCTGTTGACGTTGCTGATCGATATGAAGCAACCCTTTTTGGCCGATGACCTCAACAACACTGTCGCAGTGATCAGGTTCTATGGCTATCATGACACGCAGCATCTTCTCCGGAAAAAACATGCTCAGCCACCTACCGTCATCGACGCGATCTCTTGCCGGTCAAGCCCAAAAACCACCCCTTCGGTAATGGCGCGCAGGTCCGCTATCTCGATCTCGATCAGTCGCAGCAGCGAGAACGGCAGTGCGATCGAGAAAGGATAACCGCTCCAGACGGCAAGGAGCTGCTGGCGATGGTAGCCGTAAAGCACTCTGCGGAAGCCCTCGAAGTCCTCAAACCCTTTTCCCAGCACCGGTTCGACCTTGTGAGAAAGCGCCTCCAGGGTACCCGCTTCACAGAGGTCAGCGAGCTCTTCAAGTCTGAACTTTTCGGCAAAGGGGAGCATAAAGGCGAGCGTCTCTTCGACAGACTGTCTGTAGAGCAGACGGAATTTTACCAGGTTGTAGAGGTTGAGCAGGTCGAAATAGCTTCCGAGGATCTTTCTGAGCTGACGTTGCTCTGAGGCAGGCAGCTCCGATATACTTTTTTTCAGCAGCGTGATGTAGTCGATGTCGATTCGGCGAAAAGTCTCTTCGGGGTTGGCGGAGCGGGTCGCTTCGATCTTCTCATCAACCAGTCCGTATTTGGTGACAAAAAAGAGCTCGAAGAGCGCCTTCTCCCGCTTGTCCAGTTCGCGTAAGAGTGTATCGCGTCGGCTCGCAAAGGCCGCATTCAACCCTTTGTGGATCCCTTCGGATGTCACCGCCGTAATGAACGGAGCGTAAGGCGTTGACGATAGTGCGCTGGAGAGTTCTCCTATCGTTCTGGACGCACTCAGCGCCTGCATGGTCTCACTGTCGATCAGCCGTGAACGCATCGTGCGGCTGCGGGCACTTAGATAGCCGTACTTGGCTGCTTTGCCTAAGGGCATACCCTCTCCTTGGCGACATGCAACAATGCTTCGACCATGGTATCAATATCAAGCGAGTCCGCATAGCGCTTCATCCTCTGATTCAATGCACTGTTGGCGTGTTCGCGTTGCAGCGAAAACTCCTGCTCAAGCACTGCCTCGTCGCGCTCCTTCTGCTTTTCGAACCGATGCTGCTCTTTTTCGATATGACGCTCGGCATTGAAATCGGCCTCTTTCATGCGCTCCAGCATAGCGATATCAGCCGTTTTCAGGGCGCTCTCATACTCGGCATCAAAGGTAAGGATCGTTTGTGTCAGTTCAATCATATTTGGCAGCACCTTAGTGATATAAACTATTATATGTTTTTTCACCTTAGGGAACTTCTATAATAATTTCCTATTTTTCTCGGATGAATGTCAGAGTAAAAACCTTGCGTAAACTATATCTTCATCTGGAAGCAGATTGCTGTGCCACAGCTGTAAAAGAGAGCGTAATGTTGATCGTCGTATGTTTCCACAGGATTCAAGCCAGAGTTGAATAGACAGATGTTAGTAGTAAATATAAAAAAGATTTTATTGAGGTGGTGGGTCCTCCGAGACTCGAACTCGGGACCACTCCGTTATGAGCGGAGGGCTCTAACCAACTGAGCTAAAGACCCACTAGTATTGAAAGGGCGCAATTATAAGCAAACTAACTTTAGACGAAACTTTTTTTGCCGCGCCCCGTATACATTTCCTGAAATCTGAACGCGATCAGGTTCTGCAAGATGGCAAAGAGGATCATAAAGTTGACAAAACTGCTCCCGCCGTAACTGAACATGGGCAGAGGAACCCCGACAACCGGTGCAAGCCCCATCGTCATAGCAATGTTGACCGACATGTAGATAAAGATCATCAGCGATATCCCGGCGGCGACCACCTTGATGTACATGTCGTCATAGTAGGTGCTAAGGCTCAGCAGATGGAGGATGATGACCGCATAAAGCCCGATCAATAAGAATGCCCCGATAAAACCGAAACGTTCCGTCACGTAGGCGAAGATAAAATCGCTCGAAGCAATCGGCAGGAACTTCATCTGTGTCTGTGTCGCCTCCTCTTTTACCTTGCCGACCACCCCGCCGGAACCGATGGCGATAATGGACTGCTGGACATGGTAGGAGGGCTTCTCCGCCAGAAAATCGGCAATGCGCTGTTTCTGATAGTCATGTAGCTGCGTGTAAAGCAGCGGTGCAGAGATCAAAAAACCCGTTATCAATGTTGCCCAGATCTTCCAGTTGACACCGACAAGGAAAAGTGTTCCAGCACCGATAAGAAGCAGTACGGTCGCTGTCCCGAGATCCGGCTCTTTAGCAATCAGAAAAAAGGGCAGCAGGATAAAGAAACTGATCTTTAAAAAGTCAGGAAGCTGATACCCACCCTTCGGAGGCGGATTGCGGCTGATAATATAGGCCAGCATCAACACAAAAGCGGGTTTCATCAGCTCCGAAGGCTGCAGGGTAAAGTTGATGAAAGGAATCTCGATCCACCGTTTTGCCCCCAGTCGGGAGTGACCGAAAAACTCCACCGAAAGCAGCAGCGCGATGTTAAACCAGTAGAAAAACGGAATGAGCCAGTTAAAGCGCCGCAAGGGCAGAAAAAAGAAGAAAACAAAGACAATGATGCCAACACTAACATAGACGAAATGCTTCTGGGCAAGGGCAGGATGGACTTCGCTGATCAGCCAGTGCGAAACAAAGATCAAGGGTATTAATAATATAATGGAGGGATAATCAAAATGTGCTAAAATACGGCGATCAATTTTAAACACAGTCAACACCCTTTTTATATATAATATATTTTATTTGAGCAGATTGTAACATAACGGACAATAATGACAGCAAAATCGACCACGTTTCTTGTCACAGATGCCACGCGTCTTGACACTTTTTTGAGTACACAGCTTGACGTTACCCGTAATCAGGTCGTACAGCTTATCAAGCAGGATGCTGTGACGGTTGATGGCAAAAACACCTCCAAACCCGGTCTTAAACTAAAAGTCGGCCAGGAGGTTGTCATCAACTTTCCGGAGGCCAAGGTCACACCGGCACAAGAGATCG
Source organism: Sulfurimonadaceae bacterium (assembly GCA_041571435.1). GTDB lineage: Bacteria > Campylobacterota > Campylobacteria > Campylobacterales > Sulfurimonadaceae > Sulfonitrofixus. The sequence goes on along the minus strand of JBFFUI010000004.1, from coordinate 77,460 downwards.
ATTTCGATGTTGAAATCCTCTATGAAGATGATGACCTTCTGGTCATCAACAAACCCTCTGGGCTTACCGTCCACCCTGCCCCAAGCGTCAAAGAGGCCACTCTGGTAGACTGGCTCAAGCACAAAGGGATACGCCTCTCTACGATCAGCGGCGAAGAGCGTCACGGCATCGTTCACCGCCTGGACAAAGGGACCTCCGGTGTTATGGTCGTCGCCAAAAACAATGAAGCGCACGAAGCACTCTCTGCTCAGCTGCAGGACAAATCGATGGGGCGTTTCTATCTTGCAGTGATCAACCCCCCGCTCAAAGACGAAGTGGTCACCGTAGACAAGCCGATCGGCCGTAGCAGCCATAACCGACTGAAGATGGCCGAAGTCGAAGGCGGCAAAGAGGCAAAAACTGTTTTTAAGCATCTGGCCCTTTCCAAAGATGAAAACAACGAACTGATCGCCTGCAAGCTTTTTACCGGACGTACGCACCAGATCCGCGTCCACCTCGAGACCTTTTCACGCCACATCCTGGGTGACCATCTTTACGGGGTCAAGAACGACAAACAGGAACAGATCCTGCTCCACGCGTATGTCATTTACTTTATCCACCCCAGAACAAAAGAGCATTGTCGATTCTCAGCACCGCTGAGCCCGGCCATGCAAACCTACTTAGACCAACATTTTGAACAGGAGATCATCAATGAACAGCTACCTCATGAAAATTTTGAGCGCCATTTCGCTATTAGTGCTTCTTAGCGCATGTAGTGCAACCGCGCCAAAACCAACACAGGTTGACAAATCACTGCCCAAAGTCTCGCTTAACGGCTATTTGAGTGATATGACAGCCGTTGCCTTTGAGTGGAAGCCCATCACTGATAAGCGTGTTGACGGATTTATCGTCTACCGCAATGATCCGTCATCCAAGACGCCGACAAAACTACTGCAGATCGACACGATCACAGACGCACGTGTGACCCACTATCTGGATGACAGACTGACTCCAGAGACATCGTACCAGTACCGTTTTGCGACCTACAGTGCAAAAGGATACACTTCGCTCGCCTGCGATATGATGGAGGTCAGGACCAAGCCGATTTTATCCTCTGTCAGCTTTTTCAGCTCTTCAGAGTCGTTGCCGCGTGCAGCAAAACTGGTTTGGCGACCGCACACTGACAACAGTGTTGTCGCCTACCGCATGGAACGCCGTCAAAGCGGTGCTGATGAATGGCGCAAGATCGCAACGATCAAAGGCCGCCTCAACGCTGAGTACATCGACACCGGCCTCGAGGACAACACACGGTATGAATACCGCCTTAAGTCGGTAACATTCGACGGTATCATCTCGAAACCGAGTCAAAGTGTCGTGGTCGTGACCAAGGCGGCACCTCCGCCGGTGAACGCGGTCAAGGCATCACAAGGTAAAGCAGGTGTGATCGAGATCCGTTGGGAAGATGATAACAAGGCCAACATTCTCTATTATAAGGTCTATCGTGCCGCAAGCGAGAAGGGACGCTATAGACTTGTTGCAGACAAGGTCAAAACCATGCATTACAGTGACATGATATCCGAGACCTCACAGCACTATTTCTATAAAGTCGTCGGTGTCAATAAAGACGGTCTTGATGGATATCTTGAAGTTGCCAAGGCTGCTTCAGGCACGACCATCGATGCGCCCAAAGGTCCGACGAACCTTGTCGCGATGGTCGAAAATGCTACAGTGCAGCTCACATGGAATGCTGCAGGCGATCGGACTGTTTCCTATATTGTGATCAAAGAGACGTCAAAAGGGTTTCTCTCAAGTGAGTCCAAAGAGTTCAAAAACATCAAAAAGACCTTGATGATCGACAGTTCATTGAAAGAGGACGAAGCGTACACCTTCAATGTCGTCAGTGTCGATAAAAATGGGATTCGATCTGCACCGTCCAACAGTGTCAAAGTGAAGCTGGAGGACAAAAAGTAACCCATGCCGCATATCCATATCAAATCGTTTACACCTGTTGCCCTGCCTGCCAAGAGAGAGAACGTCGATTTTCATTTTATGGCAGACAACGTTACACATACCGAAGAGCATCTGATATCGACAACTATCGGGGATAAGGCGTTTTTTCTTCTTGTCAAAGACACACCTGAAAACGTGCTGTTGAAAAGTGAAAAGATCTCCCGTCCCTCGCCGACCTACCTTGTCAAGCAAGCCCTCAACCAATATGCCGCACTGACAAACAGTGAGATACTGGCCTCCAATGTTAATGACACCACCAAGAGCATGCACCTTGAGAGAGATGAGTCTTTATGGACTATCCATGATTTTGTCAAGGGCTTTCCCGAAGCGGACGATGTCCGGATCGAGGTCGGATTCGGTTCAGGCCGTCACCTTCTGCATCAGGCTCAGGCGAACCCGGACATCCTCTTTATCGGCATCGAGATCCATAAGCCTTCGGTCGAACAGGCACTGAAACAGATCAACATCCTTGGGCTCAAGAATCTGATCCTCCTTGACTATGACGCAAGACTGTTTTTGGAGCTGGTCCCTTCGAACATTGTCAGCCGCATCTATGTTCACTTCCCTGTTCCATGGGACAAAAAACCGCACCGCCGTGTCATCTCCCCTGCCTTTATCAATGAATCGACCCGTGTCCTGGCACCGGATGGACGTCTTGAACTGCGAACGGACAGTGAGAACTACTTTGCCTACTCATGGGAGACCTTTATCGGACTTAACCGGGCCAAGCTTGAGGTCAACAAGAACCAGGAGATCGCGGTCAGTTCCAAATATGAAGACCGTTGGAAAAAGATGGAAAAGAACATCTATGACATTACACTGATCAACGATGAACTGAGCCCGGCCTTAGCACTCGACGGCAGTTTTGCATTCAAAAGTGGTCTCGATGAAGAGCGTCTCAACAAGCTCAACGGCACGACGCAGAAGATCGAAGGCGGTTTTGTCCATTTTGAGCGTCTTTACAAGACAAGCGACGGACGCATGATGATGCGGATCTCTATGGGAAGTTTTGAGAGACCGGAACACCTCTATGTAATCATCGGCGAAGATAAAAGCTACTACTTCCCGACACAACCGGTACCATCGAAGATCAATTTTACGGTCCATGAACATTTAGACGAGCTGCTTCATGGATAAAGTCATATCAGCAACCGACCTCTCCCTGGCCTATAACAAGGAAGAGACGATCATATCACGAGCAAACTTTTCAGTCAGTTCCGGTGACTTTGTCTTTATTACCGGTGCCAGCGGTAGCGGCAAGTCTACCCTGCTTCGTTCATTTTACGGTGCCCTTAAACCGGATAACGGCTCCCTCGTCGTCGGCGGTGTCGAGGTCAACAAGATCTCTGGTTCAAAACTCAACTTCCTTCGTCGCCATATCGGGATCGTCTTTCAAGATTATAAACTGGTCAAAGAGTGGACCATCGAAAAGAATGTAGCCCTACCGCTCATCATCAACGGTTATGCCAAAGACATCAGCGATATACAAGTCGATAAACTACTCAACCACGTCAAACTTTCCCACAAGATCAATAAATACCCGCTTGAGTTAAGCGGTGGTGAACAACAGCGTGTTGCAATGGCCAGAGCACTGGCACACAACCCTATCCTTATCCTGGCCGATGAACCTACCGGTAACCTTGATGACTACTCCTCAAGGCTGATATGGAACCTGCTCGAAGGAGCCAATACGCAGCTCAAAGCGACCGTCGTCATTGTCACCCACCATATCCCGGAAGATCTGGCCGTTGAGTACAAACACTTCAATATCGAGGGAGGTACGGTCTATGAGATCAGTTAAGAACCACCTCTCCCTTGTCATCGCGCTTTTCACCATCGTCTTTACCATGCAGATCTACCTTGTCGTCGATCGTACGGTTACGGCCTATGAAGCACAACTGAACGAGAACTACAGTATTGTCGTCGTTACAAAGAAGAAAGTGGCGACAGACACACTTGTTGCGATGAGTTCCAAGATCAAACGTGCCGATGAGATCTCGACCAAAAAGGTCATCGACCGTCTGCAATCACAGATGAAACAACGTCATATCGACCTCTTGAAACTCTCACTTCCGCACTTCTATGCCCTCCACCTCAACCACTACCCAACCCCTTCAGAGGTGCAAGAGCTTCGCAAGCAGCTGGAAAAAAGCAGTGACATCACGCGGATCGAGGATTTTGCCCAGAGTCACGACACGCTATATAAACTTTTGCTGCTGTTCAAATCGGTCGTTGTCCTCTTTGCGATCGCGATCTTCGGAGTCACCTCACTGCTTGTACTCAAAGAGATGCGTATCTGGCAGTTCCAGCATAACGAACGCATGAGCATCATGGCGATGTTTGGTGCACCGGTCTGGATGCGTTCAGCCGTGCTCTTCAGACTTGCTATCGTTGATGCCATCATCGCCTCCATCTTGGCAATTGCGGCATTTACCTATGCTAACCTGATAAAGGTCGGTAGCGAACAGCTTGAGGCTATCGGTATTGACATTTCTCTCTTCGACGCTGTCAACGACGGACTCTTGATCTTTGGTGTCGCTATGAGTCTCTCTATCATTCTGGCAACCTTGATTGTGCTTGGTCATAAAGAAGAGGTATGATGCGCACACTTTTACTCGCTCTTGCTCTCCTCTTCTCTCCATTGGCAGCAAAAGAGGATGTCTCAAAGCAGATCAAAAAGACCAGCACAGAGATACAGCGCTTCGACAAGAAATACTCCAACCTGTATAAAAAGATGTCGAAAACCGCCAAAGCGATCCAAAAGTCAGAACGCGATCTAGCTGAGCAGGAGAAGAACATCCGTCGACTTAGCGATCAGCTGGAGCGTTCGCAAATAAGCTATGAAACCAACCGAAAAGAACTGCTCGAACTTAAAGACAAGCAGCAGTTACTTCAGGGAAAACAGGGGCTCATCGAACAAGAGTTGATCAAATCCATTGCCCAAAACATCTCTATCGACGCCCTCGACAAAGATAAACATGCTGTGACCACCGACGCTGTCATCACCGAAGAGATATTAAATGAGCTCAATCTCCAGACCCAGCGTAAGATCGAAAAACTCGAACAGGAGCACCGTGCCAATCTAAAAACGATTGAACATTACCAGATGCGCACCGATGAACTTCAGTCTTCTATCAGTGATATCGATAGAAAAAAGTCCGAACTGCTCAGTGTGACGGAAAAGAGCAAAAAGTCCATACAAAAGATGCAACAGGACAAGAAGAAGTATAAACAATCTATCGACAAACTATTGGCGCAGAAAAGAGCCCTCAGCAACACCCTTGCAAGACTCAATATCATCCAGTCCGAGGAGGCAAAAAAAGCGGAACAAGCAAACAAAGTCAAGATCACCAGAACGAAAAAAAATGCCACGGCCAAAGTAACCAAAAAAGGGTCAAGCTACCAGAGTGTAAAGTCTAAAACGTACCGAGGTAAAAAGACCATCGCACCGCTGTCAGGCTATAGACTTGTCAAGAAGTTCGGTCCCTACACCGACCCTATCTACAAGATCAAGATCTACAACGAATCCGTGACCCTTGAGCCTACTGAGCGCAGTGCCAAGGTCAAGACTGTCTTGAACGGCAAAGTGATTCTTGCCAAGAAGACCCAGCTTCTCGACAATGTTGTCATTGTCAAGCATGCCAACGGACTGCACACGATCTACGCACACCTTGATCAGATCGCCCCGACTATACAAAAGGGGAAAAAGGTCAAAAAAGGGGCAATCATCGGCCGTGTAGACAACGAACTCATCTTTGAAGTCACGCAGAACAGTTATCATATCGATCCAATGTCGCTTATCAAATAGAGACATTGAATCGCTTCTTTTTATCGTTTTACGCGTCGCAGCACACTCTTCTCATGCAAGGTATTCTCTGAACATGCAGAGAAAAACCTTTGGCTAAACGATTCTTTTTCTGACGATCATACCCGCACCGCCTGCCAGTGACGTTTCTGATAGATATACCAGAAAACAGCCCCTTTGATAAAGGTCTCGATTGTCATCGCGATGAAGATCCAGATCAGTGCAAATCCCAGATAGTACAAGACCAGCGAAGGGATAACCCGCAACAGCCAAAGTGAAGAGACATTGATGATCAGGGTTATCTTCGTCGCACCGGCCCCGCGCAGTGCACCGTTTATGACAAAGGTCATGGCCAACGGTATCTGAGAGATACCGACAAGCTGCAGATAGATGGAAGCGGACTCGATCGCACCGACATCTTGTGTAAAAAAGCCGATAAAAAATGCCGGGAAAAGCGCCAGTACCGCGCCCAACATACCCATGAATGTAACAGCGATCTTAGTGGCATATAGCCCTGTCTGATACGCGGCCTCGTACTTTTTTGCCCCCAGGTTCTGTCCAACCAATGCCGTTGCTGCGATGGCAAAACCGAAGCCCGGCATAAACGCAAGACCTTCAATACGAAGACCAACCTGATAGCCTGCAATCGCTGCCGTTCCATAGGCAGTAATAACCCATACAAAGAGTATAAAAGAGGTAACGCTCATCAAGCGGTCAAGCGAGGCATGTTTCCCCACATGGAGAGCGCGGATCAGATCAACCTTGCTGAAACGCCGCAGAAGATGCAGCTTGGCATCTTTTCGGGCCAACAGCAGAAAATAGACGATGATATTAAACCCGTAAGCAATGACCGTGGCATAGGCTGCACCGGCTATCCCCATCGCATCAAAACCGCCATGACCGAAGATCAGGAGGTAGTTAAACAGCAGATTGACCGCAGCAGAAACAAGCTTGATATAGAGCGATGACTTGGTATCACCGGCAGCGGACAAGGCATTGTACAGCAGTGCATCCAGAAAGATCAGCGGCATCCCAAGCATAATGATCTCAAAATAGTCCCGTCCGAATACCGCCAAATCGGCCTCTGCACCCATCCAGAGATAGAAGTTCTCGGCATTAAAGTAGCCAAATAGCGTGATAGGCAGGGAGATAAACAGTGCAAAAAGCCCAAGTGAGTAGAGAAGCGCCGACGCACGGTGTCGCCGATGCTCGCCGATGAGCCTGGCGATGACAGCGTTGCCGCCAACGATGTAGAGTGTCATCACGACATTGATGACCATCAGAAACTGCATGCTCATCCCGACCGCTGCCAAGGCTGCGACGTTAAGCATACCGACCATGATCATGTCGATCAGCAGTTGTAAAATGTCCAGAAGATGTTTAAATGCAGCAGGAAGTGCAAGCCTTAAGACGTCGCGAAGATAAGAAGGCCTACTCAAAGTATTTAGCAACCTCTTTCATCCCTTCTATCAGAAGTTCTTCACTCTCGTAAACCAGCTCTATGCGGTTGTTCGGCACTTCGCCGAGCGGGTCAATGTCAAAGATAAGGACATACGATGAGATCGGGACTTCCTGCTTCTTCTCCATCTTCGCCCATTCCAAGGAGACCTGGGCCAACTCGCCGTGAACATCGACGGTTGCTGCCGGGTAGAGACGGGTCAACTGTGTCAGGTCGATTTTTTTGCCCTGAGCTTCATAGATCATATTTTTTTGCATACTTTATAACTCCAATTCGGGTGACATTTTATCATCTTCGACCGTTGTATCACGAATGTCAAAGCACTTTTTTATCCAGACAAAGTAGAGCGCTGCCACGATAAAACTGCTTCCCAGAAGCATTGTGATGATGGAGAGTGCAACACCTGCTTCTGCCAAATAACCTATCGCCATTGAGATGAGGGCAACTGTCAACAGGAACATCATATCATTATAGGCGACGATGCGGCCGTAGTACTCTTTATCGGTATGATGCTGAAGGAGAGTATAGGTATAAGACCAGAGCGTTGTAGTAGAGAATCCCACAAAGACTGAAGCGAGCAGCGACAGGTAGAAGTCCTCTATGACAAGGGCCCAGATGACAATCGCCGCGGCCTGATAGAGCAGAACATAGACCAGTGTCCTATTGTTGACCCATTTTCCTATCACAACCGGGCCGAAGACCAGGCCCACGGCACGAAGAGCGTGTAAAAGCCCTATTCCCAGGGCCACCGCAACGGCTTGCGTATAATAACGCTCCACGATTAATGCGACCAGAGCATCAAAAGCCGTAAAACCGACAAAGGCATGCAATAAGATGAGATGTTTGATATGTGGCGCATTTTTGAGATAAGTAAAACTCTCTCGAAACATAGCTGCAAAACCGACGCTCTCTTTTGACTCACGGAGAGGGAATACCAGATTCACCAGTAAGAAAAGTGCAATCATAAATAGTAGTGCATCCAGTAAAAAAGCGGTTTCGACGCCAACTAGATAGACAACAAAACCGCTGATCGCCATACCGAAGGTGTAGGAAAACGACCAGATCACAGAGTGGATCTCGTTGGCTAACTTCAGCTTGTCATGCGGTAGTATCCTTGGCAACAGGGACATCTCCAGCGTAAAATAAAAACTGGATGCACCCATACGGACAAACACCAGGATAAACAAAAGCCACAAAAGCGTTACATTATCGACCAGCATCAAGGGCAACGTCGCGGCTATCTCAACTATCATCAGAAATGCCATCAGTCTCTTAGGTGCGAACTTGTCGATCAAAACACCACTGAAAGGTGCCTGCAAAACACCGGGAAGGAAGTGCAAAGCAGCCGTCATCGCGATAATCGTTGCAGATACATCAAGTTGTATCAGCAGTGTGTAGATCGCAACATTGGAGAACCACGCACCGAAATAGGCAATCAGCTGGATCAATGAAAGGCGCCTCAGCACGCGTTCTTCACGTAAAAGTGTAAAATATCTGTTCATAAACGAAAGCATAGCAGAGATGCGTAAAATACCGCTTTAGATTAACCTTTTTATTACCTAATATTAGGTAAAATCGCGCAATTTATTTTCAACTCTTATGAAGGTTTTCCGATGAAAAAAGAAGTCAAAAAAGTTGTACTCGCCTACTCTGGCGGGCTGGACACCAGTGTTATTCTCAAATGGCTGCAAGACGAATACAAATGTGAGGTGGTTACCTTTACTGCTGACCTCGGTCAAGGCGAAGAGCTTGAGCCGGCTCGTGTTAAAGCTCTCGAACTGGGTATTAAACCAGAAAATATTTTTATCGACGACCTTAGAGAAGAGTTTGTAAAAGACTTTGTATTTCCAATGTTTCGTGCCAATGCCATTTATGAGGGTGAATACCTTCTAGGAACATCGATCGCGCGTCCGTTGATCGCTAAACGTCAAGCAGAGATCGCAAAGATCACCGGTGCTGACGGTGTCAGCCACGGTGCTACCGGTAAAGGGAATGATCAGGTACGTTTTGAGATGGGTTACCTGGGTCAGAACTCAACGCTTACTATCATCGCACCTTGGAGAGAGTGGGACCTGAACTCAAGAGAAAAACTTCTCGCTTATGCAGCTGACCATGGCATTAAGATTGATAAAAAACATTTAGATGAAAATGGCAACCCTGCTGTAAGTCCTTATTCAATGGATGCCAACTTACTTCATATCTCTTATGAAGGGCTGCATCTGGAAGATCCAAATGCTGAACCAGAAGATGATATGTGGTTATGGACCAACTCCCCTGAGAATGCCCCAGATGATGCGGAATATATTGAGATCGGCTATGCTCACGGCGACCCTGTAACACTCAATGGAGAGGCACTGAGTCCGGCAACCCTGCTTAAAGCACTTAACGAACTTGGAAACAAACACGGTATTGGACGTATTGACATCGTTGAAAATAGATTTGTCGGTATGAAAGCGCGCGGCTGTTATGAGACGCCGGGCGGAACAATCATGCTAAAAGCACACCGTGCTATCGAATCGATCACACTTGACCGCGAAGCGGCACACCTTAAAGATGAGATGATGCCACGTTATGCAAAATTGATTTACAACGGTTTCTGGTTTTCACCAGAGCGTGAGATGATGCAAGTCGCTATTGACAAGTCTCAAGAATTTGTCAATGGAGTTGTCCGCCTTAAACTTTATAAAGGAAATGTTATCGTAGTTGGGCGTGCATCAGCAGATTCACTGTTCAATGAAGAGTATTCAACGTTTGAAGAAGATGAAGTTTACAACCAGAAAGATGCAGAGGGCTTTATCAAACTTAACGCACTTCGTTTTATTATTGCCGGAAAAGCGCGCAACAAATAAACATCAAAATCCAGCTGCTGCTGGATCCTCCCATCCTCTAAACGTTTCAATGATATAAAGACTTTTAATTCCCTATTTACAGAAAACAAGATAATATTCTCACTAAAACAGTAAAAGGCTTATAATGAGCACCGTTAAAATCGACCCTGAATCACAGGAATTTAAAGATACTCTTGAAAAAACGATCCGATTTACCGACAAGGTAGTGGCGCAGTTTGGCTGGGCCTATAATCCAGATACAGAGATCAACCAGGGTATTCAACTTGGTCTGACACGCAACAAGCTGATGCACGGCAAGCGCTACTGTCCATGTTTCTTTGTCACTGGTGAGCCGGACGATCGTATCTGTCCATGTACGCCGGCTATTGAAAAGGAGATCCCTGAAGACGGTGTCTGTCACTGCCAGATCTTCTGTACTCCGGAATATGCCGCTGCGCAGTCACAAGCAGAGGCAATAGAAGAGGTTGTCCACAAGCATTCACGCGGTCTGACACAAGAAGAGTGTACTGTTCTGGTCAATAAAGATGAACTTGACGGTGACGAGATTATCGCCCTGCTTGAAGCACGCGACCTTGGCATGGTTGATTTTAAACTTGTCGATGTACGCGAACCGATGGAGTGGCAGATGGGTCACATCAAGGGTGCGGACCTTCTTATTCCAACCAGCAATTTCTTCCAGACCCTTGATGAAGCCAGGCTTTCACAAGATGAGAATATTATCGTCTACTGTCATGTCGGAAGCCGCAGTGCACACTGTGCACGTATATTAGGTGACATGGGCTATAAGAAAATCGGTAACCTGACCTATGGTATCGTCTCCTATCCTGGTGAAAAAGAGCGATAATAGATTATCTCTGCCTAAGCATAGAAATCTCTCTATGCTTAAAAACCACACTCTTAAGTCTACGCTATTTATTTCACCTGTAAATCACCCATTATCTGCTTTTATACCTTCTCTCGCTACAATGATGAAAACAAAACCTAGGAATATTTATGACAGTACTATTGATCAAAGACGTAAAAGGTTTGGGCAAAGCCGGTGAAGTCAAAGAAGTGAAAGACGGTTACGGTCAGAACTTCTTGGTCGGCAAAGGTTTTGCAAAGGTAGCGACAAACGAAGTCCTTAAAAAACATGCAGCAGCAGAACGTAAAAAAGCGGAAAATGAAGCGCAGGAGATTGAAACACTGAAAGCACTTGCCGGAAAACTTGACAAACTGAAAGTGACGATTACTAAAAAACTCGGCAACACAGGCCATCTGTTCGGCTCAGTAACGAAAGATGAGATTGCAAATGCCCTGCAAGAGCAGCACAACATAGAAATTGACAAAAAACATATCAATCATAAAGAAGCTATTAAAGTCACAGGTACACATGATCTTGACCTTAAACTTGGTCACGCTATGCATGCGACGATTCACCTCGAGGTAATCGGTGAGTAGTACAGCCGAACACAAGGCCGGTTTTGTCGCTTTGGTCGGACGACCAAATGCCGGCAAGAGCACAATGCTTAACTGGATACTGGGTGAGAAGATCGCGATGACGTCGCAAAAAGCGAATGCGACGCGCCGTCGACTCAATGCCATTGTGATGCATCACGATGATCAGATCATATTTGTCGATACGCCCGGTCTCCATGAAAAAGAGAAGATGCTCAACCAGTTTATGCTAGAAGAGGCACTCAAGGCGATCGGCGACTGTGATATTATCGTCTACCTGGCACCTGCCAGCGACTCTATCAAACACTACAAACGTTTTCTCGAACTGAATGGAAAAAACCGCAAACATATCATTGCTCTCTCCAAGATTGATCAAGTCTCACAAAAAGAGTTGTTGGCACGCATCAGTGAATACAACCAGTTTGCATCTGAGTTCGAGGCTTTGATTCCAATGTCCGTCACAAAAAATGTCGGCAAAAACGACCTGCTGGATGTTATTGTAAAGCATCTGGATGAATCACCTTACCTCTATGACCCGGACGACTTGACTACGGAGATGCTGCGGGATATCTACAGAGAGTTCATTCGTGAAGCAATTTTCGAGAACATCAGTGATGAGATCCCTTATGAATCAGATGTGGTCATCGATAAAATTGAAGAGAATCAGCGCGTCGAACATATCCGCGCTACAATTATCATTGAAAAAGAGAGCCAAAAAGGGATTATTATCGGTAAGAATGGTGCTGCTATCAAGCGTATTGGCAAAGACGCCCGTGCAAAAATCGAAAAATTGACCGATAAACCTGTTTTTCTTGATCTCTTTGTCTCCGTCAAAAAAGGGTGGACCAACGATAAGAAATTTTTGGAAGAACTGGGCTACAACAGCTAAACATATAATGTTAGTGGTTGTACCTCTCTGTTAAGATAACCATTTAAGGTTAGAAGTCTCTTTTCTACACTTTTGATAACAATAAATTATCAATATATAAAAAGCAAAAACGACTTATAGCTTTGCAAACCTCCAATACATCGTATTTAGGCACTTTGCGAAATTTAGTATAAATTCTCTCCTTTTTAACTTTTTACCCGACACATAAGAATATATTTAAGTTTAATATGGCTAAAATGAAATTTAGTAACAGGAAATTGCTCCAGTCAATTCTCTGTAATTCAATTGGTCTGTTTATATTTTGATATAGACGTATAGAAAAGTTTGGCTCAATTGAGTTTGGACAAAAATAACACTATTAGGATTTACTGCGATGAGTAATACGCAACAACCGACATTTACCAGTGTCCTTTCTATAAACCCTTACAAAGAGTCGTTTTATGTTGGGGCATCTGGCAAATTAGAACAAGTGAAATCCATCAACTTCTCTAAAACCCAGTACACGATGGCTTATCTTAACACCAATGACTTCTTAACCGCTCTTATTGGTGTAAGTAAAAACATCCCTGATGAAGATCTGGCTTTTGCTATTGAGAACAAGGTTTATGAAGAACTTGCCCTTGACATGGCAGTTGAATACAACATTCAATTTATTGAAGCGGGGCATCAACTCGATGAAAAAGAACGATTCTTTCACGTTTTCATTGTTGATCCACTTACAATGGATGAGACATTTGAGACAACAGTTGAAAAGATCAAATACATTGATTATATCGTTCCTGTTCCTCTTTTGCTCAAAGGGCTTTATCAGCGTGAGATCGTTACGGATGTAGGTGCACACTGTTTCATCTACTTCCAGGACAATGACGCCTTCTTCACCATCTATAACGATCAAGAGTTTGTGTACACCAAAACACTTAAATACACTATAAAAATGATGCATGAACGCTTCTGTGAGCTCTATGGCGAACAGGTAAGCTTTACGCTCTTTATGGAACTGCTATCAAGTGAAGGCCTCTCTTCAGAGAACAAAGAGTACCAGCGTGACCTTATTAAGCTTTTTGGTGAGCTCTTTTTACATATAAACGACGTACTTACTTATGCCAAACGAGCCTTCGAGCTTGAGACAATTGACCAGATCTACATCGGATCACAGATTGGGTCGATAGCCGGTTTAGATGAGTACTCGCAGACCTACCTTGGATTGATCTCCAAATCATTTGACTTCAACTATGGTTTTGACACTAACGGACAGTACGTAGACCAGATACATCAGATGATGCACCTTTACACAATGACAGAGAGCGACGAACGTTATGAGTGTAATTTTTCACTCTATCCTCGCCCTCCGAAGTTCTTACAGCGTGCCAGCGGTAAACTAATCGCCACTACGGGAGTGGCATTGGTAGTTGCATTCGCGTATCCCGTGGCATACTGGAGTCTCACATTTGCGGAACAACTCAATAAGGCTATGCTTGACACGGAATACAATGAAGTGCACAGTGTAAAGACGACACGCGAAGCAACGATCAACATAAAAACAGTTGAGAAAAATGCTGTGAACAAACTGGTTGATGCCGAGCAGGCAGAGCTTGAGCGTCAGATGAACACCTTGACGAAAATCCATGATGTGAAGGTCAACTACCCGATGAAGGCTAAACTCACAACTGAATTTGCCGGTGATCTGAACAAATACAAAGTCAAACTGCAAAAACTCTCTTATCATGAAGATGAGAACTTTAAAGGATTCATCTTCAACATGGTGTCTGAAAAAGACAAAGATATCACTCGATTGCTTGAGTATCTGACCGCTAAGAAGACATCACGTTTTCACTTTATATTAGAAGAGATTGCATATGATGAAGAGAAAAAACACTATCTTAGTCAGATGAAGGCGGTGCTGAAATGAGTGCGATGTTAGAAAAATATCTATATGATATAGACCAAAGCTTTTCACAAAAGAGTGACAAAGACGTCAAGATGATCTATGGTATGGTCTTTGTCGTTCTTGTCTCGTTATCTTATCTCCTGTTTTGGGACAGTGCGGAACAAGGCTACAATGCCATTGTAGAAGCTAGAATTAAGGTCGAAGACAAAATAGCAAAAGATAAACAGTATCTTATGATGCATCCAGAAAGTGAAATTGTGCGTTTAGATCGACAGATCAAAGATCTTAATACAAAACTTGTGACCTTAAAGGATGAAAACACCTTCATTAAAGCAGAGATTGCGAAGATTCCTGAACTCTTCTATGATCAGGAGACTTGGGGTGCTTTTATCGATTCGATTGCTGAAAACGCCAAAAAGCACAAAGTCAAACTTAACTTCTTTGCCAATAGACTTGCAGATGACAAGACCAAATTTGGGCATGTACTAAACCTAGAGATACAGGCTGAAGCACCGTATAAGAATATGGTTAGATTCATGAATGCCATTGAAAAAAGTAAACTTGTTGTTGATCTTCACGACATGGAAATTGCTGCAACTGAAAAGTTAAACCTCGATCTTAATCTATCAGTATGGGGGATTACATATTAATGAAAAAGCTACTAATATTATCCATTGTGTCCTTAGTGCCAATGGTTGTAATGGCAAGTACTGAGGCACCTAAACCGGCAGAAGTTCAAAAGGAAAAGCCGTTTGGAACACCGAATCATGCTAAGATCAATACACAGATTCAAGAGATA
This sequence comes from Sulfurimonadaceae bacterium, assembly GCA_041571435.1. Classification (GTDB taxonomy): domain Bacteria; phylum Campylobacterota; class Campylobacteria; order Campylobacterales; family Sulfurimonadaceae; genus Sulfonitrofixus. The sequence continues at coordinate 62,345 of JBFFUI010000004.1, read as the reverse complement.
AAACCACCGCGCAAAGGTGTGCAAGCCAATGCTGTGCTCAAAACCAACAGTCCGTTTATCTTATTCAAGAAAGAAGGCGACGGTAAAAAGAGAACTTATGCCGTCAAAAAGAAAGTCAGACTTAAGCCGCTCAGACTGGAATCTGCGATTAATAAAAATGTCAAGATCAGTGGTAAGTGGTATAAAGAGGGTGATAGAATACGACAATACACTATCGTTAATGTCAACCCTGGTGAGGCAACGCTGAAGAGCAAAACGAAAGAGCTGAAACTCTTTCAAAACCATAAAAATGACAAAATCCAGTTTAACGTCAACTAAATAATCAGTAAAAAAAGGAAATGAAAATGAAAAAACTAAATAAAAAGCTCCTGTCACTGGCCGCTTCAGTCGTTCTAGCGACATCAATGCAAGCTGATTGTACTTACGAACTTTTCAGCATCTCATCTGCAAAAGGGACCACTATCGGTGAATATGTCGACCAGTTGACTACTGCCTGCGAATACAGTCTAGTTGTTGCTGACAGTGAGACTGAAAAGCTGATGGACAAAAAATTGAACAAAACACATATCAAGAACCTTACTATTGATGAAGTTTTTGATATCTTGCTAACTGAAAACAATCTCAACTTTACGATTGAAAATGAGATCCTGCGTATCTCATACCTCAAGACGATCACCTATAACATCGACTATATTCTTTCGTCTAGAAAGAGCAAAGGTTCAACCGATGTCATGCTGAGTTCTACATCATCTGAAATCGGCCAAGGTGCTCAAAGTGGTGGAGCAGCAGGCGGAGCAGCAGGTGGCGGCTCTTTCCCTGCAGAAGGAGCCGGTGGTGGTGTAGGCTCGAATAAATCGGGAATTTCGATCGAGCATACGGACGAAGTAGTTTTCTGGGATGAACTTGATCTTGAACTTCAACGTATTCTTAACCGTCCGGAAGATGCCTACCAGGCAGAAGCGCCAATCATTAATAGAAATGCTGGACTGGTCACGATCTCTGCGACTGGTCGTCAACAAGCCCGTATCGCTGCCTATTTAAAAACGCTTCAAGAAAAAGTCCAAAAACAGGTCCTTATCGATGTTAATATGCTCGCCGTAAGTTTTGACGACAAGTCTTCAACCGGTATTGACTGGTCACAGCTTTATGCGCTGCAGAACATTAACGTGGCTGTTGATACATTTAATGGAAAAAATATTGACACATACCAATCAATTGGTAACCTTGAAGATTTATACGGACAAAATGCCAATTTAATACAGGTCAATGTCGCTGGTTCACTAAATGAAGTTATCAAGTTTCTTAAAGAACAGGGTGAAGTGCGTGCACTCTCTAATCCAAAGATCCTGACATTGAACAACCAGCCTGCTCTTATCACCGTCGGTACGGAGTATTTCTATAAAATTCAGCAGTCTCAAAACCAGCAAGGTGCAGGCGGTGGTGTTGTCTCGACAACACAAAATGACATGGTTAACTCCGTCTTTGCCGGTGTCCTTCTGGATATTACACCTGAGATCGGCGAAGATGACATGATTACTATCAAAGTGAATCCGTCACTCAGCCAGACTCGTGTCCAAATTCAGAGTGACACTAAAGATCAGGAAAATCGTACTATGCCGCCTGACCTTGATCGTCGTCAACTGTCTGCTGTCGTCACTGTAAAAGATGGTAACCGAATTGTCCTTGGCGGTTTGATCGGTTCGCGTGAAAACTTCAAAACCAACAAAGTTCCTCTTTTGGGTGATATTCCTGGTCTAGGTTACTTCTTCAAATATGAAGAGAAGGTTCGTTCGGTTGAAGAGATCGTTATCGTTATTGAACCACGTATCGTCAAAGCAGCTGGTAACACACTTACAATTGCAGACCTCGGTTATACCTCAACAACTAAAGAAGAGGCTGGCCTAAAAGCAACTTTCAGTGATGATCAAAATATCACAACAGATGCAGTAGTTGCACCTGAAAGCAAAGAGGCAAATGAAGAGCTCTAAGATCTTCCGCAATTCCCAGGAGGTTTTTCAGGATATTGTCGACTCAAAAGACTATGTCCAGCTTGACCGTAGCATGGCTATATACCATGCACTTAAAGAGGCTATCCAAAAGCCTCTCAAAATGATACTTGTTTTCGGAAAACCGGGAACAGGAAAAAGTATGATGCTTAACAAGCTCTATAAAGAACTCTCACCACAACAGAAAGTTGTCTATATACCGATACCTGTCATAGACGAAAGTGAGTTTTTTAAGGTCTTGGCTTATGAGATCTTTCGTTTTAACACACCTGATTCACTCAACTTTACCCAATTTATTGAAATTGCAAACCATTATGTAAATGAGACCACACCTATTGTAATACTTGATGAAGCACAACTCTACTCTGAACCATTAATGGAGAAGATCCGACTTATCTCGGATTCACGAAAAGTCAAATTCATATTTGCTCTTCATAAGACAGAAAAAGAGGACCTTATTGCCAAAGAACATTTCAAAACACGTATTTGGGAGAGTCAGGAGCTTCAAAACGCTACTGCATCCGAATTAGCGATTTATATCCATAAGAAGCTTTTACATGCCAACTATTTCGACCTTGCCAATATGTTCACACCCAAGGCTGTAAAAGCTATCCACAAGTTCACTGAGGGTAATTATCGCCACACCAACAAACTTTTATACGGGCTTTTTGAGATATGCAGTTGGTATGAAGAGAACAACCCTGCCAAGTTACAGCAAAAATCAATGCCTATAAAGTTGATAGAGATGGCCGCAATCTACACAGGATTTATTGATGCTTGATGTTCTTGATCTGGAAAAAAGGTGGTCAAAATACCACTTCAAAAAGATGCTTCCTCTTTATGTCTCATCCTCTATTATAACGGCAATTATTGGCCTATCTTCATACCTGTATGTAACAAACCCTGAAGCAGTTTTAGCTTTGTTTAAAGAAGAACCAAAGAATGTTAACGTCCCTGTTATAGTTGATGTCAACACGAGCGTTGATCTCAACAAGAGTGTTGAACCTGTGCAGACCGCACAGCCAGAAAAAGATGACGAACAGAATGTATTGGTTGCATCATTTGACTTCATGTACAACCTTGAAGACCAAGCCATCAATTACAATAATGCACAAATACTTGCAGCAGCTGAAGCAGAAGAACCTGCAACAGAAGAACAGATTACACCGCCAGCTAAACCGAAAAAAACTGCTGCCCCAGCGGCAAAGCCGAAAAAAAAGAAAAAAGCTGTTGCTAAACCTAAAAAAACAGTCAAACCAACACCTAAAAAGCCTCCCGAGAAAAAAGTAGTTAAACCTGCAGTAAAAAAAGTGGTTACAGCACCACCTGTAAAGACTGTTGTCATCAGTCCGAACAAAGCTATCGTAGATCAGGAGCCGCAGGACACGTTAATCCAGGTGGGTCAGTCCGAAACTTCCGAAGATGAATTGCGCGGTGTTGTCAAACGCTTTAACCAAACGCGAAAACCGGCTTTAAGTCTTTTTGTCGCAAAAGAATATTATGAAAAGGGTAATTACAAGGAATCGCTGTACTATGCCAAAGCAACCTACGACATTAATCCCAATATAGAGGATGGTGTTCTTCTTTATGCCCAATCATTAGTAAAACTTGGTGAAAAGGACACTGCTGTCAGCAAACTGCAAAGCTATATTAAGACGTCCGGTTCAGTCAAGGCGAAGATCCTACTCGTTCAAATTCAAAAAGGAACTCTCAAATGAAGAAATTTCTAATACTGCTGATATTTACACCACTGTTTATGCATGCCGATGCCAAAATGGATACCTACAAACTCTATCAAAACGGCGAGTATGCACAGGCTTGTGAATCGGGTGAGAAGCTGTTGCAACAATATAAAGACGATGAAGAGTTTGTCTCACTCTATGCTTTTTCTTGTCTAAATTCTGATCAACTTGACAAACTGTCAACTGCCATAACATTGTTAAAGAAAACGCCTGAAGCACGGGCAAACGCAGCTTATTTCGCTGTTATACTGATGCAAAAGAAGCTTCTTATACATGCTCTTTCGGACCAGTACGACCTCAAACCTATCAAGTTACCAACGACAGAGTATGTACTTTCAACAGTTTTTGATTTATACTCCAACGATACCGATTCTAAAGATAAACGCCGTTACAATTACACTGATCCTAATGATGTCAATAAAAGCTATCGTCTTTTTATAACTAAAAGCGGTTCTTCGCCTAAAATGGTAATCGAAGAATATAATGATAAAATAATGACTATACGTCACATATACTGGTAGGAAAAAAAATGGATAGAGTAACCCATGATTTATTGGCACAAGGCCATATTTCTAATGAGCAGATAGAGCGTCTGACCCGAGTGGGTGTCAAAGACGACACACTCCTTGAGACATTGACTAAAGTCGGTGCGGTATCTGTCAACTTTGTCAAACGGTTTGTTGTTGAACAGATTCGTTCCGGTCATTACGAGCTGGCTATTATAAAGCAGTATCACTTTTTGAATGAACAGGCCGTCGTGCAGCATCTTGCAGAGGTGATGGAGATACAATACCTGGATCTTGACTCGATCGACATGGATTATAGGCTCACTGATAGGACCCCTCTTTCACAACTCAAACGTTTCCAGGCCATTCCAATCAAGGAAAATGACCTATCCGTAACGGTTGCCTTTGCCGATCCGCTGAATATCGAAGCACAAGAGGCCCTTCAACGTCTCTTTCCACGTAAACCACTGGACATTGCAACAGCTACAGAAAAACAGATCCAGGCTTACCTCTTTAAAGTTGAGCTCAAAGACAGTGTCAAAGAGCTTGTAGTAAGTATTCGTAATGAACTGAATTCCATAGGGACTGACCAGAATAAAGATCAGGCCCAGGCGTCCTCTATTCTACAGCTTATTGATGTTATTTTGAAAGCTTGTATCAAGAACCGCTCGAGTGATATTCACATTGAGCCAACCGAAAACAACTGTACCGTACGTGGGCGAGTCGATGGTAAGCTCTCAGAGGTCTTTATCTTTGACAAAGACATCTATCCACCTCTTGCTTCTCGTCTGAAGATCCTGGCAAACCTCGATATCGCAGAACGAAGAAAACCACAAGATGGCCGTTTTTCAACGGATGTCGGCGGCAGAGAGTACGATTTCCGTTTTTCGACTCTTCCGATTATGTATGGTGAATCCATCGTACTGCGTGTTCTTGATAAAGAGAAAGCGCTGATCCGTCTGGAAGATGCCGGTATGGATGAGGCTGGATACAAAAAACTTCACTCTGCACTTAAAACACCGTATGGTATTATTCTCGTAACCGGTCCGACGGGTAGTGGTAAAACAACGACTCTTTATGGTGCACTTAATGAACTGCGTAGTGTTGAAGAGAAAGTTATTACGGTAGAGGATCCGGTCGAGTACAGGATGAACCTAATCCAACAGGTTCAAGTACGCGCGAGTGTCGGGCTCAGTTTTGCCGATGCACTCCGTTCTATCCTTCGTCAGGATCCGGATAAGATCATGATCGGGGAGATCCGTGACCAAGAGACACTCGAAATTGCTATCAAAGCAGCGTTGACAGGTCACCTGGTTATCTCGACGCTGCACACAAATGATGCTATCAGTGCAATCCCAAGGATGGTCGACATGGGAATTGAACCCTATCTTATCAGCGGTTCTTTGGTTGCGATTCAGGCCCAACGTCTTATCCGTAAGATCTGTCCGCATTGTAAGGTCGAAGAGAAGTTACCGGAAGCTGTCACTGAACGCTACAAGCAGTATCTCCCTGATGACACCGTATTTTACAAGGGTGCCGGGTGTCGGGAATGCAATGGTGTCGGATATATGGGACGGGAGATGATCTCCGAAGTGCTACCTATATCGGAGCAACTCTCAAGTATGATTGCACAAAGTGCATCAAAAGATGATATGATTGAACAAGCATTGAAAGAAGGCTTTGAGCCAATGTTTGCAAACGGCATGAAAAAAGTAGTGAGTGGTATCTCAACTATTGAAGAAATTTTAAGGGTGGTCAAATCATGAAACATTTTACAGCTACCGTACTTGCTCGCGGTAAAAAAACGGAGCACAGACTCTATGCTGAGAGTAAAAAAGAAGCGCACTATATGGCTAAGGTCAAATTTCCCGGTATTATGGTCAAACTGGAAGAGACTTCCCCACCTTTGGAAGAGCAGTTTGAACGATTCAAAGCAAACCTCTTTAAAAATGCTAAAAAGAAAAAGATTAAACCAGATGCACATATTGCTGCGGTCCGCCAATTGGCGGTCATGACCAACGCAGGTATCTCTATTCACGACTCGCTTTCTGAACTTGCCGACGCAACGGAAGACCCAACGTTAAAAGAGATCCTGGCCAAGTGTGGTGAAGACATCAATGCCGGTTCAAGCCTTTACAATGCGATGGATAACTACCGTTCTCAACTTGGCGGTCTGACCCTGGCAATGATTGATCTGGGTGAAAAAACCGGTAACATGGCTGAAGCGCTCTACAATCTGGCTACTATGCTGGAAGAGATTCGTGCAAATGTTATTAAATTCAAAAAAGCGATGGCATACCCACGTAATGTTATGATCGCAATGGCTGTTGCCTTCAGTATCTTGCTGACGTTTGTTGTTCCTAAATTTGAGATGATCTTTTCAAAGTTCAAAGCTGGTCTACCGCTGCCAACCGTCATTTTGCAATTTTTGTCAAAATCACTACTCAACTATGGTCTCTATATTTTGGCTGGCATTGCAATCATATATGTTGTGCTCAAGTATATGATTGAAAATAATGAAGATTTCAAATATAGGGTCCATCAACTTCTATTGCGTACCTATCTTATCAAAGGGATTATTCTTTTTTCAACGCTAAGCCGTTTCACCCTGGTCTTTTCTGAACTGGTCCGTTCCGGTATTCCTATTGCCGAGGCGCTTGACACCGCGATCGCTATGACAGAGAACCTGCCGTTGAAAGCAAAGCTCTCCACCATACGCCAAGCGGTAGAAAAAGGAAGCACCCTGAACGAGGGTCTCGAAGAGACGGGACTTTTTGAAAATATGATCATTCAGATGATCAAAGCCGGTGAGTCATCGGGTGCACTCGATGATATGCTTCAAAAAGTTACGGAGTACTATAAAATGCGTTTTGATGCCATCATTGATGGTTTGCAGGAAGCAATCGAGCCGATCATGCTCTTTGTAATCGGTGCGATGGTTCTACTGCTTGCACTTGGTATCTTCTTGCCTATGTGGAGTCTTGGAGAGGCTGCTCTCGGCAAATAAAAGGAGTTCTTCTCCTTTTTATTTTCAACTCTTGCGCACTTTGTCGGATAGTGTCTTTAGTCTAAAAGTGCTTGTTCTGCTTTTAGCGCTTCTTCTTTTTCTTTGCGCTTTTCTTCACGTTCGAGCATTTTTTTATACGCTTCATCTTCTTGCATCATTCCCGCTTCATACAGAAACTGCGACGCAACGAAATCACTTTTCTTGATCTTGTCATACTTGGCAAAGCTCAAGTATAAAATATCTTTTGCTCGTGTTACGGCAACATAAAAGAGACGTCTCTCTTCATCGAGGCTTCCACCGCGTGTCATCAATTTGCGGTTCGGAAACCGTCCGTCCATCAAGTCAATTACATAAACCTCTTTGTACTCCAGACCTTTAGAGGCATGGATACTCAAAAGATGAACACCCTCACCCTGCGTCAGATCTTGTGAGCCGAGTATCATCGCATTCAAGAAACGTTCATGGTCATTGTACGGCCGCGTCAACTCCACGAGTATCTGCGATTTATTATGGATGCGCTCTGTGGACTCTTTTTTTAGCCGTTCATCGACGGTTCCATCTGCCTGAACAGCCCGCTTGGAGCTGAGTATATCGACAATACCGTGATAAAAATCCGATGTTCTGATCTTGCTGACGATCGTCTTCGGCTGTTTCAGTCCATGAATAGAACGAAGCAGCTGCGTGAAGTTATATAGGAACTTTGCGCCGTCTTTGGTCAGTTTTGGATGTTTAAGCACGGGGTTTTTTAAAAATTTCGCGTCAAACCCCAGCGAACCGAATCGGCCTGCAGAGCCCAGCTCCAGAAAATCATCAAACAGACCCAACTGCTGGTTTAGCTTTCGTTTTTCAAACGGATTGCTGATGCTTGTGTCCGGAGTAAAGATACCGTAAAGAAGTGACCCTGAACCGACGTACTGCAGTGCGATAAAGAGCTCTTTGGCGATCGCACTTCCTATCCCTTTTGCAAATTCAAACAGGTGGATAAACGCCATCATGTCGTTTTCATTGACCATCAAGGTATAGATATCAAGTATGGCCTTGATCTCTTTGGCATCAAAGAAACTGGTGCCGCCGCGTCTTCTGCAGGCAACTCCCTGTTCTCGCATGGCTGCCTCTATACCGTCTGCTGTCGAGTTGTTGCGAAAGATTACGGCGATATCTTCTCTGTCCGTCGAGGAGGCTTTGATCATCTCGGTAATAGCGTGGTACTGGTCGAAAAGTTCATCATACATCAGCAGTTTTGGCTTCTGTGCCTCTTCCTGACGCGTCACTTCTAACTCTTTTGGATAGATGCGCTCATTATGCGATATCACCCTGTTGGCAAGCGAAAGGATCGGCACCGTTGAACGGTAGTTTTTGCGAAGCGTATACACCTCCGCTTTTTCAAACTTTTTGGTAAACGAACCGATGATCCCGATATCTGCCCCGTTAAACGCATAGATACTCTGGTCATAATCGCCCACACAAAAAAGCGAGGGCGGCTTCATCGCTTCAACCAAAGAGCCTTGAAGGGCATTGGTGTCTTGATACTCATCGATCAACACCTCTTTGTACCCCAGCTCTTTTTTTTCACAGATATTGCGCATCTGGATCAACAGATCATTGAAGTTCAAAAAGCCGTACTGCAGTTTCAACTCTTCAAACTCATCCACAACATCCGCATAGATCATGGCATAGATACGGTGTTCCGGCTGTTTTTTTGTGATCCAGGTCTCAAAATCCTCAGACATCTCGGTGTTTTGATAAAAAGAGTAGAGATCGTAAAGATAGTTCGCACCGTAGGGCTCATTTTCGCTGCTGAGATGCGAAAATGAACGTTTTTCAAAGACACTGCGAAAGAGCGTCTTCAGCTCCCGCTGCTGCTTGAGCACCACCTTGCCGTTGAAACGCTTCAGCCAGCGGTAACTGATGGCATGAAAGGTGCCGGCATCGATCTTACCGGCGGTCTGCACACCGAAGTACTGTGCAACACGCGCCACCATCTCGGCCGCGGCCTTATTGGTAAAGGTCAGCAGCAGTATCTCTTCGGGTTTAACACCGTTGTTCAACAGATGTCCTATTCTACCGACGATAGTTGATGTTTTCCCCGTTCCCGCCGAAGCGATAATAAGGTTTTCGCCATAAGGTGCAGTTGCCGCTTTGTATTGGTCATCATTTAAACGGGATAGAGGCAAAAAAATTCCTTAATGTGTGGTGTATCAATATCGTCAAGTGACAAGAGTGAACAGGCAGGTTTGGATCGACAATCATTTAGTCGAATCTTACCTCTTGTTGGCTATAATCCGCCTAAATTTTTTTGAACCAAAACAGCATTTTCTATAAAGGTACACTCCTATGGCAGAAGAGACAAAAAAAGCGGCAACTTACGATCCCAATGTAATCGAAGAGAACTATTACAAGATCTGGGAAGAACGCGGTTATTTTGAGGTGGACGGCAACAAAGCGATCCAGAAAGATGATAAGAACTTCTCTATCATGATGCCGCCGCCAAATGTCACCGGGCGCCTCCACATTGGTCACGCTCTCACCTTCACCCTACAGGACATTATCACCCGTTACAAACGCATGGACGGCTACAAGACACTTTGGCAGCCGGGTACAGACCACGCCGGTATCGCGACGCAGAACGTTGTTGAGAAACAGCTTCTGGCAGAAGGGACAACCAAAGAGGAGCTCGGACGTGAAAAATTCCTTGAGCGCGTCTGGGCATGGAAAGAGGAGTCCGGCGGAATCATGGTCGGCCAGCTTCGCAAGATGGGTGTTTCACCTGCCTGGAGCCGTGAACGCTTCACGATGGATGCCGGACTGAAGAACTCGGTCAAAGAGTCATTTGTCCACCTCTACAATGAAGGTCTGATCGTTCGCGGCAACTATATGGTCAACTGGTGTACCCATGACGGTGCGCTCTCCGACATCGAAGTCGAACACGAAGAGCACAACGGCCACTTTTACCACATGCGCTACCCGATGGCGGACGGTTCAAGTCATATCACAGTCGCAACAACACGTCCGGAGACCTACTTCGGTGACACGGCTGTCATGGTTCATCCTGACGATGAACGCTACAAAGAACTGGTCGGTAAAAAGGTCAAACTGCCACTGCTTGATCGCGAGATCGCCGTTATTGCCGATGAGCATGTCGATATGGAGTTCGGTACAGGTATCGTTAAAGTCACTCCGGCTCACGACCAAAATGACTATGAGGTCGGTAAACGCCACGATCTTGAGTTCATCACCGTCTTTGACGAAAAAGGTATTTTGAACGATTACGCCGGCGAGTTTAAAGGCATGGAGCGCATGGAAGCGCGTGCACTCATCGTTCAGCGTCTTAAAGAAGAGGGCTTTATGGAGAAGGTCGAAGACCACGTTCACCAGGTCGGTCACTGTTACCGATGTAAGAACATCGTCGAACCGTACATCTCCAAGCAGTGGTTTGTCCGCTCCGAGGTGGCCAAACAGTCCATCGAAAAGACCAACAACGGTGAGACAACCTTCCATCCGCCTCACTGGATCAACTCCTACAACGCCTGGATGGGTGATCTTCGCGACTGGTGTATCTCGCGTCAGCTCTGGTGGGGGCACCGCATCCCGGTCTTCTACTGTGATGACTGTGACCATGAGTTCGCTTCGCAAGAGGATGCACCGGAGGCCTGTCCTAAATGTGCCAGCAAAAACATCACACAGGACCCAGATGTCCTAGACACCTGGTTCTCGTCAGCACTTTGGCCGTTCTCGACACTTGGCTGGGGCAACGGTGATACCGAGATGGACAATACGTTCGAATCGCAGGACATCAAGGACTTCTACCCGAACTCACTGCTGATCACCGGTTTTGACATCCTCTTCTTCTGGGTTGCCCGTATGATGATGATGGGTGAGCACTTCAAAAAAGAGCTGCCGTTCAACGACATCTACCTTCATGCTCTTGTGCGTGACGAACACGGCCAGAAGATGTCCAAATCGAAAGGCAACGTCATCGATCCGTTGGACATGGTCAATGAATTCAGTGCGGACATCCTGCGCTTTACTCTTGCCGTCTCTGCCGCACAGGGTCGTGACATCCGTATGAGTCCCAAAAAACTGGAGCTCAACCGTAACTTTACCAACAAGCTTTATAACGCGGCAAAGTTCCTGCAGATGAATGTCGACACCTTTCCTGACCTTGACGGTTTCTGTATGGACACACCGCTTGGAAAATACATGGTCTCCCGTCTTAACCAGGCGACCAAAGAGGCGCGTGAGGCACTTGATGCTTACCGCTTCAATGATGCTGCGACGACCATCTACCGCTTTATCTGGAATGAGTTCTGTGACTGGGGAATCGAGCTCAGCAAAGCGGATAAAGCAAGTGTTATCGAACTCGGTGCCATCTTTAAAGAGTCGATGAAGCTGCTGCACCCATTCATGCCGTTTGTTACAGAGTACCTCTACCATGAACTCTCAGGCACGTCGCTTGAGACCTCTGAATCGATCATGGTTATGCCGTATCCGACCAAGACTAGAAAACGTGACAAAGAGGAAGAGACCTTCAACATCATCATGGATGCCATCGTCTCTATCCGACGGGCGAAAGTCCTTGTCGACATGGCCAACCAGAAGATCGAAAAAGCCTTTGTCAAAATCGACGGTATCGATGATGAGACCATCGAGATGATGACTCCGTTTATCGCCAAATTGGCGAAGGTTGATGAGATCGCCTTTACCTCCGAGAAGATCGTAAATGCCGTCAGCGATATTTCGGATCACTGTGAGACCTTTATACCGACGGCGAGCATCGACCTGACACCGATCATTACCAAACTGACCAAGCAGAGCGAAAAGCTTGACAAAGAGATCGGTAAACTCAACGGTATGCTGAACAACGAACGCTTTGTTGCCAACGCCCCTGCCGAAGTGATCGAGCAGAACAAAGCCGCTCTAGCGGACGCGACAGACAAACAGGCCAAGATCAAAGATCAGCTTGGCGCACTACAAGGATAATATTTGTTCAACATCTCCAACTACTCTTCCAAAAACATCAAAAACGACGTCCTATCCGGACTTGTCGTCGCCGTTGCTCTCGTTCCCGAAGCGATCGCCTTCTCATTCATCGCCGACGTCAGTCCGATCGTCGGTCTCTACACCGCCTTTATCCTGGGACTTATTACGGCACTGATCGGCGGAAAGCCGGGGATGATCTCGGGTGCGACCGGCTCTGTAGCGGTCGTCCTTGTCGCTCTGAGCCTACAGGCCAGTACGATGCTCTCTTCTCAGGGGCTCAGCGGCGAGGACCTCGCCTTCGGCGTGCTCCAGTACATCACCCTTACGGCTGTTCTGGCCGGTCTCATACAGGTGATGGCAGGTGTTTTCAAAATGGGTAAATTTATCCGCCTTGTCCCGCAACCGGCGATGTACGGTTTTGTCAACGGTCTTGCCATCGTGATCGCCATGGCACAGTTCAAGTTTTTCGAAGGTCAGGGAACCGAGATGTATCTGCTGGTCATCTCAACGATGCTCATCATGTACTTCCTTCCTAAATACACCAAGGCGATCCCGGCAGGACTGATCGCTATTATCACCCTGACACTGCTTGTCTACTACGGCAGCATCAACACCATCACCGTCGGACACCTGACAGACCTCAGTGCGTTTAAAGGACAGCTGCCGTCGTTCCATATCCCGGAAACGATCTTGAGCCTTGACGCCATTGCCATGGTATTACCATATGCCGTTATCGTCGCACTGGTCGGACTGATCGAGTCACTGCTGACGCTCTCTGTCCTTGACGAGATGAGCGGTACACGCGGTTCGGGTAACAAAGAGTGTATCGCCCTGGGCAGCGGTAACATGACCTGCGGTCTTTTCGGCGGTATGCCAGGATGTGCCATGATCGGCCAGTCCATCATCAACTACACCTCCGGCGGGCTCGGCCGTCTTTCGGGCATCACGGCTGCCGTCGGACTGATGCTGTTGGTCGCCACACTGACCGACCTATTGAACATCATCCCCGTCGCCGTTCTGGTCGGGATCATGTTCATGGTGAGCATCGGGACATTTGAGTGGAGCAGTGCCAGCCACATAAAGCACATGCCAAAGAGCGATGCATTGGTCATGGTCGTCGTCACCGTCATTACCATCTTCTCCGACCTTGCCGTTGCCGTGATCTCGGGTGTCATCATCTCGGCTCTGGTCTTCGCCTGGAAACATGCCCGTATCTTCTCCAAAACAACCGTCGAGGCTGACGGTACCAAAGTCTACGAACTAGACGGTCCCCTCTTCTTCGGTTCGGTGACCAGTTTCATGGACACCTTCACTATCGACCAGGACCCGCCGCGCGTCGTCATTGACTTTCATAATGCACGCGTTATGGACGCTTCGGGCATCGAAGCGGTCGACACGCTGACGAAAAAATACGAAGAGACCGGTAAGAACCTCACGCTTCGCCACCTCTCAAAAGATTGTAAGATCCTGATGAAAAATGCGGGACCGCACTGTACCTTTGAAGAGAACGACCCGACCTACAAAGTCGCTGTCAACTATTAATACGCACGCCGTACTATTTGCGGCGCATTGACGTGCCTCAGTACGTTTTACTTAACATAAAGGAAATACCATGTCATTAAAAGAACAGATCCAAAACGAAGTCAAAGAGGCGATGAAAGCCAAAGACACAGTGCGTCGCGACGCGCTTAGACTATTGACCTCAGCGTTCAAACAGATCGAAGTCGATGAGCGTATCGAACTAGACGATGAAGCCACACTGAAGATCATTCAAAAACAGGTCAAACAACGCCAGGACGCCGCGTCACAATATAAAGATGCCGGCCGTGACGACCTTTATGACAAAGAGATGGCGGAGATAACGATCTATGAAGAGTACCTGCCGAAGCAGCTTGATGACGCAGAACTTGAAGCACGTATCAAAACCATCATCGCTAACGTTGGTGCAGAATCGATGAAAGATATCGGCAAGGTGATGGGAACAGCATCCAAAGAGCTAAACGGTATCGCTGACGGTAAACGCATCAACCAATGCGCTAAAGCCCTTCTTTCGTAACGACTCAACCAGCAGCCTGAGATCTACTGCACTGCTTTAGTACGCACTTCTATGCTGAGCGGACCTTCTCAAGGCCGTTACATACCATATCGTGTTTCAACTTTACCAGATGCGGAAAAAATGCCCGTTTAAAACTCTCCTGATGTATCTTGATCTTTGCATACTCGATCGCTTCATCGATGTCGAACTCTAAACCATCCTTAACCTCCTGCCCCTGTCTGCATGTCACCGGTGTATAGTTTTCGATCCATTCGCACAGACGAACAGCCATCTCCCTACCAACAAAAGTCTTAACCTCTCTTAATGAAATGAACATATCACTTCCTCCTCTTTTTTAAAACAGTCTATAGCGCTTCGATTGCAAAGATACTACATAAACGTATCAGTAATGCAACAACGTATCAATGCGCACCTATCAAACGCAGGGACTCGTAAAAGTACAGATTATGCACTGTAAGCCTAAAGGAAGAATATGGAAACCCTTAATATTGTCTGTCCCCAATGCAATACCGTCAATACTATAATAAATGTTATCGAAAAGAGCCCCTCCCCTTGCACATCCTGCAGTGTCCCGCTGGAAGAGACCACGCCTGTCGATTGTTCCGACAGTAGCTGCAAGATCCATATCAATGATAACGATATTCCCGTCCTCGTCGATTTTTATTCTCCCGATTGTGCACCCTGTATGAAAATGGCACCGGATTACGAAGAAGCTGCAAAAGGCTGTGCTCTGGAAGTTCGTTTTTTGAAGGTCAACACCGTAGAACATCAAGAGGTTGCACGCCTGTACGGTGTCAATAAGCTCCCGACCGTTATCGCGTTTAAAAACGGCCAAGAGGTAAACCGCTTTACGAGTGCGCTCTCAAAAGAGCAACTCAGTATGTGGGCTGAGAGCCTTATCCAAATGGTGATCTAAAGCATTTTTTCTTTAGAGGTTTTTAATCGGTCTTATAACGTTATGCCCAGATGTGAATAATGGATACTAAAGAGATAACATAGTTTTTGATAAGTGCCAACATGCTTACATCAGATCTTATTTTTAACGATCGCCTGCAGTGCCGATTCTATGTCACGGTACTTGAACACAAAACCTGCCTCTTCCAATGCTTTTGGATAGATCTCTTTGGAACCGGTCAACACCGTTGCCGCTTCACCGTACATCAGACGCAGCGCAAATTCCGGGATGGGCAGAACGGTTGGGCGGTGCAGTGTCTTGCCGAGTGCTTTGGTAAAGTGGTAGTTGCTTACAGGATTCGGCGATACTGCATTATAAGTCCCCTCGCGTTGTCCTCTTATCACGAAGTCGTAGATATCGATCAAATCTTCAAGGGCAATCCAACTGGTCATCATCATCCCGTTTCCTATCATCCCTCCGACACCAAGTCTAAACGGTGTCAGCATCTGTTTCAAAGCACCTCCTTCACTGCCCAAGACCACACCAAAACGCAAAATAGTCGTTGGTTTAGTGCACTGCCTTGCCTCGTTTTCCCACTTTCGGGCCAGTTGTCCCAAAAAGTCATTAGCGAGCTCCTTACACCCTTCGTCACACTGACGGTCATCCGGATAGATACCGATAGCAGAGGTTGAAATGAAGTGCGAGACACTACTTTTGTTGATGGCTCGGACCAGCCGTTCGGTGGTCAAAATTCGGCTCTGCAAAAGTACTTTCTTGTAGGGATCGCTCCAACGCTTGATGATCGGCGCACCCGCGAGATTTATAACGACATCGACTCCCTCAAGCTTTTTAAGTATCATCATCTCGTCATCGTTGCGGTCAATAACCACACTCTCTTGATAGAAATCCTGAAGTGCCTGACCGACAAAACCGCTGGCACCGGTTAGCGCAATTTTCATCCTTGCTCCTTGCAGTGTTATGGTCCATTATAACACTCCAACAGGGGTTGCAACTGATAAAAAATAGATGGAAAAAACTTTAAGCGTAGTGCGGACAAAATCTGTCTCTCCGTTGCCAAAATGCATAGAAAACCCAAAAGATGCTTTTGATTATAATTGAGTGCGTTGATGTTATGAGTAAAGCTTCCCGATAACTTTGGCCCGGTTTTGTCCGTATTTTTGCCTATGCAATCAGTACATCTAGAGGAGAAGAGCGCTTCAGTCAGGAGCGACGAAGCACTAAACAGTGGCTAATGGCGTATATTGATCTTTTTGCTGGTAATCGTCTCGATCAATGCAGTGATATCCGCCATACGTTTTTCTTCCTCTTGAATATGATCCACCGCCTCTAAATTAAAATGCGGTAGTTTCTGATCAAGGTACCCCGTGTCAAATGTTCCTTCCATAAAGTCTCTGTCCCTGGTTATCTCTCTGTGCAGAGGGATATTGGTGACAATGCCGTCGATATAAAACTCATCTAGAGCCCGTCGCGCTTTTTTGACAACACCCTCCCAGTCTAATGACCAGATGATCAGTTTACCGATCATAGAGTCATAGTTACCCGGGATCGTGTAGCCTGCGTAGAGGCTGGTGTCAAGTCGCACCCCCGGTCCGCCGGGTGCCATATAGTTGGTGATCTTTCCGACAGCAGGAAAAAAGTTATTTTTCGGATCCTCCGCATTAATACGGAACTCAATAGCGTAACCGCGAAAAGCGATCTCCTCCTGAGCGTAACGCAGTCCGTCCCCTTCTGCGATCTGGATCATCCGCTGGATGATGTCGATACCGGAGATCAGCTCCGTTACCGGGTGTTCGACCTGGACTCGCGTGTTCATCTCAATAAAATAGATGTTGTCCGCTTCGTCCACTAGAAATTCGATGGTACCGACGCTCTCATAGCCAAGCTCCAACATCGCCTCGGTCGAGATACGGAAAAGTTCCTGTCTGACCGCATCATTGAGTCTTGGGGAGGGGGCGATCTCTATCACTTTCTGGTGACGGCGCTGAATGGAGCAGTCCCTCTCGCCGAGATGTACCACCTTACCATATTTATCGGCAATGATCTGTACTTCGATGTGGCGAGGGTTCTCGACATACTTTTCGATGAACATCTCTCCCCTACCGAAATACTTCTTCGCTTCGGAGGTCGCCGACTCGAAAAGGTCATCAAATTCATTCGCCTCCCTGACGATACGCATTCCTCTGCCGCCGCCGCCAAACGCCGCTTTGATAATGACAGGAAAGCCGATCTCTTCAGAGATACGCGCCCCCTCTTCCAGCGAGCTGACCGGTTCATCAGTGCCTTCAAGCACCGGCACCCCGACCGCTTTCATCGCGATCTTGGAGGCCATCTTGTCACCGAACAGCGCAATATGTTCTGCCTTCGGCCCGATAAAGATAAGCCCTTTCTCCTCACATGCTTTTGCAAATTCCGCGCTTTCAGAGAGAAAGCCGTACCCGGGATGGATCGCTTCGCAGCCCGCTTTTATCGCCAGTGAGATGATCCGTTCATAATCGAGATATGCCTCAATAGGGTTACCGAGGATCGGGTAGCACTCGTCAGCTTTTCTGACCCATATCGCCTCTATGTCCACTTCCGAGAACATTGCCACACTTTTGATCTCCAGTTCGCGGCAGGCCCGAATGATTCGCAGCGCTATTTCGCCCCTGTTGGCAACCAATATTTTTGTGATCTTTTGCATTGCGCTTCCACCTTTTTATATGATGGGAGTATTGTAGAATGTTACGCCGATTTATTCTTTATTTTTTGTGTTCCTATTTTAATCTATATATGCTCTCAATATAATTCATATATGTTTATTAAATTGTCTATAATTGCTATATAATAGTGATATGAAAAAGACGACCCTGCAAAAACGAACCAAGATCGCCAATGATATCATGTACTATATCTACACGCATATCGATACCCACATCGATGTCGAAGAGCTGAGCAGCGATCTTGGCGTCAGCAAGTTCCACATGCACCGGATCTTCAAAGAGGCTTTCGGAAAAAATATTTACGAAAGTATCAAATCGATCCGTCTACAAAAAGCCTCGAACCTGCTTTTGACCAATAAATATACGACAATCTCGGAAATCGCGAACCTCTGCGGCTACAGTTCGCACTCCTCGTTTATCAAAGCCTTCAAAGAGCGATTTGAGATGTCGCCAAAAGCGTGGCGCAACGGTGGATACAGAAGTTACTCAAAACGTATCCTCCAACAGTCTGAGATCGCTGTCCGCTCAACTGCAGATTTCAGTGACATGGAACCGACGATCGTCAAGATGCCCGCTATCGAAAGTTATTACATCCGCCATAAAGGGTACGGTCCGACCATAAGACAGACCTGGCAGAAGCTTCAGACCTGGGCGATGGGACAAGGGATCGAGGATTTTGACGAGATCGGTCTGTTCCATGACAACCCGACCATTACACCGCTCGATGAGTGTCAATACATTG
Organism: Sulfurimonadaceae bacterium; assembly: GCA_041571435.1. GTDB lineage: Bacteria > Campylobacterota > Campylobacteria > Campylobacterales > Sulfurimonadaceae > Sulfonitrofixus. Next base: position 43,691 of record JBFFUI010000004.1, on the reverse strand, counting down.
CCTGTATCGTTGCGAATAATGCTGAAGAGGTAGAAAGTGACCGCCTGCCGAAATTCAAGATCTCAGACGGTATCTATGCCCGCTTCGATCTGCAAGGAAAACACGGTGACAGCCTGAAGTTCATCCACTGGGTCTACCATGAGTGGCTTCCTAAAAGCGAATACGAGACGACAACAAAGCCCTCTTATGTTCTCTACCGAAGAAACAACTTCCTCTCGGATGACATGACCTTTGACCTAAGCTTCTACGTCTCCATCCGCTTTTAAAAGTCAGCGGAGATCTGCCTGACTAGATCCTCTGTACCGATACTGTCTGAAACCGGTCCCCAAGAATTTTAATACTGGGACAAACCGATAAAACAACACACGTATTAAAAAGGGAATCCGTAAAAAAGCATTGATCTTTATGGAATTGCGATGGTTAGTGAGGAAAAATTTACACTGACTATAGAAGGGGCATGTTGAAAAGAGCGAAGGTTTTAGCTCTTCGATGTCGTCTCGGCCGTAAACGTACAGAGACACCGCTCTTTATTGGTAGAGCTCGACCTCAATACGGCGGTTAATGGCACGCCCTTCATCGGTCTCGTTCGTTTCGATCGGTTCGGCTTCACCCTTACCTGTAGCACTTAATCGGTTGAAGTTGATCCCTTTACGGTTAAATAGTTTCAAAACATCTTCTGCACGTTCTTTAGAGAGTTTCAGGTTGTACGCCTCATCGCCGACATTGTCGGTATGGCCTGTGATCTTGACCTTATACTCCGGGTGTTCTTCAAGGTAACCAACCGCTTTTTCAAGAATGGACATCGACTTAGGCGTTATCTCATTCACACGCGGTGCGTAGTAGAGGTTAAACGAGATAAAGTCGGCACAACCGTCCGCTTTTATCTTGGCATGCGGCATTGAGTCAGGGCACATATCCTCATAGTCTTTGATACCGTCTTTGTCTCGATCGTATGCACACCCCTCTGCATCGACTTCGACACCGATAGGGGTCTCTGTACAGCGGTCTTTACCATCTTCCACACCGTCATGGTCACTGTCTGCCATACTCTCTTCATGGTAGGTCGGTACGATAAATGCGGCACTACTCTTTTCACTGTTGAAGTCTATATGCGGCGATTGGCTTTTGTGTCGCTCTTGCGGCTGCGGTTGCTCTTTAGGCGACGTTGAACAGCCTGTCATGACAAGAAGAGCCAGAAGCGACAGAAACAGACCTCTCATCAGCAGTCACCTGTTTTAAGACAGCGTACGGCACTCTCAACATCATCTTGGCGCATCAGTGATTCACCGACCAGGAAAGCATCGACACCCGCTTTATTCAGGTCTTCCAGCTGTCCGTGTTCATAGATACCGCTTTCGGCCACGATGATCTTTCCGTTGGGAATCAGCGGGATCAGCTCATACGAGAGGTTCATGTTCATCTCAAAAGTCTGCAGGTTTCGGTGGTTGATACCGATGATGTCGGCGCCGGCGAAGATCGCCTTGGTCAGGTCCGACTTGTCATGCACTTCGACAAGCGCTTCCATACCCAGGTGACGCGTATAGTTGAGAAGATGTTTGAGCTCTTTACGAGAGAGAGCTGCTGCGATAAGCAGCACAAAGTCCGCCCCATGGACCAGCGCTTCCAATAGCTGGTATTCCGAGACGATGAAGTCTTTACGAAGCAGTGGGATACTGACATAACGGCGAAGCGCCGAAAGATAATCAAGACTCCCTTTAAAATAGTGCGGTTCGGTCAGAACCGAGATCGCACTGGCACCACCGCGTTCATACGCCTGGCCGATCGCCAACGGGTCAAAATCCTCACGGATAATACCCTTGGACGGGCTCGCTTTTTTCACCTCGGTAATAATGCGATATTTGTCCTCTTCCGTCGACTTTAAATACGGAATAACATCACGCGGTGCACGTGCATTAAAAGCAAGTGAACGCCCCAACCACTCCATCGAAAACTCTTTTTCGCGTATGGCAAGGTCTTCCTTGGTCTTGGCGATAATCTCATCTAATATCATTTACTGTTTTTCCTTTTTTTAGAGCTTTCCAGACACTTGTTGATAGCGTTGCGATGGTTTTTAACTTCCGGATCATCGGCACCCAAAAGTTCAACGACCCGATCCATCAGGGCATCCGCTTTCTGACACTCACCCTGTTTGTAGTATCCCCAGGCCAGAGAGTCGATAAAATACCCCGAATCGGGCTCGATCGCCAACGCGCGTTTCACATACGCTATCCCGGCCGTAATGTTACGGTCATGTTCGATCATACAGTAACCGAGATAGTTCAGATAATAGCCCTCTTCCTTGACTTCAACGACTTTCGTCAGGTCATCGATGACACTGTCCAAAAGTTGCTCGTCACTTCTGTTTGCGGCCCCTTCATACTGATAAATCGCTTTTTGCCCCAGATAGTCGAGTTCGCCTGTCGCTTCATAAAGCTTTTGAGAGAGAGGAACCGCTTTTTTATACACTTTTTCACTGACATAGATCTTTAACAACAGGGCATCGTTCGTGTGGGTGCGTTCCAAAAACTGTGTCAGTTCCGGTATCTTATTCGCATTCCAGTAGAGCTGTATCAGTATACCGGCATTGTTCTCTGTCGGTTCCAGCTCGTAGAGGTGGGGATAGTTTTTCAATAAGCCCGCTTCATCTTGCTGATCACCGTAAAACGAGACCAGACGTTTTGTCAAAAGCAGCGAGTAGCCGAGGTTTTTACTGTGTTCTTCTATCCTTGATATGGCCTTATAGGGGTTATTCAGATTGACATAGGTGATCACCGCAATCTTTTCTAGAGCCTGCTCTGAATAGTTAAGCTGATAGGCCTCTTCGAGTGTCGCCAAAGCGTTGATGTAGTCCTTCTCTTGCAAATAGACCTGCGCCAACACCATATAGTTTTGTTCAATCGGACTCTTCTCAGCCAATTCAAGCGCCTCTTTTTTTGCAGCCACCATCTCATTTTTCGCTAACAGCGCCACAACCAGATAACGCCGATTTTCGTCCGAAAGTACTTCACCCTTTTGGCGTCTGTCGTTCAATCGGGCAGCGACATCGCTGTAGTAGCCCCCGTTCATCAAGATACTCATAGCTTGGTCTCGGTATATATCGTCTTCGGTTTTCTCATACAACAGGTCAAAGTAGCCGACCGCTTCCGCACTGTTGTTGCGGTTTAACGCATCAAATGCAAACATGGCCAATGTATTTTCATCCACATACATCGGCTCTTGTTTTTGTAGATCGTGCTCGCGGTTTACATGCATAGAACAGCCGCTAAAAAGTGTCAGGGTCAGCAACGAAGTGAGTACTGTTTTATACATCAACGATTCCCGGACATTCACGTTTCAGTTCACCAAGATGTGTTTTAAAATAGTCCCAAAAAGGAAAGGTTCTGCACTGTAGAGGCCGGGCTTCATACACACCGCAACCGCCGATCTTCCGATCGAAAAAAATACAGTCATGTGACATGCCGACAATACGCTCTTTCAATGAGAACTTGTACCCTTTTTTAAGCAGGTAGGTATCACGGAAGAGCTGCTCATCCATGTCAAGATGCAAGGCCAATTCAGCGATCTCCTGTGGCGATACGAAGATATTTCCGCTCTCACCTGTACAGCAGCGCCCTTCGCAGCTATCACAAGCGGATGGGACAAAAGCATAATCAAAACCGTCTTGGCGTATTAGATCTGACATCGTAATGTATGTGTCCTTGCTTTAGAATAGATCGCTGCCGCCTCTTTGGAATATTCGTTCCCCTCAAACGCGAAAAAAGGGGGCCATACCGTCATCAGAGACTTTGAGTTTTTACGTGCGTGGACCATCACTATCGAGGCCTTTCTGTCACGTTTCGAGTGGACGAATTGTACATCAACAACTCTTAATTTCGCGTTGTCCAGAGCCGCACACAAAAGCCCGAACTGCTGCGCATCGTAACAAAATATAAAATGGCCCTGTGGCCGTAAAAGCGACGCCGCTTTTTTAACAAACTTCCCAATCGGAAGATGGATGTTGTACCGGGCAGTATGGACCATCTCGTCTTCGCTTCGGGATGCCCCTTCATGATAAAAAGGCGGGTTGGAGACGATATATTCAAAACCCGCTTCATCTTCATACTCCAAAAAATCGGTCTGATGAAGGGTGTACGGAATCTTGTTTATTGCTGCATTCTTGGTTGCCAGAAAGACGAAGGCCTCTTGCTTCTCAACCGCTTCGAGATGGACCCTTGGATTGTCGCGTGCAACCAGAAGACCGACCACACCGCTTCCCGCACCGACATCAAGCATACGGCCGCGCGGGTTGAATGAGGAGATAAAATCATACAAAAAGAGAGAGTCACTATTGTAACGATAACCGCTTTCAGGCTGATAGAACAGCATAGACCTTCCTCTTGGCATCTGATTACACAAGGAACCAGACATCTGATGATAGCGTCGGTTTCGTAATATTGTGCCTATGTTATAATTACCAAAATTATACCCTAGTAGGGTGAATAGAAGGCATTATATGATCATTATCCCGGCGCGTATGGCATCCACACGTTTTCCCAACAAAGTCTTGGCCGACATCGGTGGTTTGCCGATGGTCGTGCGTACAGCAAAACAGGTAATGCATCTTGATGATGTGGTAGTTGCAGCCGATGACGAGAAGATCATCGACGTGTGCAGAAGCCACGGCATCAAAGCGATGCTGACATCCACGACCCACAAAAGCGGCACCGACCGCATTAACGAATGTGCCCAGCTCCTTGACATTGATGACGATGAGCTGGTCATCAACATCCAGGCAGATGAGCCGTTTATCGAACCGGAGGTCCTTATCTCCCTTATTGATCGGCTCAATAGCCTTAAAGAGGATGGGCGTGTTTTCATCATGGCCAGCTGTTACAACGCGATCAATGCTGAAGCGGCGGATGATCCGAACCTCGTCAAAGTCATCATGGACGCTGATCACAACGCCATCTATTTCTCCCGTTCAATGATTCCCTACAACCGTAGTGGTGCCGCCACCTACTTCGGCCATATCGGTATCTACGGTTTTACAAAAAATAGTCTGCACACTTTCTGTTCACTAGATGACGCACCTATCGAAGATATCGAAAAACTCGAGCAACTGCGTGCTATCTATCACGGCCGCAAGATTTCAATGGTCAAGGTTGCCAGCACCGGTTTCGGTATCGATACCGAAGAGGATCTTGCGCGTGCCAAAGAGATCTTTTTAAAAGAGAAGTAGATGTTCAAACTGCTCTCTTCCGTTTTTGTACTGCTCATGCTGAGCGGATGTATCCATGATATCTCAGTAGCCCCTGAGCTCTCTAAGGTCAAGAAGGTCCGTCCCGTCACCATAGAAAGAACGGTCGCCTATTACATTCCGCCTGATCGGTTTGTGCAGCGTATCACGACACCCGGCGGTAACAATGACGAACTGCGTTACACACCCTATAAAGATACCGAATCTGCTTTCAAAAAGGTACTGGACAATATCTTTACCAAAGTCTATAAGATCGACTCGCTCGATGATGCCAAGATCAAAGAGCACCTTATACAATTTCTCTTTGTCCCTGAGATAGAGACTTTCTCTTTCTCCAACTCCAATGTTGACTGGCAGCCGACCAAGTTCAATATGATCTTAAAGGTCAGGGTAACCGGCAGCGACAACAGAGAGCTCTTCACGACTTATGCACAGGGTAAAGGGATCGCCAACTTCGGCGATTACCAACGCAACCCGACTCACGCCGTTGAGATCGCATCACGTTCTGCATTTCTGCAGTTTCAAGACGAGATCATCACAAAAAGAGCATTCTTCAAGTAGAGTATTCCTCATCTCATTGCAGAATATCTCTGCCAATAAAAGATGGACGAGACTCTAACTGTAACGTCAACGCGTATACAGTTATATACATCATGTGTGAACGTTATGTTTACGTTTTTACAACGACTATTCTTGCAGATCGACCATATACTGTTTGGCATGTTTTTCATGCCAGTGGCACTTTTTAGGCTGACCCATCAGGTTGGTCGAAAGGCCCTTGTCCAGTACGGCACACTCGATCCTTCCACGTTTGGCCAGTAGCCATATATTGCCATATTTGTACGCTTTGGTCGTCCCTTTTTTCTTGATGATCTTTTTAGACGGTTGACCGTGACTTGCGATATAGGCCTGGATATCTTCACCCGCTTTGGCATCGATTGCAGCTCGCTTGATCTTTTTAGCACTTGTCTTTTTAACACTTGTCTTTTTAGCACTTGTCTTTTTAACACTTGTCTTTTTCGCTGTTACCGGCTTTGTTTTCTGAGGCTTCGGAACAACATTGACACTTGTAGAAGCATAGGCACAGACATCATCATTCGTGCAGACCTTGTACTTGACAACATATTTTCCTTCTTTCTTATAACGGTGTTTAGGATTGCGTTCAGTTGACTCCGTATCGTCACCGAACTTCCATAAATAGCTCTTGATCTTACTGTAGTCGCTTTGAGAACGGTTGTCAAACTCTACTAGCGAATTGACAGTGTAGGACTTTTGATGCATAATGAAATAGGCTTTCAGGTTATTTTTGCGACCGGTCTCCTGACGCTGTTTACTTTTGCTTACCAGAATATCTTTGGATCGGTAGGTACTTAGACCTGTCTCATCTGTCACTTCAAGCGAGACATTGTACCGGCCCTCTTCATTATAAGTATAGATCGGGTTTTTCTTTTCCGATTTGGAACCATCTCCGAAATCCCACGCATAAGTCAGGTTTTTCGATTCGTCGTTGACCTCTGCAACGAAAGTGACGGGGCAGTTGTAATTTTTGCTTTTATTACACGAACGCACTATGATCTTGGCAGAAGGAAGCACATTGATAGATTTTTTCACTTTATTGTAATCAACGGCAAAAGGTTCGATATCGACAGGCGCAAGTTTTTTTGCACTTGCCAACTTATTGTTGAATTGACGACGTTCAGTTATCATCGTCTTTATCAGGATATCTTTGTTGTTGTATTCAAAGACCTTCTGATTTTTTTCACTGTATTTGTTGATCTCATCTTTTCTGTTTTGAAGGGTATCGCTGAAGCGGCTCCACGCTTTTTTAGTGATGACGGCATCATAACAGAGTGTCCTGTTTGCATCGACTTTATTGATTTTGACGTAAGGTTTCAGATCTTCAGCGATCAGTGGATATTCTCGGATTAATGCATTGACGGCATTTTCCTGTACCTGTTCTCTTTTACTGCCACAAGCTGATCCGGACGCATAGACCTTGGAGTTATCCGCTCTCGATACGAACTCGACTTTACACCCCGAGAACAACAACAGTAACAAAACAACACTGATTAAACTAAAATATCGCAAGCCAGACCTTTATTACAATTAAATGTTTTAAAAATTATCTTTATTATACATAAAAGTCCTTATCTCTCTCTAAGAGCTCTTACATGCCTGAAAAATACATGGCCGAAGCCGCATGTTTTTCATACCAGTTACAGTCTTTTGGACTCCCCATCATGTTTGTCTTGAATGAGCCGCCTTGTATTCGACACGCAATTTTATTCTGCTTTACCAAAAGCCAATCATCTCCATATTGATATGCCTGAATCAACGTTCCGCTTTTGACGATCGACTTTTCAGGCTGTCCGTACTTGCGTACGACCCGGGTAAACTTTACCCCTTTTTCGGCATACTTTATGGCAGGATGAACGACATGTATCGTTTGTACTACATCAGCTTGCAGGCCGTCACTGTCTTTGGCGACAAGACGCACCTTGTAGGCGCCCGGTTTTTTGAAACTGTGTTTTGGATGATCCAGTTTGGAGTTTTGGCCATCACCAAAGTTCCAGCTGTATTCTGTCATGTTGGAATTTTTACTGCTTGAGAGGTTGATAAAATTGACACTCTCTCCGCTGACATACACTTTTTTGTCTGTTTTAAAACCGGCATCCGGTTTCTGATTGATTGCTGGTTTTAGTTTTGACGACACATGGAGTCGCTTACTCACTTTAGTCTGTTTTTCCCCGCCATCAGTTATCTGCAGTGTGACTTTATAGTTTCCTGGTTTTTGGAAATAGTGTACCGGGTTGATGAGCTTGGAGTGCGTGCCGTCACCGAAGTTCCAGTCATACACAACCGTTGAAGAGTCGTCTTGAATAGATGAGACAAATACCAATCGGCATGCTGTTTCATACTTCCCCTTACAGCCGGTAACCTTGAAACTCACGACCGGTGCAGCATTGATCATCTTGCTCAAAGAAGCCTTTGTCGCAGCAATCTGTTCAATCGCAATCGGCGCGATCTTCTCGGCAGCAGCAATCTTTTCGTTTAAGCGCTGCACTTCCTGGTAGAGATTGTCAACCTCTTCTTGCTTTTTTATATAACTGATACCGTCATTAAGATCTTCGATCTCGCCCATGATGGATTCATATTCCGCTGCAAGTTCAGCTCTGTAACGTTCAAACCCCTCTTGTGTCACAATGCCTTTCACACAATACTCGCCTTTAGCGTTTCTGTTTTGACGGATGTAGATGTTTTTGGAATAGAGATGAATTGAATCGATACCGCACCTCTTCTTGAGCAGTGTATCCACTTGCAGTATCGCCTCTTTTTCGCTTGCAGCACAAGCGTTCTGGTGCATCAAAGTGACATAAGCGCCCTCTTTTTTTGAATCGCCCTGTGCATTTAAGATCAACATTGACATACATAGTAATAATACGGTTTTATACATTCTTTTATCTAACCTCTAAAGAGCTGGATTATCATTTTTTTAAATGGCTAAAGAGTAGCAAGTGGATGGTTATAATAAGCAAAAGTGATATATATCTCACGATAAAAGTTGAATAGTGTGTAAAACAGGGGGAAATAAAAAGGTTAGTAAAGTGCAACGCAGATGCGTTGCAAGAGAAATTAGATGTTGTCGCGGATTGAAAGTGCTTCAATCGTTTTGAGGTAACTTTCTCTGTCTTTACGTTTTAGGTAACGCATCAAACGACGACGTTGACCAACCAATTTAAGAAGACCAAGACGTGAAGCGTGATCTTTCTTGAAAGACTTAAGGTGTTCAGTCAACTCTGTAATACGAGCACTCAATAGTGCAATTTGAACCTCTGTAGAACCAGTGTCCGTGTCATTTTTTCCGAATTTGCTTACAATTTCTTGTTTTTTCGCCGCATCTAAAGCCATAATAGCCTCCGTAAGGGTATAAAATTTCAATCACAATGATTGTTGAGCGCGAATTATAGCTAATTATTCTTTATTTTCCTATCACCGACTATAAAATCTTCCAATTTTCAAATGTAAAAAATTTATTACACTTCGCGACTACTGCAAACCCTCAAAGTTCGGTGTGCTATAATCATACAAAAATTATCCGAGATGATGCCATGTTAATGACCCGCGCAAGCGAATACGCTCTTTTATCACTAATCGTGCTTGCAAAAGCTGACAAGCCTATGGATGCTGATACCCTCTCTCGTGAACTGGATATCTCCAAAAGCTTTTTGGCCAAAATACTTCAGGCGATGGCACGTAAAGGTATTCTTAACTCATTTAAGGGGGCCCATGGGGGGTTTGCCCTGGCACAGGAGAGTAGCGAGATCACTGTCCATGCCATCATGTGCGCAGCTGAAGGAAAATCGCCGGCCGTTTTCGACTGTGCTTCGAGTGAGAACAAATGCCCTTCCGAAAAAGCGTCGGCCTGTTCTATTTGGCCATTTTTAAATCGTCTGCAGGGTAAGATCGACAATTTTCTTGAACAGCTGACCCTGGCTGACATCATGGAACAATAACGCTTCTCTTTCGCTCCACACTGCGCAGCGACTGAACATAAAACATATTCAAAAACCATCCATTCTAAAGGATCTTAATGCGACCTACGATCTATCATCTTTCCCACATTGACCTCGACGGCTACTCATGCCAGCTTATCATGGAGTACACGCCCTACAAGGTTCACGCCTATAATGCCAACTACGGTGCGGAAGTCATTGAACGTCTAAATGAGATTCTGGAATGTCTCAAGAAGAGTGATGAGGAGTCTATTATCTTTATTACCGACCTTAACCTGACAGCTGATGAGGCAAAGTGGCTTAACAGAGAGGTAGAGAACCTAAATGAAAAGGGGAAAAAGGTCCAGATCATCCTTCGTGACCATCATGGCAGCGGTCAAGATTGTGCCAACAAGTATGATTGGTACTTTTTAGACACGGAAAAGTGTGCCACTAAACTCACTTACGAATATGCACGGGAGATGTTTGAGCTGGATGAACCCGAATGGATGCCGAAGTATGTTGCCGTAGTCGATGCCGTTGATCTATGGCATCAAAACGAAGTTGATAACTTTGAATACGGCAAGGTCTGCATGCGCCTGGTCACCGAAACACGCGAACTGAACCGTGTGGTCTTCGGCGATGAAGACCGTAAATACAAGGTCGCCCTGCTTAAAGAGGCCGCACAGATGGTCAATGTGGAGAACGCCAACATTCTGCTGGATGAGAAGATCCATGCACTTAAAAAAGAGTTCTTCCGCGAATCGTCAGATGATACGCTGGACAACCTCGCAACACGATTCATCGTCAAGCTGCTGGGCAGCAAAATGGAGACAATGACGATCTATTACAAAGGGTACAAAGGATTTCTCAGCTACGGCGTAGGCAACACCTCTATCATCGGGAATGGCTTTCTGGTCACCTATCCTGAGTACGACTTTATCGTTGATGTCTCGACGCGCGGTACGATGAGCCTTCGTGCCAATAACAAGGTCAACGTTGCACAGATCTCAAAAGAGTGGGCTGGCGGCGGCGGTCATCCGAATGCTGCCGGTGGACGCATACAAGGCTTTAAAGAGCAGTTCCGCTACGACAAGGTCAAAACACAGATCGAGAACCTTATCCATGCCAAAGAGGCCATGCCCGGTAAATTAGAGTACAAGACCGACTAGAAGTAGATTCTGCAACGATCACAAATCGAAGACTGTGTGTTTTCTCTTTGAATAGTCGCTTTGCTGAATAAAGCTGCCTCGATGTCAGCGACGCTCTTTGTTCATAAAGTACTGATCGACACCATCTGCCAATCCCTCGGCAAATGCCTGCTGGTAACGCTTGTTGACAAGGAGCTTTACCTCTTTGGAGTGTGTGACAAAACCGACTTCGACAAGGGCTGCTGCCGACGTTGCACCGACTAAAACCCAGAAGTTGCCCCCGGCGACTTTCGCATCTTTGAGCGAATACTTCTTCTCTCGAAGACGGCTCACCACATTCTGTCCCAGATCGATTGCCAGGAAGTTGGACTCAAGCACTTTGGCACGGCTCTGTGTTGCACTGAAGAGCTCACTGATACTTTTGTCCATCGCTTTATAGTCCGCGGCATTCTCTTTACGTTCCAGCCGGCTTGAACGCTTTGACCCTTTTTTTGGATCCAGGTAATAGATCTCGACACCACTGGCCTTGTATGCATTTTTCTTTGGAACGGCATTGGCATGGATAGAGAGAAAGAGATCGGGCTTGTTCTTTCGGGTAAACCGGGTACGCCACTTCAATGAGCGCGTCTTGTCGCTGTCGCGTGTCATCTTCACCTGGTATCCCTCTTCACGCAGCAGTTTTGCCAGACGATTGGATATCTGCAGCACAATGCTCTTTTCAAGATACTTTTTAAACCCGACAGCACCCCCATCGCGACCGCCATGACCTGGGTCGATGATGATAAGTTTGTTTTTCTTGGTTACGCGCGGCATCTGCTTCGCCTTGGGTGCAAACACTTTGGAGACCCCCAGTGTGATTATCAAATCTCTGCCATCAAGTCTGAACCGCGGCTTCAGTTTTTTGTCACTCTCTATGACAAGACGAATCGTATCGCGCTTGTATTGGGAGATCGTAATGCGTTTGATCTCTTTATGTTTGATGACCGGTTTTTTACGTACGATCGCATGGATGTCAAAGATGTAACGGTGTCCTTTCTTCCCTTCCGGTCTGAGCTTGAAGTAGTTGACATCCTTGGCTTGGAGCGTAAAATCAAAATCAAGCACAAGGGCATTGCCCTCCCAGCTAAAACCTCTGAGAGCATGCTGGGACCGGATCTCCACCTGTTTATCTTTTGGCGGTTTTGGCGGTTTTATCCGTTCTGTTTTTGTCGGACCCGCAGTACCTTCTGTACTCTGCTCTAATGCATTTTCTGCCGCAATACCAGCACGCTTTTGCTCATATTCACTGACATCGATCCGAAGCTTTTTGCCGGCAATACAGATGCCGTCAAGACAGCGTATCTGTGTCTTGACATCACCGTTGAACAAGGCTTTGATATAGTGGCGTTTATAGGTGTCGTACGCTTGGAACTGTTTCTCTTTGGAGGAGGAGTAGAGGTTTTTTTTGGCGGCATCAAGCTCTTGCTGGACCGAGCCGCCGAGAAGGAGTGTCGTTAATACAATCAGGAGAAGAAACGGACGCAGCATTATGCGCTATTCACCTTCTGTCAGTTTTACCATCAACTCTTTGACTGAGATAAGTTCATTCAGACGGTAGCCGTTCGTTCCGGAGAAGAAAAGCCCAAGTTCTTTGTTGCCTTCATAGGCATCGCTCAGACGGTCAGCAATACAGAAACCGACCTCTTTTGCCTCAACACCGCGGTTACATGGTGCAACACAGTTAGAGATACATTTGATCTCCGGACCAGTACGCGTCTCTATTAGGGCAGTAAGATTAGTACGGACACCGCGTGCAGGATACCCGACAGGTGAGCCCATCAGCTGGATATCTTCCTCTTTTGCCGCAAGAAGGACCTCTTTGAAATTATCATGTGCATCACACTCATGGGTACCGATAAAACGGGTTCCCATCTGCACACCGGCAGCGCCAAGCGCCATCATCTGATCGATGTCATTTTTGTCCCAGATACCGCCCGCAGCGACAACCGGCATACCACCCCATAAAGCTGCTTCAGCGACAACCGGTTCGACAAGGTTTTCAAGCTGGTTCTCTTCAAGCCCGCACTGCTCATATGTGAAGCCTTGGTGACCACCGCTTTTCGGCCCTTCCAGGATCACAGCGTCGGGAAGACGGTCATAACGCTTCTGCCAACGTTTAGCGATGATCTTCAGTGCCTTGGGTGAAGAGACGATCGGCACAAGGGCAACATCAGGATAGCCCTCTGTAAATTCCGGCATGTTGGTCGGAAGACCGGCACCGGTGATGATGATGTCAAAGCCGATCTCACAGGCATCGCGTACTACCCGACCGTAATCGTTAATAGCGTAAAGGATGTTTACACCAAGAGGCTTATCCCCGCAGATCTTGCGCGCATTGTCATAGATAGCCTGAAGTCCTGCTCTGGAGTAGAAGTTCGCTACATCCAACGGACGATCGGCTACCAGTTTTTGTGAAAATTCTTTGTTTTGATAGTACCCTGTTCCTACACAAGAGACGATACCCAGACCGCCCTCTTTAGAAACATTTCCTGCCAGTTGGTCCCAGCTGATCCCAACACCCATACCACCTTGCACAATCGGCTTTTCAATAGTATATTTTCCAATTTTCAATGGTGTCAATGCCATTATTTCACCTTTAATCGGGCAAATTTACGCTTACCAACCTGAAGCACATATTCGCCGCTTTCAAGCTGTAACTGTTCGTCCGATACTTTTACTTGATCAATTTTAACAGCACCTTGCTTAATATCACGCCGTGCCTGTGAAGTAGACGGTTCAATTTTACAATCCTGAAGGGCTTTAGCGATCCAGATTGGTCCCTCAAGTTCAAACTCGTCCATATCCGTAGGGATTTGGCTCTGTGCATGGACCTTGTCAAATTCAGCTTTTGCACCTTCAGCCTCTTCCTGTGAATGGAAACGCGCCGTGATCTCTTGCGCCAGGGCCTCTTTCACTTTTTTAGGGTGAAGTGAGCCATCGGCTACACCTGCTTTGATCTCTTCGATCTCTTTAAGACTCTTGGCACTTAAAAGCTCATAATAACGCCACATCAGATCATCCGAGATACTGAGTACTTTTCCGAACATGTCGTTTGGCGTGTCTTCGACACCGATGTAGTTGCCCAGACTCTTGCTCATCTTCTGGACACCGTCAAGACCTTCCAAGATCGGCATCATCAAGACAGCCTGCTCTTTTCCTATCTCATAGGCACGCTGCAGATGACGCCCCATCAAAAGGTTGAACTTCTGGTCTGTTCCGCCGATCTCGATGTCACTCTTGAGATGGACACTGTCGTACCCCTGCAGAAGCGGGTAGATGAATTCGCTGATAGAGATCGACGTACCGCTCTTGTAGCGTTTTTCAAAATCATCACGTTCCAGCATGCGGGCAACATTGAAGGTCGTAGTCAGTTCAAGCATTCCGCTTGCACCCAGCGGATTGATCCACTCGGAGTTAAAGACCACCTCTGTTTTTTCCGGGTCCAATATTTTAAAGACCTGCTCTTTGTAGGACTCTGCATTTTTCGCGATATCCGCCGGCAGCAGTTTTTTACGGGTCTCGCTCTTTCCGGTCGGATCACCGATCTGAGCCGTAAAATCACCGATCAAAAACTGGACTTTTGCACCATATTTTTGAAAGGTCGCCAACTTGTGCAGCAGTACGGTGTGGCCTAGGTGAAGGTCCGGAGCGGTCGGATCAAAGCCTGCTTTAACCGTGTAACCATTACCCTCTTCAAAATACGCTTTTAACAGCTTCTCTATGCGCTCGTTGTCAATTATCTCGGCGCTGCCGCGTTGTATCTCTTGTAGTGCTTCTTGAATCATCTCTATCCTATTATCTTACGTCTCTAATTACTTCGATATGCATCATCGGTACGGAAAAACTGTATGACCTTAATCTTTTGCTCTATTTTAGCGCGTAGACGGTTAAGATCGCCTTCTGGAGACTGGAATTCGAGCTCACAATAGCGGATATGTTCCTCTTTTTCCTTGCCCAGCTCAATGCTGTTGATCTCTATGTTCAATTTGGCAAGGTAGGTCAGAAAACCGGCCAAAGCACCCTTGGCATTGTGCATACTGACGATCATATGGTAGTTGAAGACACGCTCTTTGCGCCAGCGTATAAACAGCATCTTATGCTCCTCGTCCATCATCTTCGCCGCATGTTTACACATCTTATGGTGGACATGCGCTTTGGAGTCCAGCTTGAAAGCGACGATCTCATCACCTGTTTTCGGATGGCAGCAGTAGTCAAAGACCACATCCGAGATCGTCTGGTTTGAGAAGATCTCGAGCGAACCGAAATGGTACTCTTTGAGTTTAAAACGGCGTGAAGTCAAAAAGCGGGTAAAACGTCCTCTTGCCTGGATGTCATGCAAGTAGGAGTTGACGATCTCTTTAAGATAATCGATGTCACGTGCCAAACGGACGCGGTTATCGGTGTTGCCGTTGTCATGGCTCCACTCGTTCAGGCGCGAAGGCTTAAGCCCAAGGATGCCGACCAGGATCATCAGACCGCTCTGGCTGTCGATCGCACGTATCCGCTGATTACAGTTGGTACGGATATTGCTCTTGGCACGTGTCGTCTTGACCGCATCTAGCCATGAGCAGCGCGTGATCTTCTCCTCCGCCGTATGAATATTGACAATGTCGCCGTTACTCAGTTCACTCAGTAGAGAAGCACGCTCTTTGTTGATAAGACAGTACTCTGCACTGTCACCGATCTCCGAGTGTATCGCATAGGCAAAGTCAAGTGCGACCGCACCGCGAGGCAGCGTAAAAGGCTTGCCTTTCGGTGAGAAGACCGTAATGTCTTCAGAGTAGAGGTCGTTCTTGATCATCTCGTAAAAGTCTTCGGCAGACTCATCCTGATATTGAAGGTTGTTCAGCCAGTCCAGGTTGATGCTGTTGCCGCCGCTTTTGTATTTCCAGTGCGCAGCGACCCCGAGTTCTGCCGTACGATTCATCTCAAAGGTCCTGATCTGCACTTCGAGAATAGAACTTTGATGGAAGATCGAGGTGTGAATCGTCTGATAGCCGTTCTCTTTTGCGATCGCAATATAATCTTTAAAACGTGAAGAGAGCGGTTGAAAATGGAGATGGACCAGTCCCAGTATCTTGTAGCAGTCGACCGGGTTCTTGACCATTATACGCACCGCTAAAAGGTCCAGTATTTCATCGATACCGATCCCTTTGCGTTGCAGTTTCAGGTAGATGGAGTAGTGGTGTTTAACCCGGCTCTTAATCTGGAAATCCTCTTTCATAAAGCCGTTTTGCAGGATCAGTTTGGTCACCTCCTGCTGAAAGGCGTTAAGTTTCAGCTCGATCGCATGGTAGTTTTCATTGAGGTATTGAGCGATCTCCTGGTCTTCATGCGGGAAAACGTACTTGAAACTGAGATCTTCCAAGAGGTTTTTAACAAAAGAGATACCCAGACGGTGTGCTACAGGAGCATAAACGACCAGGGTCTCCTCTGCAATTCGTTCCTGTTTATGCGGCGGCAGCGCCTCCAGCGTCAACATATTGTGAAGGCGGTCGCACAGCTTGACGACCAGTACACGGACATCTTCGATTGACGCCAAGAGCATCTTCCTGAACGAGAGCGCCGAGACGACCAGTTTCTCATCTGAAGATGAGCTAACCAGGTTAGCGTCGCGAAGCGAATCGATCTTGGTCAAACCGCCGACCAGGTGTGCGACATCATCACCGTATCGCGTTCGTACCTCTTCGATTGTGACAGGCGTGTCTTCCACAACATCATGCAGCAAAGCCGCCATGACCATTGACTCGTCTTCGGTGATCTTGGCAACGATAGAGGCCACCAGGATCGGGTGGATGATATACGGTTCACCACTTTTTCTATACTGGCCGACATGCGCTTCGGTCGAAAATTCAAGTGCGTCACTGATTCTTTCGCTGGGAGTAATCGCCTCATTAAGGCGTGCGATTGCGGCCTCAACCGTTGTTGTGTCTTGAATAGCGGCTGTATCGACCTGATCCATAGTGATCCTTACCTGATGTCTTTGTATAATTATTATGAATTATAGCAGGGCTAAATTAAAAAATATGGTGGAATTCTGGGTGTTAAAAGAAGGGGTGTTTTGCGTTAAAAAAGAGGTGGCAATGAGGTAAAACCTCATGCAGGATCAGTCCTTGTCTACGAAGCCTTTGATCGACACAACACCTTCAGCGATCTCCATAAGCGCAAGGTCAGCAGCCTTCATCGTCTTAAGGTCTACGTTTAGTTTGCTTTTCGCACCGTTTAAAAGGTCTTCCGAGCGTTTTGCAACTGCGATCGCAAGTTGGTATGGATCAATGTTAGCTGTCTCTAGTGCTTTTGCTGTTAATTCTTCTGTTCTCATCTTATCTTCCTTATTTTACTATTGAACATTTTGAAAGATCACCGTTGATGATCTCCAATAGATTGTTTTCTTTGAACATGTCACAAACGATAATAGGTAATGCATTATCTTTTGCCAATGCGATAGAGGTGTCGTCCATTACTTTGATATGGTCTGACATCGCCTGATCATATGAGATCGTATCAAGCTTGACGGCATCGTCGTACTTGTTTGGATCTTTGTCGTATACACCGTCGACCTTGGTCGCTTTAATGATCATCTCTGCACCGATCTCGACTGCACGAAGTGTCGCCGCAGTGTCCGTTGTAAAGAATGGGTTACCAGTACCGGCTGCGAAGATTACAACACGATTTTTTTCCAAGTGACGAACGGCACGACGCTGGATATACGCTTCAGCGATCTGTTCCATCTTGATCGCCGTCTGGACACGGACTTTCATCCCGGCATGTTCACACGCTTCTTGCATCGCAACCGCATTGATCACCGTTGCAAGCATACCCATGTAGTCACCTGCTGTACGACGGATAATGCCGTCTTGTGCCGCCGTCACACCGCGAATGATATTACCGCCACCGATGACAATACCGACTTCGATACCGTTGTCGACCAGTGTTTTGATCTCATTTGCGATGTATTTTAAGATCTGAGTATCAATACCATGACCATTCTCGCCCGCTAAAGCTTCACCGGAGAACTTCACTAAGACACGTTTAGAACCCATCAGATACCTCGTAATTTAAAATTTTTGGATTATACTTAAGAATTGCTTTAAAAGTGCTTTGAAGCATTTCCGATATGCGAAGATGATAGGAAATCCGTAGTGCTTGACTTCTCCAATCGAAGTCTAGCATAGAGGCTTGATAGGCCGCATGAAATTCGTTCAGCTCAGTAAAAATTGTTTCTGCCTGCCAGGTATCCCCCTAAAAAACACCATTGCTCTATGCTGAAATAGTACGCAGTCAAACAAGTGATCATGTGCAAATGTGCCTAAAAAAGAGACACGTAGACATTGCAGGTATAGAATTTTGTAATACTGGGGTAAACATAATAAAAAATTTATGTTACTATAGTATTATTACAACCATACCCTAGCATACCCTAGTATGCGATACGGTACAAAATTTATTTCAATGCTGTCTGACGAACATCTGTTTCTATATCAATTCAGTATAAAAAGTGAGTTCAACTTTGCGTATTTCTTTACTTATCCTACTTCTTAATGCTCTGATCTTTACGCAGCTCTCTGCTTCAGCGGAAGATGATGCCAAACTTAAGGGTGCCCTTCTGAAAGCGATGAAGAAACATGACACAGCGACAGTCAAAGCGATTGCAGACGGTGGCCATGAGAGTATCGACCGTGATGACATACTGCAGATGAAGATATTTGAATATCTGGATGCGGAACAGCAGCGTGTGATCCAGGCCAAAGAGAAAGCTGCCGCTGATGCTGCCGCGAAAAAAGCGGCTGAAGAGAAAGCAAAAACCGATAAAGCAGCCAATATCGAAGCTGAGAAAAAGGCTGCTGCAGCTGCTGCCGTAGCAGCTGAAGAGAAAAAGAAAAAGGATGCCGCTGCCGCTATAAAAGCTGCTGAAGAGAAAAAACGCAAAGAGGCAGCAGCAAAAAAGAATGCCGAAGCAAAAGCAGCTGCAGCCCAAAAAGCTGCTGAAGAGAAAAAGAAAAAAGATGCACTAGCGGCTAAAAAAGCGAAAGAGGACAAAGCACGTAAAGCTAAAGCAGCCGAGAAAAAGCGTAAGGAAGCTGCTATCGCGAAAAAAGCAGAAGAAAAACGTAAAGCCGCTGCCGCAGCAGAGAAAAAAGCTGCCGCGAAAAAAGCGGCTGCACCAAAGCCTAAAGCTGTTGCTGTTCCGGCAGCTGTAGTCGCTCCGGCAGCCGCAGTCGCTGCTGAAGATGCTGAAGATACAGTTGCTGCAGAAGATGCGGTCACTGC
The DNA here is from genome assembly GCA_041571435.1 of Sulfurimonadaceae bacterium. Lineage (GTDB taxonomy): Bacteria > Campylobacterota > Campylobacteria > Campylobacterales > Sulfurimonadaceae > Sulfonitrofixus. Next base: position 24,501 of record JBFFUI010000004.1, on the reverse strand, counting down.
CGAAGCTGTTGAAGCTGCGCCGCTGAGCGTCTCTGACAAAGAGCTGGTCGGCACCTGGAAACAGGTCAGCAGTGAGAAGGTGATCACGCTTAATATCGGTAAGGACAGAAACTTCGTTCTTGAGCAAGTCGAAGATGACGGTACCCTGACGATTTCAGGAACATGGAAAAGCGAAGAGAACATCTTTATGATGAGCATCAAAAAGGTACAGCGCAATGTCCATACACGTGAGACAGACATTCACCGTATCTATAAAGTCGACAGACTCTCCAACCATCGTTTTGTCCTTCTTGACAAACGTGACCGCATCGCCTACGATCTAAAACGCTAAGCCCGGAACCTATCCGACAGAAGGCATCCCCGCCCTTCTGTGTGTTTCTCTTTCATTGTATTTCAAAACGACCATCTTTCCAAGATAGATACGTCATAGTTTAAACATCTGCGACAACCCGGCACACCAGTACAATATCTGCCTGTTTTTGCTACAATTTATATATGAAGATTAATTATTCGCATCTGAGACTTTTTTACATACCTTTTTTGAGAAGCCTGTAAGATGGCACATCTCTCGATCTGGATACAGGCCTTTGCCGGGCTTGGACTTTTTCTCTTTGGTATGCTCTATCTTGAGGTACAGATCAAAGCATCCGCCGGACGTGCCTTTAAGGGCTGGGTTCAGAAAACAACCAATACGACCCTTAAAAGCCTTCTGACCGGTCTCTCTGCCACAGCCCTCTTTCAAAGCTCTTCGATCGTCTCGCTTATGGCGCTCTCGTTAATAGGGGCGCAGCTCATCAACCTCGAAAGCGCCATTGCGATGCTCTTTGGCTCCAATATCGGTACAACGGTCACTGCCTGGGTTGTCGGTCTGGTCGGCTTCAAGATGGACATCAAGCTCATTGCCTATGTCTTTATCGGTATCGGCGGTCTTGGTAGTATCATGGTCGACGAAGGGAGTCGTTGGAAAAGCCATTTCGGAGGGCTGGTCGGTTTTGGACTGATCTTTCTCGGTCTTGAAGGGATGAAAGAGAGTTTTTCGACCTTTTCAGAAAGCTTTGATATTACCGACTACAGTCCGGACAATCTCTACTGGTATGCACTGTTGGGTTTCGGTATAACAGCGCTCATCCAGTCGAGCTCCGCTGCAATCGCCATTGTCCAGAGTGCCCTCTTTGTACAGCTCATCGGTATTGAGGCCGCCGCTGCATTTGTCGTCGGCGCCAATGTCGGGACGACCGTCACCGTTATTCTCGGCTCATTCGGCGGCACCTCCGATAAAAAACGGACGGCGCTGGCGCATCTCTTATTCAACCTCTCCACCGCTGTCGTCGCACTGCTGGCCCTGCAACCGCTTGTCTGGCTCGCAGTGCACATCATGCCTGTAGCCGACACCGTCATCCAGATCGCCCTCTTCCATACTATTTTCAATGTTGTCGGTGTGCTGATGTGGTTTCCATTTATTGCCATATTGGCACAGTGGCTGCACCGTTTTTTCAAAAAAGAGCCGGTCCATGTCACCAAGTATCTCTACAAGGTCCCTGTCGATATTCCCGATGTCGCACTCGATGCCCTGCAGAGCGAGGTGCGCCATCTCGGCCACAAAATAGAGGAGTTCGCCTTGCTGGCGATCAATGTCCCGCCCCCGAAAGCACTTGAAAAGGGCGTTTCAATCAAAAAGCTTCTTGACCGCTATCCGGAGAATATGGAACTCTCCTATGACAAGCTTTATGACCATATCAGACACCTGGAGGGAAAGATCTTCCGCTATATTGCTGCACTTTCACTTACAGCTACGCAACCCGAACTCGCAAAGCGCATCGATACCTTCGCACAAAAAACCGCCAACCTTGCCACCGCCGCCAAGAGCATCAAAGAGATGCTCCACGACATCGAACGGCTCTACAATGCCGATACCCTCGAAGAGAAGGCATTTTTGCGCAACCTGCGCTATCAGATTCTCAACAGTGTGAAGGTCTTTGAAGATGTCTGCAACGGCATCGAGTCAACCGAGGCGATGGAAGAGGTCTACGGACAGATCAATGCGTCCAACAAAAACAGCATGGTTCTGATCCGTGACATTGTCAACAATCATGCCATTCCCTCCGAGATGACCACCGTCGCCGTCAACGATCTGCACCTGAGCAAAAGCTTTACCAAGGCCCTGCGCAATGTGCTTCGACTGCAGACGACACCGCCGCTTTCGGACGAAGCGCAAGAAACTGGTCTTGAAAACGGAAACAATGACAAGCCCTCGTAACAAAACATCAGGATTAGGACAAACGTACAAAGCGTTCACCGTACTTCTCTAGGGTCTACGATATACAATGGGATCTCTCTCTTCTGATAATTATACTTTTAAGCAGATTCCTATATCATTGACAATAATGACATTGCACTCAACAGTGCAAAAAAGGATACGGCTTGAACAGATCCATACTATGGTCTCTACTTTTACTGACGTTCGTTGTCCTTTCCGAGGCCAAGGCGGATGACTTTGATCTTGGTCTTGGATTCAACTATCTCGGGGCACAGAGCGGTGAGCTCGATTTTGGCGTGGAAGCGCAACTCGGCTATGAGATGCTGGAAGTTGAAAAATGGAATTTCGGTGCACAGCTGCATCTCATCAGCGGAATAACTACCAAGGGTGACGTAGACGAAGACAAAGCGTACGGCATAGAGGACAGCACCAGGCTGGCCTACGACTCGCAGGCACTCTACCTGACCGCCCGCCCGAAAAACTGGTGGCTTCAGTTTCAGTTGGGCATGGTCCACGCCGACTACTATACGACCCGCAAAGATGAGAGCAGCATAGGGCCGGCGTTCGGCCTCGCACTCGTCGCCCCTACTAAGTACGTCACCCTTCACATGATGGACTTTCACCACTACCGAGTCAACGGAGAGAGCTTTAATGTCTACTCGATCTCCATGTTAATTTTGTTCTACATGCATTGATGCGGCGCGCACAAATCAAGCGTATACTCTGAAATAAAGAGGCCCTACTCCGGTCGGTAAACCTTGATGTTCTCACACTTCTTGTCGTCGCGAAGGTACTGGGCATGGAGCTGGCTCATGACGCCTTTGTCACAGTAGAGAAGATACTCTTTGTCTTTCGGCAGTTTTTCAAACTCCGTTTTGAGCTGGTGGAACGGGATCTTGATACATTCGCATGCGGTCTCGATGCACTCCTCTTCGGCGCGGATGTCGATGACCACGTTTTTCTCCGGGTCAAGATCATGGACCACCTCGACCGCGGCCAGTTTGTTGATGTCGGCGACGATCTCATCGACGTAGATGTACTGTGCCTCCTCGACCGCCTTGTCCAGTACCTCGTAGTTGAACTTTTTCGCCTCTTTCTCCATCCGCTTGAACGAGCCGTGGATGATCGGGTTTTGGGAGATGACGCCGCAATACTCCGGCATGCTCTCAGCGAACTGTTTCGTGCCGATCTCGCTGGCTATCTTGATGATCTCCGGCTTGTTGACCGTTGAGAGCGGGCGCAGGATCAGTTTGTTGGTCACCTGGTCGATGAGCGCAAGGTTGCGCAGGGTCTGGCTGGAGACCTGGGCAACGCTCTCGCCAGTCAAGAGGGCGTCGATCTCTAGGGTGTCGGCGACCTTTTCGGCGGCCATCAGCATCAGGCGTTTGAGCGTCACCCCCATGTAGGTCGGCGCCGTCGAACGGAAGATCTCTTCGACCACACTCTCGAAATTGACCGTGACGAACTTGACCCGGTGCGAAGAGCCGTACTTCGACCAGAGGTAGAGGGCGACCTGTTTCACCCCGATCTCATGCGCCATGCCGCCGAGGTTGAAAAAGACGAAGTGCGTTTTGATCCCCCGTTTCATAGTCAGGTATGAAGCGACGGTCGAGTCGAAACCGCCCGACATCAAAGAGAGAATGTCCCCCTGCGTCCCGAGCGGAAAACCGCTCAGCCCTTTATAGGCCGTCGTAATGACGTTGAGCTGCGACTCGATGAGTTCCAGACGGACCGTGACATCCGGCGTTCTAAGGTCTACCCCTTTGGCTTCGGTATGGGCCAGCAGGTACCCGCCGACCGCCCGCTCGATTTCGGTTGACGTAAAGCTGTGGGTCCCGCTGCGTTTGACCCGGACGACGATGGTCTTGCCCGCGATCTTCTCGGCCATCAGCTCGCCCACTTTCGCCTTGATCTTCTCCAGGGTGTCCATGCCGTCGAACTGCAGCGCTTCAAGCACCTGTTCGATGCCCGAGGTGTTGACCAGTGCGACTCTGACTTCGGGCACGACACTGAGAGGCGATACCACTTCGATCTTATCGCCGAACTTTCTGATGGCGATCTCGGGATCGATCCGTCCCAGGATATCGACAAGGTTGCTGTAGAGCTGCCCCACCATCTGCCGTTTGGCCGAAGAGCCTTTGATCATGATCTCGGGGAAAAATTTTAAAATAAATTTTTGTGTCTTGCTTGAGGGTGTCTGCACGGGTATCGCCTTGTCGTCATTATGTGGTGTAATTATAGTATATGAACACAGAGAGCGTCGTTAAGAGTTCAGGCCATCTCGCTTTTCTCAGCAAGTTTCGCTTTCGTTTCAGCTGTGGGCACTTTTTCAGGCCAATCGCTATATGATAGTAAAACACACGCCAAGGAGTTCACCATGTTTACAATCACCCGTGTCGATGCGAACCGTCTGGATATCGAGATGAGCGGGAAACTGGATACCGAACAGATGCAAAAGGCCCTGGACGAGCTGGTCGAGAAGTCCGAAGGCATTGTAAACGGCCGGATGCTCTATGACATTGTCGAGTACAAACTCCCCACGTTTGACGCGATCATCCTCGAGTTCTCACGTTTTCCTGCGATGATGGGCTTTATGAAACAGTTCAAAAAAGCCGCCGTCCTGACGGACAAGACGTGGCTGAAGATGGCCAGTGAGTTTGAAGGGGCCGTCATCCCGGACTTGGAGATCAAGGCGTTCAAACGGGACCAGAAAGTCGAAGCGGAGGCGTGGTTGTCACAGTAACAAACGCCTATTACCTATTTTATCATCACCTTACTGCCTTTTATATGCCCCACTTTTGATATCATTTCCCAAATATATATTTTAAAATAAACAATCTACCCCCAATGTAGATAGAAGGACATCTGTTTATGAAAGATAATGTTTTTGTGATCCGCTCTTTAGACAACGGTTGGGATTGGCCCGACATCGACAACGAAAGCGACATCGAACTCTACTGCCTCGAAGAGCTTGAGGCCCCCAAAGAGCTCATCGACGAGGTCACCTGTTATGACCACGCCTTTCAGCTGACGCTAAAACGCGAACGAAGCTACCGCAGCGACGACTGGTACGTCAACCTACAGCGCAGCGCCTAAAACCCGCTGCTCGGCTGTCGCTAAAAGTACACCCTCCTCTTTTAACCATTTATTCGATATAGTTTTTCATATTTATTAACAAAGGTATGGAAATGGTATCGAATGCCAACACTTTGAACGACTACGACGACCAGATGATCGAGGCATTTGTCAACAAACCCGAGGTCACGGCCTGGTACAAAATGGCGTTTAGCCGCTACAACGTTAACGGCATTGACAAGATGTCATGGGTCTGGAGCTGGTGGGCCTTTTTCGGCGGCGTTTTCTACCTGCTCTACCGCAAAGCCTACCTCCCTGCCCTCGGGCTTTTTGTCCTGACCATCGTCAGTTTCGCCATTCCTTTCGGCGGCCTCATCGTCTGGATCGTCACCGGCGGCCTCGCCCCTTACTTCGTCTACCAGACTTACAAGAGTAAAAAAGCGGAGATCGAAGCGAACATAGCAGACGAGCAGAAACGCATCGAGACCATGCGCGCCGTCGGCGGCTACAACGACTGGGCCATCTGGCTCGCCGTCGCCCTGCACGTTCTTATGTGGATCTCTGTCTTTACGATGTTGTCTACTATGATGGCGATGTTTTCGCAGCAGTAAGCAAATGACCGTATCGTTTTTAATTCTTAGTGACAAATTTGATGCATATGTTCAGTGACAATATTTTCTATGGAAGCCTCTTTATTGGGTTGGGTATTACTTTGTTATTAATAAGCCTGAGATGGATATATAATATTATGCAATATCGTTCATGGACAAGGTGCTCTGGAGTTGTGATAGATTCCAAAGTTATTGATGACATCATACCTTTTCAGATGGATTTCATGTCCATAAAGAAGTATATCCCTGCTATCCAATATCAATATGTAATCGATTCTAAAATGCATACTTCTACACAATTAAGCCCAATAGACAATGACTTTAGATTTAACATGGAGCAAGATGCCAAAAAAATAATAGAACGTTTTTCAAAAGGCGAAAATATCGATGTGTGGGTTAATCCAAAAAATAATTCACAATCCATAATCGTTCAAGGTTGTAGCAAAGAGAAGGGTATACAAATTTTTGGTTATATAATTATTGCGATGTTGTTATTTGGTATAGGATTATTTGTTATGACATTTTAGACGTTCCTCACATAGTTTTCTCTTTCCCTAGGTTCCACTTAAGAGAACGGTTACAGAATATTTTCCACCCTCAAGCACCTATCCTTCATTTAAAAATATTATCCGCGTATTTCTTTAAACCGCAAAATATCAGGTTACAATAAGACATGCAATATTTCACCTTTGTTGACAGAGATGCCTTTCTATATTCACGCGCAAATATCTGGGACACCGTTTTGAATGTGACGGCTTGGCCTGTGTTATGGAAACATGTCTACCGGGTGCAGATCCATACGGAGGGCGAGATCGGTCCGCACTCCAAGATCGACTGCTATTTCACTCTCTTTTATATTGTTCACCTGCGTTTTGACATTCATATCTCACGATTGCAAAAACCCTCTTATGCCTCATTTAACGTCGGCGGCGACTTTTCCGGACAGGGCAGATGGATACTGCGTGAACATGGCGATGAGACCTTCTCAACACTGTACCTGCATCTGCGTACACACCATTTTCTGCTTAGGTTCGTCTCCTTACTTCCCTACGGAAAACGTCTCATCAAGTACAGCCATATGCGTGTCATGCTGGAAGGAAAAAAGATGATCATTAGAAAGCTTTCAGATGCATAAGTTACTGTTGTTACTGCTTCCCGTACTCCTTTTTTCCTGGCAGGAGTACAAAGAGATCGACGGCATCAAGATCTATAAGAAGTATGACAAAAAGTACGAGTTCGTCCAGTTTAAAGCCCAGACACAGATGCCCTACTCTTCTGAACTCATCTCCAACACTCTAATGAACGCACAGACCTATCCTTCCTGGTTGGCAGATTGCATAGCAGCAGAGAGCGTCGATAAACAGGTCTATCTTCTCATGCAGCCGCCCTGGCCGCTTGACCAGCGTCAGGTCTGGGCAGAGATACAGAAAAAAGAGTCTGCAGACAGGCAGGTTATTACGCTGCGTTCCATCAAAAAATATGAAAGTGTAAACAGCGGGGTCTGGTTCAACTATCTTTATGCCGAATTTATACTCGAAGAGAGAGAAGATCGTCAAACGCAGGTCACGCTCACGCTGCACGGGGACCCGGGCGGTTTTCCCCCGAGCTGGCTGGTCAACCTCATGGCTTGGCAGATCCCCTATAAAAGCCTTAAGGGGCTAAATACCTATATCCGTAACGCTCAATGAACCTCTAAAGAAAAGTTTCTCAGTACAGCCGCGCAGAGACTATGAGGGCTTAACGGGTATAATCCTTTATTGAAAAAAAATTAAACAGTTATAGATGCATTCCAAGAACGATTTGGCAATGATACAAAGGGGTAAGATGATCTGTCCGTGTGGTTCTGGAAAAACATATGAGTCGTGTTGTAAGCTTTACATTGAAGAGGGCAAAAAAGTGCCGAACGTTGAGTTTTTGATGCGTTCAAGGTATACGGCATTTGTACTCAAAAATGCCAACTACATCTTAGAGACCAACTACCGGCAGGTCATTAACGATAAAGAGGTCAAACGGCTTGAACGCGAGTTTGACAACGTGGAGTGGCTAAAGCTCGATGTCATCGACTCCACAAAAAACGAGGTGGAGTTTAGAGCCTACTACAGGGACTTTGACGAAAACATGCATGTCTTGCATGAACACAGTCACTTTGTCTTTGAAGACGGCAAATGGTACTACCGCGACGGCGTCATCTTCAAGTCTAAGATCGAACGTAACGAGCCATGTCCTTGCGGCAGCGGCAAAAAATACAAAGATTGCTGTGCAAAAAAATAAGCCACACTGATCTTCTCTTTTCCACGTGATACATTGGAATGCCTACTTCAGCCAGCTAAACCAAGCAAGCTTCTCCCAAAAGCTGTAGTACAATAAGCACATAATCAAAATACAAGTACGAGAAGATATCAATAAAAAGGCGGATGCAATGGCAAAAGTATTGATTACAGGCTCAACAGACGGCATCGGTTTCTTGGCGGCGGAGGCGCTGCTGAGAGAGGGGCATGATGTTGTCTTGCATGCGCGCAATATCGAGCGGGCGGCGCAGGTCATGGGCAGACTGCCGACGGCCGAAACAGTGCTGGTAGCGGACCTCTCGAATCTTGAAGAGATGAAAGAACTGGCGGCGGAGGCCAACGCCTTGGGGTGCTTCGACGCGGTAATCCATAATGCCGGGGTCTACCAGGTACCAGAGAGGGAGATCTTTGCGGTCAACACGCTGGCACCGTATATGCTGACCTGTCTCATGGAGAGGCCTGAACGCCTCATCTACACCGGTTCCGACATGCATGCCTACGGCGATGCGACGCTGAGCGACCTCTCCCTTGAGAGAGGCGCAAGTTATTCTGACAGCAAGCTCCATGATGTCATGCTCGCCATGGCCGTCGCACGCAGATGGCCGGAGGTCTCGGTCAACGCCGTCGACCCCGGCTGGGTACCGACCAAGATGGGTGGACCGGGTGCGCCGGACGACCTGCAAAAAGGGGCGGAGACACAGGCATGGCTTGTAGTGAGTGACGATGCCGATGCCAAGGTCAGCGGCCGGTATCTTTTCCACAAGAGAGAGACGCACTGTTTTGCAAAGGCACGCGACGTCGGCCTGCAGGAGAAACTGCTCGCGATCTGTGAAGAGGTCACCGGCGTCCCTTTTCCGGCTTAGTCAAAAAACATTTAACAGCGCTTCATTCTTGACACTGGCCAACAGCGCCCTTCGTGAAGAAGAGCGTCTCGCCTATGGTCAGGTAGACAGCAAAATCCATCATCAGAAGTATCGTTATCTTCATCGGAAGATCCTTAATATTGTGAAATGCAAATTGCTTTGTTGCTAAAGTATATTTTGTGTTAAAAGTATTTGCTGTATTATGAATATTTATAATATAACTCTTTTGCAGGATGCATCGGAAATGTTCTAGAGCAATATAATCCTGCAGATGTGAGGAGTATACCATGCGATACATGTTACATAATCGAGTGATGCATTTAGGTGTGAGTGCTTTATTGATGGGGACAACTCTCTTTGGGGCTCTCGGATTTACACCGCCCGAAACACTCTCATCGGACGGCGTGGTTAACGGTGACGGGTCGGCGTCAAAGACAAAGCTGGTAAGGCTTGGAAAGGGTCTGCTGATCGCCGTATATGGCGATGCTGTTGCCAGCCAGCATGATGTCTACGATCTCAAGGACGATAAGATCCGAAAAGCAAGGGACATCTTTGTGCGTACCTGTATGCCGACGGCCACAAACGGCTACTGCAGCTCGCAGTCGGACTGGACGCCTGCCATCAACATCTCAAATACGGCGGACAATTTCAGTATATCGACAAGATGGCGCAGGACGAACGGCGTCCTCGGGTCGGAAGAGCCCTATTACGGTGATTCCGAGAAACCGAACATCTTCAGTTCCGGGAACTTCACCGTGGTCACCTGGATAGACAAGTACTGCGACGAGACCGAACAGCGGATCGTCAGCTACATCGAGAGAGGCGGCCTCTCGCTACCTTTCTCCTGCGTCTACGAGTCCCATATCAACTTTGCGGATGCGACACCGACCTGGGTCACAAGCCGTCTGACAAGCGGTATCCGCGACGCGAAACAGGACGTCAACAGGGGCCTCAGCATGGGGTCGCCGGCAAAGGGGAAATGGGTCATTACCTGGCAGGAGGACCCGCACGGTCTACAGATCGGTAATGCCGAAGGCCCGGGTGACGGCTCCTCCGGCGCCAAGGTGACGCACGGTACCGATATCTGGTACGCCTATACCGAAGATCTCATGGCCGGATTCACCAACACGCCGACCCGGCTCACGGACAACTTTACCAATGTCGGCAGCGGAGGCATCAACAACCCCGTCTTCTCGCATGACGGCACGACCGAGATCACAGCTCTCGAGACCGGAAGCAGCGGTGCATCGCGTGCCAATACGGCGCTGGTCGGATTGATGCCGGGCGAGACGGTCCCGACCGCCATCGTCGCCTACGAGGAGACAAAGGGGTCGTCCGGGCTGGACGAAGGAAAGTATGTCCGTTACCATTCATTTGCGTTCAATGCGCCTGATATTGGGCAGTCCGGTGCCATCATCAGTGATCCGGCGGAGAACAGCCGCCGCGTCCGTTTTGTGACGCAGACCAAGCCTTCGGCTGACGGCATGCGCATGGGAGTACTGTGGCGACAGGGCAATGCCGTCGAGGGCGGACCGGCAGACATTATGGTCCGTCTAGGTTTTAAGACGAGCGGCGACTCCGCCTCCACGGGTCTCAGACCCGAAGACATGGTACCGCCTGTCGATGCGAATGCGAGGACTTCGGTCTATGCCGAAGCGATCGCACTCAACAATGCCCCCGCCTACAACATCAGCAGCAACACCATCCCCTGGACACCGGTTGGCGGTGCGGAAGAGCCGCCGACAAACACGCTGGAGGACAGTACGGAGAAAAACAACTATGAAGATGCAAGGGCGCATCGTGCAGTGATCCGCGGAGACGACTTTCATATCGGCTACACCTACACAAAAGATTGGGCAGTGTCTAGATATACCGACTTGGAGAACTATAACTTCTGGGTGCGCCGCTACCATGCACCGACGAATAGTTGGAGTGTCGCCAAAAATCTCTCCGGGGTAGCTGACAAGAAGATCAATGTCAAAGAACCCCGTCTTGTCGGTATGATGGGAAATGGTCCGGGATGCACTGACCCGGGCAATATCACAAACCCTGAAAACTGTCAGGACAAGAGTGTCCTGATCGCAGCGTGGGGTGTGGAGAGCAATGTCTATGACCTTATCGGCGGTGCGGTCGACGGCGATATCTACTATACGAGGACAAGAGACAAGGGGGAGAGTTACACGCCGACGACTGTCGTCGAGGGTATCGGCAGCAGCTACCGTGCCGAGTCGCAGCTGCGTGCGACGCCGGCCGGCAATATCGTCTTCGCCGTATGGAACGAGACCAATAACGAGGCGGGGCTCGGCGGCTCCTATACGAAGTTCAGCGTATCCACTTCTGATGATGGGACAGTCGTCGTACCACCGCCGCCTGAAGATGATGTGACCCCGCAGCACAACAGTGATACGGTTGTGCAGCTGTTCGATACGGTTGACAATTCCACTCTTGTTCTGATGATCCTCGGATTTCTTGCTATCGGCGCCGTGATAGCCAGAAGAAAACTCTTTCCTCCCCGGTAATAGGGGAGAAAGGGATCGCCTTTTTCATTGTCCGGCTCAGCAAGACAATATTTGAACAACACGTTCCTCATTCCATGTTCTGCGTGGGAACCAAAAATGCAATATATTAAATATTAAACCCTCACAGGTATAATGTCGACTAAATCACAACAGGAGTAGTAAGTTGCTTATAAAGACACTTGTAATTATCGTTATCGCAGCGCTTGTTTATTTTATAGTCGCCGCTATCAGGTCTAAAAAGAAGCCGCAGCCGGTCGAAACGGTTGTTGAACCCGAGACTCCGCCACCGGCTGAGCCACAGCACATGAAAGAGGTACAGGCCATTGTGGACCGGTACCGCAGGGAGATCGAGACCAATGAGAAGTCCGAAGGGTGCAAGGCCTTAGGCCTGTGCGTCGTCGGAAAGGTCGAGGAAGTGACAAGTAAAGTAGAGCATCAAGATGTGAACAGGTATTGGCAGAGCATGATGATCCGGCTTGAAGCATTTCGTGCCGCATACCGGGGCGAACCTTCCTATCAATTCAACTGCAACGTCTCCAGAGGCGTCGAATTTTCCAATACGCTTATCGATGCCATTTTGGAACTGCACCCAAAAGATTAGATTCCTGTCCTTCCCACTACTGTCTGCACTCCATCTCATAAAAATGGAGCGTGACAGAGACAAAATCCACACAACTATGCTAAAATCATTTAAAAAGCTATAGACGTTAACAAGGGAAGTACTCAACAGTCATGTTCAAAAAAACTCTTATCGTCATCTTTGTCACACTGTGGATCGCGCTGGCGATCAACCCGACCGATTTCGGTATCTGGGCGCTCGAAAATGTTCTGGTCGTCACCTTTTTTCCCATGGTGCTCTGGCTCGACAGACGTTACGACTTTAACAACCTGACCTACCTCTCACTGACAGCCTTTGTCAGCTTGCACCTCTTTGGCGCCAACATGACCTACAACAACATGACCTATTTCATCTGGTATTCGGACTGGTTCGGTTTTCAGAGAAACTACTACGACCAGTTCATCCATTTTCTTTTCGGGCTTATGGTCTTTGTGCCGTTTTTTGAGGTCTTTTACCATCAAGGCCTCTCCAGACGGCTCAGCTACCTCATCGCCTTTTTGTTCATTGCCAGTATTGGTGCGGGGTATGAGGTCCTGGAGTGGCTCAGCATGGAGGTCTTTTGCCCGAAAACGAAAGATGCCTGTTTTCAGGCACTTACCCAGGGAGACATCTGGGACGCGCAAAAAGATATGGCCTTCGCCATTATCGGTGCACTGCTCGCGCTGGTGCTGCACAGCATTTGGGGGAAAAGGTCAAGGAAACCGGTGACGGAATAGGCCTCCGGCTGCATTTTTGAATATGATCGCCACAGAAATTGCTACAATAGTGTACTTGACAACATAAAAGGCATCCCACTCCGGATGCCGAAAAGGATTAGCATGCGTATCTTGTCTGCTCTTTTTCTTGCACTCCTGATCGGCGGGTGTTCATCACTGAAAGTCGTAACCGATTATGATCCGAACGCTGACCTCACACCACCGAAGAACTTTGCTATCGTCCATAAGACGCTCGAAGGTGAAGACACCTTGACCTCCGACCGCATTATCGCTGCGCTCAAAAACGAGCTTATCCAAAAGGGATACAGGGAGGCAGGCATCGAGTCCGCGGATTTCTACGTGCTCTTTCATACCGGTGTCACATCAAAAACACGCATCGATACGGACTATCAGTATATGAACATGTATCCCTACTCATACGGCTACGGTTACAACATGGTCGCTGTACCGCAAACACGGACCTACACCTATGACGAAGCCAAACTGATCGTCGATGCCGTTGTGCCGCGCCAAAACAAGATCATCTGGCGCGGTACGGCTGTGGATCATCTCAAAAGCATGAAGACCCCGCAGAAGCGAACCGCATATATCAACAAAGTGGTCAAAGCCCTGATGCAGAGGTTTCCACAATAGTGTGCGGTTCTAAAGACATTTTCAGGCGCTACGCTCTATACTCAAATCATACCAATTGCAGTAAGGAGCATTGATGAGTGACTGGTTTTATCGTCTCTTCCATCACGCCAAGACTGCAAAACCCATTGTCCACCATTTCGGCCGCAGTATCAACGCCCAGCTCAACCCCCAGGAACACGAACTCTTCAACCAGGCGGTAGAGGCTTTTCGCGAAGGCAAGAAAGTGGAAGCGTTCGAATATTATCTCCGTTCGCTGGAAAACTTCAATGCCGCTCTCTCCAACGAGAACGTCCGGCTCCACTATGAAGAGGAGACCCTTCACTTTACCCTCTATCAGGGAACGGCTATCATTCGCGGAACCGTCACAGAGAAGACATTCGAAGCCCACAGTATCATTACAAGCAGGGACTTGATGAACGTCGCGATCAAACGCCATATCCTGGAGCGCAACGAGCAGCTCACCTACATCCGCTACTATACGCACGGAGATTTTCTGATGCTCAAGCTCTATCTTGACAACACCACCATGACACCCCAGAAGATCTTCTACCCCCTTCGTGAGCTTGCGCTCAATGCCGACTATGAGAAAGAGTATCTGCACTACCACTACAAACAGAAACGTCTCATCGAAGTCGACCACCTGCTGCCGATCGACGACAATGAGCTTCGTATCAAGTACGACGCCATGCAGAGCTGGATCACGGATTGTCAAAAAGATCTCACGCAGCTCCCCGCCAATGACAACATCAGTACCGTCTCTTTCACACTGTTGAGTCTGCTTTTTCAGATCGACTACCTCATCGTCCCGCACAAAGATATCATGCAGGAGACCTTTGAGAAGATCAACAGCTACTTTACGGATGATGAGCGCCTTGTCGAACAGAAGAACGACGAGCTGCTTCTCTTTATTGAGTCGCTGCAAAAGCTTCCCTATGAAGCGTTCGTCTCCCAGTGTTACAAAGCACACTACACCTTCTCGCCGATGGAGCACACCACCATGGAGGAGTTGAACCTCTTCATCGAGGCCTCCCTGGAGAAGTTTCGCTGGTTCAGACACCACCGTTATGAACACGTGGCATCGACGATCAACCGCTATATCCCGCTCTATATCCTCTACAACTATGGACTACACCCCTCATACCGGGCACTGCTGCATCTGATCGTCGAGGTCCAAAACAGCGATTACTTTGTCACACTGGGCTATAAAGCCTACTACCACAAAGAGAAGAACCGCTTTGAAAAAGATGCCATCATCACCGCGATCAGTGATGCCATCACCCCCTATCAGAAGCAGTTCACGCATCTCAAGCCTTTTGGAAAAACGCTCGACTATACCACAGTGGAGGAGTTCAGCCACAGTTTTTTTCTGCATCTAAAAAACCTGAACTATACCGAACGATGAACACACAGACCATACTCCAGACCTACATCAACAACATCATCCAGATCAGCACCCCATACGGCAGCGGCAGCGGCTTTGTCATCGATGACCTCATCATCACGAACGCCCATGTTGTCAGCGGTCTCAAAGAGGTGGTGATCTCGGCCAAGACACTCAAACGCCAAAAGGCGGCCGTCATCTATGATGACCAGGTCCTGGACCTTGCCTTTATCGCACGGCCGCAGATGCGTATCGACAATCATCTGGTCCTGAGTTCAGAAACCGTCCACGACGGGGATGTCGCCATCGCTATCGGCCACCCTTACGGCCTCAACTACTCAACAACGGAGGGGATCGTCTCCAAATCGAATAGGCTCGAGGGCGACGTCGAATACCTTCAGATCGATGCCGCGATCAACCCCGGAAACAGTGGCGGTCCGGTACTCAATGCCGACGGCGAAGTCATCGGGGTCAACACCTTTATCCTGCTCAACACACAGAACCTCGGCTTTGCCCTTCCCTACTACTATGTCCGCGAAGCGATCGACGCCTTTAAAGCCCTCGGCAAAAAGAATATCATCCGCTGTTTCTCCTGCAAGAACCTTATTGAAGAGGCGCAGATCATCAATGACTTCTGCCCGAGCTGCGGTGTCAAACTCGATGTCGCCAAGCAGCGCCGTCTGGGCTACCGGCCATCCGGCGTCGTCGCCCTCATCGAAAAGATACTTTCTGCCCTTCATATCGATGTCACCATCGCCAGAGAGAGTCAGCGCAGCTGGAAATTTGACGAGGGCAGCGCCCGTATCCATCTCAACTTCTATGAGAACGGCATTATCATGGCCGATGCCCTGCTCTGCAACATGCCTAAAGAGAACATCGAAGCGATGTATGACTACCTGCTGGACAAAAATGACACCTTCAACTACCTCCTCTTCTCCATCAGTGAAAACAGCATCATCCTCTCTTATCTCACCATCGATTCCTCATTGACTTTTGAAGAGGGCAAGATCGGTCTAGAACGGCTCAGAAAAGCGGCAAACAAGTATGATGATATCCTGATACAGAGGTTCGGGGCGACACGCCCGATGCGAGATGAAAACGAGTTATAAAAAAGGCTAGTCGCAGCGCTTAGCCAGATCAAAAGAGAAACCAACAGTCACATCTTCCCAGGTCTTGCCTTCGTGTGGTGCATAACAGTTGAGGGTCAACATCTTCAACGGCTCCTCTGCATTAAAGTCAAGAAGGTTTAAAACACCCCTGGCCCGGAACCTTCCCGAATCAACACTATACGCCAGCGGCACATCGATGGCGCGGTTGTTCATCGCGATATTGACCACTAGAGTACCCTTCATGTCGTCACCTTCTATGGACACGACATCCGCTTCGATCACCGCCCCCTGCATCATGTTGAAAAAGAACTGTACCAGCTTCGCATCCCGGAAAGGGTCCTTCGTATCGACATTGTTGACCTCGAGCTGAACACGGCTGTGAAGCAGCAAGCCCTTAAGATCCGCGGCCTCTTTTTTACCATGGTAAACGGTTGCCAGAAAACCGCCGTCAACACCGATTTTTTTGGGTGTTTTGTAGGCTGTCCACTCAACCTTCACCGGCGTAGCCATCTCAAGACAGCACTCCGCCTGTAAGAGCCCTGCTGTTGCTAGCAGTGTCATAAGCAGTCGTTTCATGTTTTGTCCTCATTTTTATGCAATAATTATAAGCAGATTAACTTTAATAGACTAATATTCATTAACAATAGAGATCTTTGAATAGATATTGCATATCTGTTTTATTCAAAGAACACAACAACAATAAACAGCAGGATTCTTATGAGCAAATCACCTTTTATCCCTTTTCAGACCAACCTCGACAGCTTTATCAGCGAACTTAACGACCACCTTGACCGGAACCGTAAAACACTCATACAGCTTCTCGACATCAAAGAGAAGAGTTACCAGAACTTTGTCAAACCCTTTGAGATGATGGATGAACGGCTTGACCACTTCTTCACGCCGCTCTCGCACCTCAATGCCGTCAACAACTCCGAGACAACCCAAAAGGTCTATGCAGATGCCCTGCCTATCCTGACCGAATACTCTACAGAGATCGGGCACAACCTTGCGATCTATGAAGCGTTCAAGATCATCAAAGAGAGAGAGTACAGCTCGCTCAACCAGGAACAGCAACGCGTTGTCGACCTGAACATCCAGGGTTTTGAGCTCTCCGGTGCGCATCTTGACCTCGGTCCCAAAGAGCGTCTAAAAGCGATCAATCTGCGCAAAAGCGAACTTACCAACGCCTTCTCGCAGAACCTGCTTGATGCCACCAATGCCTATGAATTGCTGATCGAAGATGCCGAGGATGTCAAAGGGCTGCCGAAAAGTGACATCGAGGCAGCCAAAACAGAGAAAGAGGGTAAGACCGTCTATCGTTTCACCCTGCAGATGCCTTCATACATCGCCTATATGACCTACGGGCCAAACCGCGGGTACAGAGAGGAGCTTTACCGTGCCTACACCTCCAGAGCACCCCAGAACGCTGCGATCATCGATGAGCTGCTTGCCTTGAAGATGGAGAGAGCCCAACTGCTTGGTTTTACCAGCTTCGCCGAGTACTCCATCGCCACCAAGATGGCACCGACAACGCAGAGCGTCATCGACTTTCTGGAAGAGCTTGCGGCCAATGCACACCAGCAGGGTCAGGACGAATTAAAAGTGTTGAAAGAGATGAGCGAAACGCCGCTCGAGAGCTTTGACACCGCCTACTACAGCGAGATCCTGAAAAAAGAGAAATATGACATCGATGAAGAGGCATACCGTCCCTACTTTGAGCAGAACTCTGTCGTGGAGGGGATGTTCGTCTTTCTGCACCGCCTTTTCGGGGTGAGTTTCCGAGAGGCGGAGGTGGCACTGTGGGACGATAAAGCGCGAGCCTACGACCTCTATGTCGATGATACGCTTCGTTCCCGTCTCTACCTGGACCTTGAGGCCCGCGAGAGCAAACGCGGCGGTGCCTGGATGCACAACTGGCAGAGCCACTGCAAAGACGAGAACGGTCATGAGCAGCTTGCCTCTGCTTTCGTCGTTTGTAACTTCCCGCCGTCATCGGAAAAGAGCCCTTCTCTACTACGCCATGATGACGTGGTCACCCTTTTTCACGAAATGGGTCATGCTCTGCACCATATGTTCTCTACCGTCAATGAGAACGGTGTAAGCGGTGTTAACGGTGTCGAGTGGGATGCGGTCGAGTTCCCGTCACAGTTTTTGGAAAACTTTGCGTATGAGCCGGAAGTGCTTAAACTCTTTGCAAAACACCATGAAAGCAGTGAGATACTGAGCGACCTGATGATAGAGAAGCTGGTCCGTGCCAAGAACTTCCAATCCGCCATGGGCATGCTGCGTCAGCTCGAGTTCTCGCTCTTTGACTTCAAGCTGCACCTGAGCCTCTATCAAGGCAATGAGGTCCAGAACCTTCTTGACCGTGTACGCCAGAAGACCGCACTGATCACGCCGCCAAGCTACAACAAGTTCCAGAACGGGTTTTCACATATCTTTGCCGGCGGTTACGCGGCCGGATACTACTCGTACAAGTGGGCGGAGGTTCTGAGTGCTGACGCGTTTTTTGCCATTGTCGACCAGGGTATCTTCGACACAAAACTCGGCAGGGATTACCTGGACATCATCCTTTCCAAAGGGGGATCACAGAGCATGCAGGTACTCTTTAAAGAGCTGCTCGGCCGTGAACCTCAGACACAGAGTCTGTTACGCCTAAATGGGATCGGGTGAAAAAACTTCTCCCGCTTTTTTTATGGCTGGCCATCGCACTTTCAGGAGCTGAAATGAAAATAGCCACCTACAATGTCGAAAACCTTTTCGATCTCAACTACAGCGGCCATGAGTATGAAGAGTATATCCCCAACACCTCGTGGCGATGGAACAGTGACACCTACCGTGTCAAACTCAAAAACATCGCCAAGGTCATTGTCGATATGGCTCCGGACATCATCGCTTTGCAGGAGATCGAATCACTGCAGGCGCTTAAAGACCTCAAAGCGCAGCTACAGCGCGACGGGCTCTATTTTCCGTATTACGCCATCGCCTCATCCAAAGATACGACAGTCAAAGTCGCGCTGCTTTCAAAATACCCGCTGCAGACCAAAGAGCTGCGTGTCACGGCCGCATACAAATACCGTAACATCCTCGAAGCAAAGGTGCAGCTGGGCACTGAGACCCTCTACCTCTTCGTCAACCACTGGAAGTCCAAGTCCGGTCCCGAGAGCAAACGTATTGTCTCGGCCAAGGTGTTAAAAGAGCGACTGAACACCCTGGGAGATGTCAACTACATCCTGTTGGGTGATTTCAACTCGGATTACAGAGAGTACGAGACCTTTGTGCGAAAACGAAAGCACAATGACACCGACGGTATTACGGGAATCAACCATATCCTTCAGACACTCAGCAACAACAGACCGGTCACACTGAACGACCTGAAGTCATGTAACGGTTGTGCCTACAACCTCTGGTATGAACTGCCACCAGAGAGCCGATGGAGCCATAAATATCGTGGCAGGGGTGAGGGGCTGGACAGTCTTATTATCTCCCCAAAACTAAACGACGGCAAGGGAATCGAGTACGTCAGCGGCAGTTTTCAAAAATTTGAACCGGCCTATCTTTACAAAAACAAAAAGATCTACCGATGGCAACGCAGCCGAAACTATCCGAAACACCATATGGCACGAGGCTACTCGGACCATCTTCCCATCTCTGCCCTCTTTTCAATACGCTGAGAGCACAAGGCCTTTTCGGAGCGCTATAAGGCCCAATCGATCGGTGTGATGCCGTTGGTGCGAAGATAGTCGTTGGTCTTTGAGAAGGGTTTCGAGCCAAAGAACCCTCGGTATGCCGAGAGCGGTGAGGGATGCGGTGCTTTCAGGACAAGATGTTTGTTGGTGTCGATCAGCTTCTCTTTGCTTTGCGCCGGTTTTCCCCACAATATGAAGACCAGGTGCTCTTTCTCATCACTCAAAAGCTTTATCGTTGCATCGGTAAACGCTTCCCATCCCTTCTGCTGATGCGAACCGGCCTGAGACACCTGCACACTCAAAACGACATTAAGCAAAAACACACCCTGCTCTGCCCAATGGGTAAGATCACCTTCTTTCGGCATCGCACAGCCAATATCATCGACTAACTCTTTAAAGATGTTTTTCAGTGATGGCGGCAGCGGCTGCTCCCCTTTGACGGAGAACGAAAGACCGTGAGCCTGTTCAAGGCCGTGATAGGGATCTTGGCCCAAGATGACGACTTTTACATTTTCAAACGGGGTGATGTTATACGCACTGAAACGCTCTTTTTTAGGGGGGAGGATCGTCTGCGACACCTCTTCGTCACGAAGGAACTTGATCAGGTCTTTAAAATACTCTTTCTCAAATTCTGAAGAGAGTTTATTTCGCCAGCTGCTCTGCTCGTGCATCAGGCAATGCTCTTAAGCATCTCATCAAGTGATACCGGTTTACCCAGCCAATAGCCCTGCGCCCAATCGACGCCAAGTTCTTTGACCGTGTTGTATATCTCTTCAGTACTCACAAACTCGGCCACGGTTTCAATATCCAACTGACGGGCAAGCTTGACAATAGTCTCGACCATCAATCTGGAGTTCTTGTCCGTATCAACATTTGAGATCAGTGAGGCATCGATCTTTATATAATCGACATGCATGTTTAAGATATGCGAAAAGTTGGAATACCCCGATCCGAAATCATCTATGGCGACTTTGGCACCGTGGAAACGTACCGAATCAATAAAGAGTTGGACATCGCCATAGTTTTCCATTGCCTCAGTTTCGAGGATCTCAAAGGTCACTAGATGATTATATTCGAACGAGCTGAGCGTGTTGATGATCATACTGACAATATCGTTATTGTTCAGATCGTCTACAGAGAGGTTGATGGAGATCGCGATCTTCTCTTTCTGGATCGTATCAAGTACCTTGTAGAACATTGTCCGGGTTACCTTAGGATAGAGGCGCAATCGTTTGGCGATATCAAGAAATTGAAAAGGCGGTGTTACCGTTCCGTCTTCTTCTATCATACGGACCAACCCTTCATGGCGAATCGGCATACTACTGTCTTTAAGTGGAACAATCGCTTGATAATAAGGTACGATATTATCTCGTTCCATCGCCTGGACCAGCTTCTTGGAACAGAGCAGGTTCTTTTCATAAGCCTTTTCCATCTCCATCGATGAGTTATAGACTGCCAGTCCGGAATGGTGTTTCTTTGCCTCTTTCAGTGCGATGTCGGCACAGGCCAGCTGGTTCACGCTGCTTGAAGCGATCCCGACACTTGCCATCAGGATGTACACTTCATCACCATAGGAAAACTGCTTTGAGTTAAGGCTCTTTTGCAACCCTTTTATCCCTTTTATAAACTTATCTTTGAGAGCTACTTTAGTGTTGACAAAGGCAAATTCATCACCATTGATGTGGTAGAGCCTGCACGAATCCGGCGTACTCTCCTGAAAGAACTTTGCCATCTCTTTGATCGCGACATTTCCAAGCTCTTCACCGAAATAGTCATTAAACTCCTGAAATTTGTCCAGGTTGAACAGCGCGATGTTGATAGCGCCCATCGATTTGATGTCCTCAATCAGACGGTTACGGTTTGGCAATTGCGTCAACGGATGATGATAGTAACGGTGATCCAGCTCTTCTGTTTTTTTAGCCACATCCCGCTCAAGGTCTAACGAGTAATTCTCCAGTTTTTGTTGAAGCTTCCTCTGTTCCTTTTCCGCCTCCAACGCACGTTCCGTCTGGACTTTGTACTTTGTGTTGAGCCGCTGCATCGAGTAAAAAGCAAAAAGCAGGAGGGCGATGCCGCCAAATACAGAGTAGGTCACATTAGCTTTGACCTCTTCGGTACCCTCACGGACTTCAGCAATCGCATCATTAAGATGGATACCGCTCAAGTCCTGCAGTTCGACCACATCGCTTGCTACTTTTCGGGCAACGCTGCTGTATCCGGCCAGTGCATCCTCAAAATCTATGTGGTTTTTTGAATCCCATGCCTCAACCATAGACTCTTCGACATATCCAAACGCAACAATCCGTTTCTGCAGACGGCTGAGAATGGATTTGAGCTCAGTATCCTTGGTTTTGTTGATCGTCGTATCAAGAAGCGCTATGTTCTCTTCAAGATCCAACCCCTCCAACTCCAAATCAACCGCCTCGTTTTTTATAATCTTCTCCAAAAGCGCGTTACGGTGCTTATAGACATTATGCTCGATGGCATATGTCAGTTCTACCATCTCCAGCAGATCTTCCTGGATATTCTCAACCACTTCTGTAGATTTGGACAGGGCACTGTTCCCGATATAAAGAGGGATGATGAACAAGAAAATAGAGATGAAGATCAATATGTAACTGCTGATTCGTAGGTTCATCTAGAAGCTCGCATTCATTTGCAGGTAACTAACATGTTGTCTGCCGCCTTTTTCTATCGGTTCGCCAAAGTGCCAGCCGGAACCGGTATAGTCCTCATATGAATACATATACCCTGCTTTGGCAAAAAAGTGTCTGTTGGGTTTCCAGATCAGATAGCCCTCACTGACATGCCCCCGCGTCGCCAGTTTGTTATACATATCTTCAGCACCCTGCGTCGCGGCAAACCAGTATTTGCTTCCATAGTTATATTCACCGCCCAATGTCCATGATGATGTCAGATCATAAAGAAGGCCAGCATAGAGTGCATACCCCCAATCTTCTATCAATGATCCAGTGGCATACGATGAATTCGTAAAGTTTATCGGTGACGTTGGTCCATAGTCATCTATGTTCCCGTTGCTTTGACCGTGTGATGTTGCACCATGTGCAAAAGCTGTCAAACCGCTTCCGGCGAGCTGTTTAACATCCATGCCTAGACCAAAGGTGACGATTGTTCCGAGATCATGCGCATCATTAGCCGATACATCGGGACCCAGATAAGGGTGCGCTTTAAAATGGTCAAGAACGTTGACCCCGAGACTCAACAAAGAGTTATAGGTAAACCTGGTGTCGAAGTAGAGCCCGTAGATATTGGCATTATCGATCGTCTCGCGGTTACATTGATACGGATAGATATTGGGGTCTAACGTATACGCCTGTGCGACAATAGCACGCAAAAAGCTTTTGCCGCCAAACAGATGTGTCAACTCTGTAGTAAGGATCATACCGTAACTGTCCATGTCAAATACGAGAGCAGGAAAAACGGATTGTCTCGCTCTGACTTCACCGTACTGCATCGGTGTACCGCCGGATGTCGGCAGGATACCCAGACTGAAGATGAACGGGTAATCGGAAGAGGGATTTAACTTGTAATCAAAATAGGCACGGTCCAAATCAATACCTGTCAATGCGCCTGATGACTTGATATCATGTGATAAAATGCACAACCGCTCATTCGACTGTGTCGAGTGCTGAAAGACCAACCGGCCATAAAAAGAGGCATTATCCAGGACATTCGCACGCATATTAAGTCTGAAGCGCACGGATGAAGCGATACCGAAGTCTTTGTCAAAATCATCTCTATTTCTAGTTCCTGGAATATCAATACCGTTTTCATCTTTAATTGGTGTTCCTATACCCGGTTCAAAAACACCTACTTCATAGTCCATTCTGTCAAAACGGAGTCGGACCTCTGGTGTGAAGTCGAGAACATCCATAAAAGACTTGCGTTCGACACTGTCAACAACGATCTCCATGTCTTCCAGTGTCGATACCGTGTTGTTCTGTTCACCTTCCAATTGTGCTATTCGAGCTTCTAAACGTTTGATCCTGTCTTCATCAATATCAGCAGAGAGCAATAATGGGATCAATAAAAATATAAATCGCATCAACATCCTTTACAAACCCGGGACCATTGGCTGCGAAGAATCAGCAGCATGTTGTATTAAGTAGATTTCTAGTTCTTTCTGTACTTCCGGTGAGAGCTGATCGATACGGTAGCGTTTCATACGCTTTTCACTGCTGAACACACGTTCCCACTGTACAATAGCTTTGGAGGCAGGCACCAGCTTTAGTTCTTTACATATCTTTTCGATTGTATGATCACTATGTGCGAAAGCGACAGGTACCGATAGAAATAAAAGTAGAAGAGACTTTACCACACTAACAACCCCAATAATAATGTTTTATTATAGCCAAATATATACCATAATCAAATTGACTATTAAAATCCTACAAGTCTATATAAATATATAAAAGAATAATCAACTGTCATCAATATTGATAGAAAAAAAGTGATTAGTTAATAAGTTTTTGTAATAAAAGGTGGATACAGCCTATGCAAAGAAATGAATACGCAGACAAACGCGTAAGAATGTACTGTTAAAAAGTTTATATTGTTTGATGTTTAAGTAGTGATAGAAGTGAAAGATTAATCCGAGAACTAGGCGGCGACCTACGTTTCCACACCTGAAAGGTGCAGTATTATCAGCGAAGGGAGGCTTAGCTTCTGGGTTCGGAATGGAGCCAGGCGTTTCCCTCTCTCTATAGCCACCTAGACAATC
>JBFFUI010000003.1:0-125584 GCA_041571435.1 Sulfurimonadaceae bacterium | reverse complement strand
TGGTAAGGTCGGCAACAAGCGGGTAACGGACCTGACCGATACCGCCTTCGTTGACCGGCGTGTTTTTCCAAGCAAAGTGAGAGAACTGGGAATCGATCGATACACCGATCACTTCGATACCGCGTGATTTGAACTCATCCAAACGGTGATCGAACGCAATGATCTCTGAAGGACATACAAATGTAAAATCCAGTGGATAGAAGAAAAGGACCGTTCCGTTTTCACCGAAGTTCTCGTAGAGGTTGAAATCTTCTTTGATCTCGTTGTTTCCCATTACAGTCGTTGCTGTAAAGTCTGGCGCTTTGTTTGTTACTAGCATAGGTGGTCTCCATTGTTTTGATATTGTTCGGATGCATTTTAGCAGAAGAAAAATAAATAAAATAAAGCAGAGGTAAATAGCGGAAAAACTTTAAAAAGCTTTCAGCTATAATCGCGGACTTTCATTTTATAAAAGATGCCATGCGACTGATTTAAGCAGAGGTGTTAAGGTGAAGGATAAACAATAAAGGAAATCGATGACTAGAGAGTATATTTTTACTTCTGAGTCTGTAACAGAAGGGCATCCTGACAAGATGGCTGATCAGATTAGCGATGCTATTCTGGATGACATTATTGCTAAAGATCCTGAAGCACACGTAGCGTGTGAAACTTTGGTTTCGAATGGTTTTTGTGTAATTGCAGGCGAATTAAAAACACATGCGTATACCCCGATGCAGGATATCGTACGTGCAGTAGTAAAGGAGATCGGTTATACCGATGCTACCTATGGGTTTGACTACCGTTCTGCGGCAGTCTTGAACGCTATCGGCGAACAATCGCCTGACATTGACCAGGGGGTTGCCCAGGCCGGTGGTGAGATCGGTGCCGGCGACCAGGGACTGATGTTCGGTTTTGCCTGTAAAGAGACGCCGGAACTTATGCCGTTGCCGATTCACCTTGCTCACCGCCTGACCGAGCGTCTGGCTCAGGTCCGTAAGGAAGGAGTCATTCCGTATCTCCGTCCGGATGGTAAAGCACAGATCTCTGTAAAGTATGTTGGGCATAAGCCTGTCTCTGTAGAGACCGTTGTCGTCTCAACACAGCATCATGAAGATGTTGAGCAGGAGCAACTGCATAACGATGTCATCGAAGAGGTGATCAAAAAAGTGATCCCGGCAGAACTGTTGGGCGAGAATGTTCAGTATCATATCAACCCGACCGGCAAATTTGTGATCGGCGGACCGCAGGGTGATGCCGGTCTTACTGGACGCAAGATCATTGTCGACACCTACGGCGGCTCTTGCCCGCACGGCGGTGGTGCTTTTTCCGGAAAAGATCCGACCAAGGTGGACCGTTCTGCAGCATACGCAGCACGCCACGTCGCCAAGAACCTGGTTGCTTCGGGTGCCTGTGAACGTGTGACGATCCAGGTCGCTTATGCAATCGGTGTTGTCAAACCGGTCTCAATTATGGTCAACACGCATGGAACGGGTGTGGTTGATGAAGAGAAGATCGAAGCCTGTGTCAAAGAGCTGTTTGATTTGACACCAAAAGGGATCATCGAGTCGCTTAATCTACTTCGTCCTATCTACCGTAAAACGGCAGCTTATGGCCATTTTGGCCGCGAAGATGAGGATTTTACCTGGGAGAAGACGGACAGAGCTGCAGAGATAGCATCCTATCTGGGCCTGTAAAACATTCCAGTTCCGATGCCGCTGCAATAGCGGCAGCATCCAGGCTGAATCCAGCGGTACAATACGGTTGCCGTCGGTCATAATTGACCATCTATTTCCACAATCAAAACATTCCAATTATTTTGACTTTTTTTAAGATAAGCTTATGTTTATTTTTTTATGAATTAAATCTCGATATGACTAGATTTTTATAGTGATTTAGAAGTGATAACGACTTTTAAAACCTACTGTGCAGGGCTTTGTGTACAAAGTGTAACAATTTGTGTATTGGCAGAAAGTTAGTCGAAATATTTGCGAATAATTACTATTCTTGTGTTATAGTTAGCTCGAAATAACTAATAGGAGACTGAATATGGCAGTATTTATTAATGACACATGTATTAACTGTGGCGCTTGTATTGACGAATGTCCGGTAGAAGCAATTGTTGACGAGGATGATAACCCAACAGGTGAGGAACTATACTACGTTTATCCAGATAAATGTGTAGAGTGTGTTGGTCACCATGACGAGCCGGCTTGTGCAACTGCATGTCCGACTGAAGGTTGTATCACTTGGGATGCAAAATTCGCTGGTGATGACAAAGAATTCTTCAATGGTCCAAACTACGTAGACGGTAAAGACTTTGTAATGGAAGATCCAGATGCAGAAATGCCATTCCGCGAAGATATCTCTGACGAAGCACGTGCTGCTCGTGAGAACGTCGTAGACTAATTCTACTTGTATCGGCTTTTGCCGATACGCTTTTACTCTTTTTTTTCATAATATTCTTTTTATAATTTTATTTAAACTAAAACACAATTATATTTCGATATAATCCCACTCTAAATTTTCATATTTGCAGGAGTTCTGAATGGAACGCACACTATCAATTATCAAGCCAGATGCAGTAGCTAAAGGTGTTATCGGTAAGATCCTTTCTCGTTTTGAGGACAACGGTCTTCGTATCGCAGCTACTAAAAAGCTTCAACTTTCACGTCAAGATGCTGAAGCATTTTATGCAATTCACGCTGAGCGTCCTTTTTTCAAAGACCTTGTTGACTTCATGATTTCTGGTCCTGTTGTAGTTTCAGTTCTTGAAGGTGACGACGCAATGAAGAAAAACCGTGATCTTATGGGTGCTACTAACCCTGCTGAAGCTGAAGCTGGTACGATCCGTGCTGATTTCGCTGAGAGCATTGATGCAAATGCAGTTCACGGCAGTGACTCTGTAGAAAATGCAGCAATTGAGATCGCTTTCTTTTTCGCTGAGAGAGAAATCGCGTAATTACGTATGAACATACCGTTCAGACGTATTACAAATACACCGACAGCGTTTGAAACAAGCGCAGAAGGTGTGACGTTGAAAGGCAATGTTGTCTTTAAAGAACGTAACTTAGCTCTACTTCAGGCAGAGTTGTCGGGTGAGATTGTGCTCACATGTGACATTTGTGCGGAAGATTTCGCTACAATGTTAGACGAAAAAATAGAGATGCTTGTATCGGATGGTATCTACAAGGGTTTCGATGAGACCTATGATGTTATCGAGATACAAGATGTATTAGATCTTGATGAGTTGATTCACAGTGAGATCGAATTAATCAGAAGTGATTATCACAGTTGTGAAAACTGTAAAAAACTAGAAAGGAATTAAACATGGCAGTACCAAAGAGAAGAGTATCGCACTCACGTTCAGCAAAACGCAGAACACACTACAAGATTACACTAGCGCGCCCGGTTAAAGATAAAGATGGGACATATAAGTTACCACACCACATTAACCCTACTACCGGCGAGTACAAATAATTAATGATTAAGATTGCGATTGACGCAATGGGTGGGGACTTCGGTCCCGAACCAATTGTAAAGGGTTGTCTACTAGCACTAAAAGAGCGTAAGTTCGAACCAATATTAGTTGGCAAGAGAGAAGAGATTTTGTCTTTGTTACCTAAGGGTTACAAAAATAAGATTTCGATTGTGGATGCAGATGATGTTATTTCAATGTCTGACGCTGCAACTGACGCCTTAAAGCGAAAAGAGAGCTCTATCTATAAAGCAATCGAGCTTGTAAAGCAAGGCGAGGCTGACGGTGTTGTCTCTGCTGGCCACAGCGGCGCAACAATGACTGTCGCAACATTGCGTCTCGGACGTTTGAAACATGTCTCACGCCCTGCGCTGGTCACAATGATGCCAAGTAAAGGTAAGACGAGAACAGTCATGTTGGACGTTGGTGCCAATGTCGATTGTGATCCGGATAACCTGGTTGAGTTTGCCGTGATGGGGAAGTATTATGCACGCGATATGGTTGGTGTTGAAAACCCTCGCATCGGGCTCCTTGCAAACGGCGAGGAAGCATCAAAAGGTAATGAAGTCACCAAAGCGGCATTTAAAAAGCTCCAGGGCTTTGACGGTTTCATCGGGAATGTTGAAGGTAGCGATATCTTCAACGGCCAGTGTGATGTCGTAGTCTGTGACGGGTTTATCGGGAACCTTGTACTGAAAACAGCCGAAGGCGTTGCTTCGACAATGACATTCTTTATCAAAGACTATATTCGTAAATCGCCGGTCGCTATTACGGGGGCACTTTTGATGCGAAAAGTCTTCAAATTGCTTAAAAAGCAGGTGGATTACGCTGAAGAGGGCGGTGCACCGCTAATCGGTATTAAAGGCTGTGCGATCGTTGGACATGGTAAAAGTAATCCCAAAGCGATTAAAAATGCTATCTTCCAGGCGATCCGGTATGTTGATACTGGCGTTAATGAACACATAGAACGCTCGCTTGCTGAATTAAACGAAGGAAAATAATGTACGCTGCTTTCCGCTCTATCGGTGCTTATGTACCTGAAAGAATTCTCACTAATGAAGATTTGACTAAAATGGTCGACACCACTGATGAGTGGATTACAAAACGTACAGGTATTAAAGAACGTCGTATTGCGGCAGATAATGAGACGACCTCGGATATGGGTGTCAAAGCAGCAGAAAAAGCGATAGAACGTTCTGGATTGAAAAAGAGTGACATCGATATGATTGTTGTTGCTACTATCTCTCCGGACTATTTTAATATGCCTTCGACGGCAACCGTCATTGCCCATAAGATGGGACTCGACAAAGTCTCTGCATTTGATATTTCAGCTGCATGTACCGGTTTTATTTATGTCTTGGGTGTTGCCAAGGCTTTTATTGAATCGGGTATGAAGAAAAACGTCCTTATCATCGGTGCTGAAAAAATGTCTGCGATCACAGATTACTCTGATCGCGGTACCTGTATCCTTTTCGGTGATGGCGCCGGAGCAGCTGTGATCTCTGCAACGGAGAACAAAGATGAAGCTATTGTCGATCTTCATACGGCTGCAGATGGAAGTCTAGGTGACTTTTTGATGACACCGGATGGTGGAACAGGAAATCCTCACAAAAATGAACTGAAGTCAGAAGCATCATTTATTCAGATGAAGGGTAATGAGACTTTCAAGATTGCAGTCCGTACCTTGACGAAAGACGTTGTCGAGATTTTGGCTGACAATAATATCAGTGCGGATGCCATTGACCATTTTATCCCGCACCAGGCCAACTACCGCATCATAAAAGCGGTTGGGGATGCACTTAAGATGCGTGAAGAGCAGGTGGTGCTGACAGTTCACAAATACGGGAACACTTCGGGCGCATCCATTCCGATGGCGATCAATGATCTCTATGAAGAAGGCGGACTCAAAGCAGGCGAGATGATGCTGCTTGACGCTTTCGGCGGCGGCCTTACCTGGGGCTCGGCCCTGGTGCCTTTTTCACCTCTTTCAAAGTAACTTCCAATATTCTAGACAGGCGGGGAAACCGCTCTGTTACTTTTTTTTGAATTTTTCTGTTAGAATACAATCTATGCAAATATAATTTTTAGAAGGTTTTCTGTGGAACTTGACAAGCAGACATTCGGAATTCTTTTTGGTGTTTTGGTGATAATCTTACTCTGGTTGAAATTTCACAACCCTTACAGCGGCAAAAAAGATCGACGAAAAGAGAAACGCCGCTCGGGTCTGAAAGATCGTCGTGTTGAGCATCAGGGGCGTCGAAAATCGAATCAACTTCAGCATGAAAGTAAACTTCCAGAAAGACGCCATCACCGTTCAGAGAGACGTGTTGGGGAGAAGTCGCGACGTCACAAACGTCGCCGTAAAGATGACAAACTCCATTAGCATGTATCAAAACAGTCTGATACGTGTTGAAATCGAAAAAAGTGAAATCCCCTGGTTGAAGATTTTCACCCAGACTGAACGTAAAGAGTTCAGCGAATGCAGTGCAGAAGAGAAATCTGCGATCTTTGAAGCACTGGATATTATTGAAAAAGAGATGCTCGCCTACTATCGACCTACCAAGATCAATATCGCATCATTTGGAAACTACGTCCCTCTGGTCCACTGGCATATTATGGCACGTTTTAAAGAAGACAGCTTTTTTCCTGAGCCTATGTGGGGCATGAAACAGCGCGAAGCATTTTTGGAACTTCCCTCTTTTGAACAGTTCTGTGACAATGTAAACAGGAGACTGGTCGAATCCCTGGCTAATGATTAGCGTAAGGGATCTTTATTGTAAACTCAGCACCAACGCTGTTGTTTTTGACCTGCAAGAGACCGCCAAACTCTTTTTCAACAATCATTTTACTCATATAAAGACCCAACCCTGTCCCGTTTTTACCTTTGGTACTGAAGTAAGGCTCAAAGATATTGTTGATGATCTCCAAAGCGATCCCTCCGGCATTATCACTGATACTGATCTCGATTGTATGGTTGTTGTGAACGATGTTCACGTTAATGATAGGTTGCTCAATGGCGTTCTCCAAGAGTGCATCAATGGCATTATTGATGATGTTGATGATGACCTGGGCAAATTCGTTAGGATAGGTCAGGATGTATACATCCTCGCTGCATGTGTTGATCAGGTTGATATCAGCGAGTTTTAAACGCGGTTTTGCAAAGCTTGTTCCGCGTTCAACCAGTTCGCAGATGCTTTTGCGCTCTTGTTTCTTGTTGGGTTTAAAAAAGCTCTGGAAGTCATCAATCGTTTCGGAGAGGTAGATAATAGTGTTGGAAATATGCTCCAAGGCTGTATTTGTCTCATCAACAGTCTGTTTGCCCAACAGGGCGTTAATCTTCAGGTTTGTTATCTGCAGCGTAATAGTGGAGAGCGGTTGGCGCCATTGGTGGGCGATCATACTGATCATCTCACCCATTGCTGCCTGACGAGACTGTGCCAGGATCATGGCATCTTTTTCAACAAGCTCTTTGGCTTTGTCATCAACTTTTTGTTCAAGGCTGACGTTGAGCTTCTGGAGCTCCTTTGTCTTCTCCTGAACCTTAAATTCCAACTCTTTGGTCAGGGCTTCAAGCTGCACTTTTTGGCTCCGGATCGTCTCATTGCCAAGATCGATCTGATGTTTATAGATATAGATGACGATCGTCATGATGATGAGAACGACAGAGAGGTAGACAATGTCTCTCAAGCTGTAGTCCATAGGTATGAATGGCTGGAGTTTTGAGATAAAAAGAGAGAGGACAAGATATCCTATCCAGGCGATCCAGGCATTTTTACCCTTGTAGAAAAAGATGAGAGCCGGGTAGGTCAACAGCCAAACATGTTTGAGTTGTGAAGGCTCAGCGACAAAGAGTAGAAGATTGAAGAGGATCAGAAATTCGGATGCAAAGATGGTTGTGATAAGATCAAAACGTTTTTTGAAAATACGTAGAGCTATCGAAGTGGCGATCAGAATCGTAATGGCTGACAGGTTGACGATGATACCGGCTGAAGAACCGCCTGAGACCAGCGTAATGCCGATTCCGAAAAGCAGTCCAATGATTGCGAGAAAAACAGTGATATTGATAACTTTGTGTCGGGTTTTAAGCTCGATCTGACTGTCGTCGAATTCAAGGCCGCTGTTCATGCATGAGTAAAATTTTTTCTTGAGTAATGTCACTGATCCGCTTTCTGATAAAATATTAGTTTACTACAATAGATGTTAAATTAAGTTTTTTACATGTTATCGCAGATTATGGAATATAGATCTTGTCCAGCATCTCCTGGTACTCGTCTTCAGCGCGGCTTTCAAGCGTTATCCCGCCGCCGCTTTTGTAGATAAGCTGACCGTTCTGTTTTTCAATAAAACGTATCATCACGGCACTGTCAAAGTTTCGGCCGTCGAAATAGCCGAAGATACCGGTAAAGAAGCCTCTTTTGTGGGCTTCGACCTCTTCTATGATAGCGACGGTACTTCGTTTCGGTGTACCGCTGATACTGCCGGCAGGGAGCAGGGCAGTGATGATGTCGCCGAACGTCTCTCGCCATGTAGCGGGGAGTTCTCCCGTGATCATGGAAGAGACCTGCAGCAGCTCTTTAGCACCTGTTTTCAGATGATCGATGTAGCGAAACTTTTCAACCTTGATGTCGCGTGCGACGATACCCAAATCATTTCGAAGCAGGTCGACCACCATGATATGCTCCGCCATCTCTTTTTCATTGGTGAGTATGCGCTTCTCAGCATCAGGGAGTGCCGCGTCAATGGTCCCTTTCATGGGGTAGGTCGAGATGGTATTGCCCTCTATCTTGATAAAACGTTCCGGAGAGAAACAGACAAAGTCGTCTTTAAAACGGAGTTTGAACAATGCATGGGCTTTTTGGTAGATCTCCTTGAGCGAGAGCGTCGCCTCTACCGGTGTAGAGCAGGTGTAGTTAAGCAGATAGGTCTCTCCGGCCTTGATATGCTCAATGATCTTCTCAAATCCCTTTTTGTAGGTTTGATAATCAATGGGGTGTTTGATCAAAGGTGTCGGTTCAAGAGGGGCAGTAGGGGTGAAGCTGAAGGCAATATCTTCGCCATCGAGCTCCTCCTCTGTATAGACAAGAATCGTATCCGCTTTGAAGTCACTGATAAGGAGAAAGGGGATGCCTCTGGAGGCAAGTCGGGATATCTTATTGCGCATCTATAAGTTTTTTAAGGACAGCCATGCGCATCGAGACCCCATTGGAGACCTGCTGCAATACTTTACAGCGTTCATCGGCTAAAAGGGCGTCATCGATGTCGATGTTGCGATGGACCGGTCCCGGGTGCAAGATAATCAGATCCCTGTCACCGACCAGCTCTTTTGTGATACAGAAGTCGCTGGCATAATCTTTGAGCGAAGCGTAGGATTGCTGTGAATGACGTTCTGTCTGCGTACGCAGACTCATGATAATATCGACATTGTCGATCACATCGTTAAGATGATAGGTACTCGGCAGCTCCGTGACAGGCATGAACTGTGGCGGTGCCACAAGGGTGACGTTCAGACCGAATCGTGACAGAAGTTCGATGTTGGAGTTGGCGACACGCGAGTTTTTGATATCGCCGACGATCGCAATACGTTTGCCTTGAAGTTCACCGAAATGCTGTTTGAGTGTAAAGAGGTCAAGGAGGGCCTGTGTCGGATGCGCGTGGGCACCGTCTCCGGCATTGATAATCGACGCGTTGGTATGGTTGGAAAGGATCTTGGGCACTCCGGCATCGGCGTGACGGACAATTATTGCATGCGGTCCCATGGCATCCAGGTTGGTCGCCGTATCAATCAGGGTCTCCCCTTTTTTTGTGGAGCTTTTTGCAACATCAAGATGTACGATCTCCGCACCCAGACGTTTCGCTGCAATTTCAAATGAGCTTTTTGTACGGGTGGAATTCTCAAAGAAGAGTGTGATGATGATTTTGTTTTGTAAAATCCGATCAAAGCCGCCTTTTGAATAGGCTTCGGCATCGCGTAGAAGCTCTTCTATCTCATTGATGCTAAAGTCATCTGTTCGTATAAGGTGGCGCATCCTCTCTCTCCTGTTGACCGAATTTAATTATGAACATGATTATAGCAAAAGTGTTTTAGCAATGTCGCCAATGTCATAGCTAAAGATAGTGAAGTCGGGAAAATTGTCTTTGAAATAGGGTTCCGAGACAGTATGGAAACTCTGATCTTCTGCATGGCAGTTGAGTGTCCATATAAAGTCCAGATCCCTCTCTCTTAGTGCGTTGATAGAGAGGATCGTGTCATTGATGCAACCGAGTCTGCAATGAGAGACCAGCAGGGCCTTTGCATCAAAACGTTCGATAAGATCGATCATCATGGTCTCTTTGTCAATAGGGACATAGAGCCCGCCAGCCCCTTCGATGATCAAAATATCGCAAAAAGGCTCTATCTTTTGGATCGCTGCATCGATAACAGTGAGGTCAATAGCTCTGGCCCCATTGGCACAGTAGGGTGCTGCCGGCAGCTGAAACTGGATAGGGACAATGTCATTGATATCGAGTGCCTTCAAGTCCGGGTTAAGTCGATGGACAAGTGAAAAGAGAAGCGAGCCGTCAATCGGCGTATTTTCGACACCGGTCTCTATAGGTTTGATGACACCCACTTTAAAACCCAGTGACGCATAGTGCTCGAGCAGATGCGTCGTAACATAAGTCTTTCCTATATCGGTATTGGTCGCGGTTATGAAGATTCGTTTAGCCACTCTAATTTCTTTTTGTTATAATTTCGCACATTTTACAGCAGGGCAGCTTTGAGTAGATATTCATTTGTGCCCCGACTAAGGTTTCTAATGAATAATTTTGAAGAGTTTTCGACCTATTTTGTCCAAAACGTAGGTTCCAAAGAGGGCGCGATTAGCCCTGCTATCACACAATCCGCCGCCTTTGGATATGGCTCTCCGGAGACAGCCGAAGGGATTTTTGACGGGAGTATTAAAAAACCGCTTTACTCGCGAATGGGCAACCCGACGACAGCGAAACTCGAAAGTATCCTGGCAGAGATGGACGGCGGTGTGGGTGCCGTCGCTACCAGTTCGGGTATGGCGGCAACAACACTGGCGACGATGTCATTGCTCAAAAGCGGTGACAGCATTATCAGTATCGGCGGTCTGTTTGGCGGTACCTACTCCTACTTTTCCGAAACACTCACCCGTTTTGGTATCACGACGCAGTTTTTTGACGTGGACGAATTTGAAAGTATAGAAGATGCCATTGACGAGAGCACGAAGATCATCTTTTTAGAGTCTGTTGGCAATCCGAACATGCGTCTGCCAGACATTCGGGCCATTGCGGACATTGCAGGCCGAAACGGCATTGTTCTTATTGTTGACAACACGATTACGCCAATGAGCGTTGCACCGCTTGAGCTTGGTGCGGATATCGTCGTCTACTCGACAACCAAGATTATCAGTGGTAACGCCTCAGTCCTTGGCGGTGCAGTGGTCTTCCGCGCTATTGACGAATGTGACGACAAGTTCAAAACAGCACGTTACGAAGAGGTGCATAAGTTCATCAAAAAGATGGGCAAAATGGCCCTGATCGCTAACGCTAAAAAGCGTGCAATGCGCGACTTTGGTATGAGCGCTTCGGCGTTTTCATCCTACCTGACGCTTTTAGGTCTGGAGACGATGCCTCTCAGAATGGACCGTATCGTCAACAGCGTTGAGAAGATCGCCCGTACCCTACATGCCAAGGGGATCAAGGTCAACCACCCCTCTATCGAAGGGCATGAACAAAATGTACGTTACGAAGCACAGTTCTCAAAAGGTTGCGGTACTCTGATGACAATTGATATGGGTACGCAGGAAGCGGCATATACATTTTTGCGCCGTACGAAACTGGCGACGATTACGGCCAATATCGGCGACAGCCGAACACTGGCTCTTCATATGGCTTCAACGATCTACAGTGACTTTGACGAGGAGACGCGTAAGTTTCTTGGGATCACGGATGGGTTGATCCGTATTTCGATCGGGCTTGAGAATCCGGACGATATTATTGAGGACTTCATTCAAGCTGCCGGCTAGGAGGGTTTTTCCCTCTTTAGAGTCTCTTTATCATCTTATAATCATCCATTACATAACCGTTACCGATAGGCTGGATAAGAGAGCCGACATTGATAAAGCCGAGCCTTTTATAGACTTTCAGAGTGTTGGTGTTGTTTTTGTTGACGGTCAGCACAATAGCGTTCAGTGCGTTGTCGTCGGAAAGCTCTTTTAGAAAATCGATGGCAGCCCTTCCATAGCCCTGGCCGCGGTGTGAAGATTTTATATAGAACTTGCTCATAAAGAGCTGCCCTTTTTCAGGCTGTACGGCCATATAACCGACAGCTTCGTTCTCTTGTGTCAACAAATAGTATAAATAGCCCTCTTCAAGCTGCTTTGTCATCGCTTCCTTACTTTGGAACATTCCGAGCATGTACTCTACCTGGGGTCTGCTTATGATAGGTGTGTAGTGTTCATGCCAGATCTCGAATGCAAGCTTTTCGATGCACTGTAACTGTTTTTGGGTATGCACTTTTTCGATGGTCATATTGGTAGTATAGCGTCTAAAAATTCAGCTTTGTTGAGAGTGCCTTTGCAGATTACTTGGGAGAGAGATAGTTGACGCGAATCCTCATAAAAACAAGCTAACTCCTACCCTTAAGCAAAACAACACCCAAAGATTGTTACATTTTCTATTATCTATAAAAGTAGGACCTTATTTGAGTACCAAACATGCGTTAGAAGGCGAGCTCTCAGTAAGGGAGCCTAAACAGTACCTTGTCTATCTGTTAAACGATGATTACACGTCAATGGATTTTGTGATCGACGTCTTGATGAACGTCTTTCATAAAAACTATCAAGAGGCCGAAAAGATTATGCTGGACGTGCATAAAAAAGACCGTGGTGTCTGCGGCATCTACACCTATGAAGTGGCAGAGACGAAGGTGATGCAGGTAAGTAAACTTGCCAGAGAGCAGGGCTTTCCGCTAAAAGCAACGATGGAGGAAGCGTAAGATGATCAGTGCAGAACTAAACAGTATTTTCCAAAAAGCGCTTATCTATGCCAAAGACCAGCGGCACGAATATCTGACAATAGAACATGTCTTTTTTGCGCTGCTCGGGTCTAAAGAGGGTATTGCTATTATTAAAGAGTGCGGCGGTGATGTTGATGCGATGCGAGCGGCAGCCGCGGCGTACTTGAGCGAGACGATGCAGCCTTTACCGGAAGATGTCAATCAGGAGCCGTTTGAAACGGTCGCACTTTCGCGCATGATCGACAAGATGATCAAGCATATTCAAAGTGCGCAAAAAGATCAGGCGGATGTAGGTGATCTGATGGCGGCTGTGTTTGAAGAAGAGCACACCTTTGCCATCGCACTGCTGGAGGAGCAGGAGATCTCGCGAGTGGATGTCCTGGAAGTGATCTCGCATCAGGATATTGAGACGACACCGACAGCCGATGATGAGGCAGAGAGCTATCTTGACAAATACACGATCAATCTTGTGGCAAAGGCCAAAGAGGGCAAGATCGACCCGGTGATCGGTCGAACAGAGGAGATCGAACGTGTCGTACAGACGCTCTGCCGCCGCAAGAAAAACAATCCGTTGCTTGTCGGTGAACCGGGTGTCGGTAAGACGGCTATAGCAGAAGGGCTTGCGCTGCGTATCAGCGAAGATGATGTGCCAGCGATTCTGCATGCCGCTCCGGTATTTGCGCTTGATCTCTCTGCGATGCTTGCCGGAACGAAATACCGCGGCGATTTTGAGAAGCGTCTGAAGGGTGTTATCGACGAGCTTAAAATGACCAAGGATGCGATCTTGTTTATTGATGAGATCCATACCCTTGTCGGTGCAGGTGCCGTCAGCGGCGGCAGTATGGACGCTTCCAACCAGCTTAAACCGGCACTTGCCTCAGGTGAGCTGAAATGCATGGGTGCGACAACCTTCGCCGAGTATCGCAATGCCTTTGAAAAAGATCGTGCGCTGAGCCGACGTTTTGCCCGTATTGATGTGGACGAACCGTCGCTTAAAGACAGTGTGCTTATTCTGAAAGGATTGCGTTCAAAATATGAACAGCATCATCATCTCAAGTATATGGACAAGGCACTTATAGCAGCTGTTGAACTCTCCAAGAAGTACATCAGCGACCGCTTTTTGCCGGATGTCGCCATCGACCTTATCGATGAAGCGGGGGCCTCGTTCCATCTGAGCAAGAAAAAACGCAATACGGTGACACCGCATGACATCGAGAAAGTGATCTCCAAGATTACGGGTGTACCGACATCGCGTATGACCGAAGATGATACGAGCCGACTTGAGCGTCTGGAAGCGGATCTTAAAAAACGTGTCATTGGCCAGGACCTGGCAGTCGAGAAGGTTGCACAGGCGATCAAACGCTCACGCGCAGGGCTGAATCCGAGTGAAAAACCGATCGGTTCATTCCTCTTCTCCGGACCGACCGGTGTGGGGAAAACAGAACTTGCCAAATCGCTTGCAGATGAGATGGGGATCCACTTTGAGCGTTTCGATATGAGTGAATACATGGAGAAACATGCCCTTTCCCGCCTGGTCGGTGCGCCTCCGGGTTATGTCGGTTACGAACAGGGCGGCCTGCTCACAGAGGTCATCCGCAAACATCCATACACGGTCTTGCTCTTGGATGAGATTGAAAAAGCGCACCCCGACCTGGTCAATATCCTGCTGCAGGTGATGGACAGTGCAACGCTGACGGACAATAACGGCTACAAAGCCAACTTTAAAAACGTCGTTCTGATCATGACCTCCAATGTGGGTGCGCAGGCAGCCAGTGTTATGGGCTTTAATGCCGATCAGTCACTCTCCCGAGGCGAAGAGCTCAAAGCCTTCTTTACCCCGGAATTCAGAAACAGACTGGATGCCGTTGTCGAATTCGCGCCGCTCAAGATCGAAGTCGTTGAAAACATTGTCGACAAGTTCATTGCCGAGCTGAATGCACAGCTTGCCAAGAAAAAAGTACAGGTCGAGATTACGGAAAGCGCGCGCGGCTATCTGGCTGAGATGGGTTATGATGTGGCTATGGGCGCCCGTCCGCTCGGCCGTGTGATCCAGGAGCGGATCAAGGACAAGCTGACCGACGAGATGCTTTTCGGTGCGTTGAAACACGGCGGTAAGGTCAAGGTTGACTATACGGATACGTTGACGTTCGATTTCAGTGAATGATCACAAAACTGGATTACACTCTCCGTTTTCCCCATCCCAACGAAGCGAATGAGGATGGTATCGTTGCCTACGGCGGTGACCTGAGCCCTTCTCGGCTTCTTTTGGCCTACAGAGAGGGGATCTTTCCCTGGTATGCCAAGGGTGACCCGATACTCTGGTGGTCACCGGACCCCCGCCTTATACTTCATCTGGATGATTTTAAACTTCGCAAATCCCTGAAAAAACGGATGAAACATTTTGAGGTCCGTTTTGATACCGCGTTTGAAGAGGTGCTTGAGCGATGTTCCAGCATCCACCGTCCGGGACAGAACGGGACCTGGCTGCAGCCCGAACTGATCGAAGCGATGACAGCGCTCCATGCGCTTGGAAAAGCCCACTCGGTCGAGGCCTACTATGAAGGTGAGCTGGTCGGCGGACTGTACGGTATCGGTGTGGGCGCGGTGTTCTGCGGGGAGTCTATGTTTGCCGAGAAAAGCGATGCTTCGAAAGTGGCATTTGCCGTGTTGATCGGGAAACTTAAAGAGTGGGGCTACGCCTTTGTCGATGCCCAGGTACCGACAGAGCACCTTAAATCGTTAGGCGCTATCGAGGTCTATAGAGACTACTTTTTAAAACTGCTTTACGAATACCGCGATGCCGATGTCTCAGAAGAGGCCTGGAAAAACTATTGACAACACTTTTAACCCTATCTAAACGTGTCTGTGCTACACTACTTCAATAAAAAATAATAGGGTACAACATGGTAACTACTGATGTTTTAAAAGAGAAAATCATAGAAGGTCTCAATCTAGAAGATATTGATGCAAGCGAGATCAGCGATACGGATCCGCTTTTTGGTGATGACGGTCTTGGTCTTGACTCTGTCGATGCGATCGAATTGACACTGGTGATCGAGAAAGAGTTTGGTGTCAAAGTGACAAATATTGCCGATGCAGAGACGATCTTTGCAACGGCCGAATCACTCTGTAACTTTATTAACGAGCAGAAAAAGGCGTAAATACTCTGTTTCTGCGCTATCTTAGAACCTTCTCTTCTACAGAAAGGGTTTTTGATCAGCTTTTTTTCTTACACGAGGTCATTGTATGACCAAAACCCAACCTGTCGATCTCTTCATCCACTTCCAATCCTGCAGCATCAATATATTCGTGCATGTCTTCAGCACGGTACATCTTGCTCGTTCCATTGGCCAAGGCGGTAAAGTAGGGTGAACAGTTGATGAGGATGTAGGCACCGATCTCATGCTGTTGACGGTCCCAATAGGGCTCGATGATATGGATACGCCCATCTTCGCTCAAGGCCTCTTTTGCACGTTGTAGAATGGCGATGATGTCTTCGGGCGGAAAACAGTCCAGGAATTGACTCATCCAGACGACGTCGAAGCCTTTTGGAAACGGTTTTGAGTGGTCAAGCAGGTCCATGACCTCACCATGAACCCTCTCTTTTACACCGGCCTCTTCAGCATTGGCAAATGCTGTCTTGATCTGCAGCGGATGATCACAGATGGTCACTTCGGTTCCTGGAGAAGCAGAGGTAATAGCGATGGCCCACTTTCCGGTATTACCGCCAATGTCGAGGATCTTTTTCGGCTTGCGCTCTGCCATCAGATCGACCAGGGTCTTAAAGGCGGAGTCGGAATAGAAGTGGTCATACCCGAACCAGCTCTCTTTTGCCTTCTCCGGAAGCTCGGTCAGATAGGGATAAATCGTCTCCCAATCTTTGTTAAAGTATTTTTGTAGACCGGCAGGACGCCCCTCTTTAATGGCATCACCCAGCTCATGGATACCGAAATAGTTGACATCCTGGGAGTAGTTGAAATTAGCATTTGTCATCTCGTCATACGCAAGAAAAAAACCGATTCGAGTAATGTGATACCGATTCTCCACAAATTTCAGGGCACCCATACTGTAGCCTGATTCACAGAGTACCTTGATACCGTATTCGCTGATATCTGTTGCGGCCACCAGCTCGTCAACACTCATCCCGCTTTTTTTGTTTTCATAAAGGAGTTTTAAAATCCCCCATTCACGAAGCAGATTGGCTACTTGGAAAATGATCGGGGCATGCGCAATTTTTTGTGCCTCCATCAGTGCATCCAGCGAACTAAGCTTATCAGTGTCAAACATGTATTTCCTTCAGAGAGTTATAGGCCTATTATAGTAGAGATGACCTCTATATGCACTGAAAAGATATTTGCTCGTCAAAAACAGAACTTATTATATTTTATGGGCACATAGGGTAAAATCCTTATTAAAATTTTTGGTAGATTTATGGGTGGTTATGAAAAGAGTCTTAGTTCTTTATTATTCGCAGAGTGGTCAGTTGACAAGGATGGTGGAGTCTGTAACCGGACCGTTAAAAGTGAGTGATGATGTACAGGTCGATTATCGTGAAATAGAACCGGTTGTAAAGTACCCGTATCCGTGGCCGTTTTATCCCTTTTTTGATGCTTTTCCCGAAGCGATCTATATGAATGGATGCGATGTCAAACCGATCGCTGATCTGGCAGATGATTATGACCTGATCATTTTAGGGTATACGATCTGGTTCCTGGCCCCGTCTATCCCCGTAACGGGGTTTATGCAGAGCGAGCAGGCCAAACAGCTGTTTAAAGACAAGCCAGTGGTGACACTGATCGCCTGTAGAGACATGTGGGTGATGGCGCAGGAGAAGATGAAAAAGCTTATCAGTGATGTCGGTGCGACACTCATCGACAATGTCGTGTTGACAGACCAGGGTGGTTCGATTTATGCCTTTATTACCACTCCAAGATGGCTGCTGACCGGTAAAAAAGATCCCTTTTGGGGCTTCCCGGCTGCCGGAGTTTCAGACGAGGATATGAAAGCGAGTGCCCGTTTTGGCAGCCGTCTGCTTGAGGCCCTTGGAAATGACGAAGAGAAGAAAAAAGAGCCGCTGTTGAAAAAGATGGGTGCCGTTACGGTAAACGGCAAGCTGGTCGGCACAGAGAAGATCGCGACACGCTCCTTTCTGGTCTGGGGTAAACTGATCCAAAAAGCGGGCAGCCCCGGTTCATTTGCGCGCAAGATCGTTATCACGATCTATGCACTGTTTTTGGCAACCTTGGTATTGACGATTGTGCCATTGAACATACTGGTCAGAAAATTGATCTATCCATGGCGTAAAGAGGCCATTGAAAAGAGTGTAAAATATTATGAAGAACCATCTGGAAGGTAGCGAGAGTAGTGAGTAAAAACGTTTATATAAATGATATTCAGGCATTTTTGCCGAATGAAGCGGTCAGTAACAGTGAGATTGAAGATGTATTGGGTCAAGTCGGAACACGCCCCTCTCGTGCTAAAAAACTTATTTTGCGTTCCAATCAGATCAAGTCGCGTCACTATGCCATTGACAAAAAAAGCGGTGAGATAACCCATACCAATGCGCAGATAGCGGCAGAAGCGATCCGTAAGCTTCATTCAGACACCTTTGATATCAATACGATCGAGCTGTTGGCTTGCGGGACGACACTGCCTGACCAGCTGCTGCCAAACCATGCTTTGATGGTCCACGGCGAACTGGGCATCCCCAGTTGTGAAGTGATCGCAACGGCAGGTATCTGTCTCTCTGGAACAATGTCGCTTAAATACGGCTATATGTCGGTATTGAGCGGCCAAAGCAAAAACGCCGTTACAACAGGTTCTGAGAATGCCTCTTCGGTAATGCGGGCGCAAAACTTTGAAGAAGAGGTCGATGCACGCGTTGAGAAACTGGAGCGTCAGCCTGAGATCGCGTTTGAGAAGGATTTTTTGCGCTGGATGCTCAGTGACGGTGCAGGCGCTGTCTTGATGAGCGATCAGCCAAACGCAGAAGGTATCTCACTCAAGATCGACTGGATCGTTCAAAAGTCGTATGCGAATGAGCTTGATGCCTGTATGTATGCCGGTTGCGAGAAACAGGAAGACGGTAGTCTCAAGGGGTGGCGTGAATATAAACCGCAAGAGTGGTTGACGGAGTCTATCTTCTCGGTCAAGCAGGATGTCAAACTACTGAACGAGAAGATCATTGAATATACGGTAACCAAACCGCTGCAGGAACTGATTGAAAAGGGGACGTTGAACCCGGATGAGATCAGTTATTTTCTACCGCACTACTCGTCAGGCTATTTCCGTGACAAGGTCTACGCTGGGATGAAAGAGGCAAATTGCGACATCACCCAAGATAAGTGGTTTACCAATCTGCCATACAAAGGCAATACCGGTTCGGCATCGATCTATATCATGCTTGAAGAACTGTTCCATTCCGGAAAGCTGAATGTGGGTGAGAAACTGCTCTGCTACATCCCTGAAAGCGGCCGTTTTTCAACGTCCTTTATGCAGCTAGAGGTTGTCTGAAGATGAAAGAGCAAGAGGTCCCTCAAGATAATAACAGTATTTATCGTGGTGCAAAACGTGCCATCTACGCAACAGGCGAAGATGGTGAATACGGTGTTGTTGCTTCCAGCGGTTGGGATGTCGAAGAAGAGGCGACCCAACAGGCGGTAGCAGAGTTGAAGCGATTGGCTGATGAAGCGTATGATGCCTGTGTCAATGGAGAGGTCTCCCCGCTGGAGTTTCATATGTATGACAAGCGTCTTGATCTTCTATCCCTGTCACAAGCAACCGGTCTTTTTCAATGGCGGATCAAACGTCACTTCAGACCGGCCATTTTTGCCAAGCTTTCAGATAAGCTGCTAGCGCGTTATGCCGATGTGATGGGGATCACTGTCGACATGTTAAAACAACTTCCAGAAAGAGAGTCCTAATTGTCAATTCCAACTAAAGAGTTTACACACCAACATGCCGGACATTGCGAAAGCGGTGTGATGTCGACGATGCTGTCGCATCATGGGCTGCCCTTGAGCGAACCGATGGCGTTTGGCCTGTCGAGTGCTTTGACATTTGCCTATCTGCCGTTTATCAAGCTTGCAGGTATGCCGTTGATCGCATATCGATCGAT
The DNA here is from genome assembly GCA_041571435.1 of Sulfurimonadaceae bacterium. GTDB lineage: Bacteria > Campylobacterota > Campylobacteria > Campylobacterales > Sulfurimonadaceae > Sulfonitrofixus. Next base: position 105,991 of record JBFFUI010000003.1, on the reverse strand, counting down.
TCCCAAAGCGATCATCAAAGGGTTGCAAAAAAACCTCGGGGTCAAGATGAAGATTGAAACGTTTTCTCAGCCGAAGAAGGGGGAAGAACGTCTTGATGTACTCTTAAAAGAGGGCAGGATCGTCGGTGCACAGACATCGGTTTTCTGGTTGCCGTACCTGCCTGAGGAGATGCGTTTTCACTTTAATGGCCACAATCTACTTGTCTATGCAAAGCAGGATGCGATCTATAAGATCAGCGATCCGGTACTTGATGATGTGGTAGAAGCCAATGAACAAGAGTTTTTGAAAGCACGTTTTGCCAAAGGTGTCATGGCACCTAAAGGGGCGCTCTATTACCCAGTACATGTTCCGGAAACGATAGATTATGAACGCGTTGTTCCCAAAGCGGTTAAAACAGTGGCTAAGCGAATGCTGAAAACGCCGGTACCGATAGCTGGTCTGAAAGGGATACGAACGCTAGCGAAAGCTATCCGTAAACTGGAGTCAAAAGATCGCCGTTATGCCAGGCTCTTTTTAGGGCATATTGTCAGAATGCAAGAAGAGATCGGTACCGGCGGTGCCGGCTTCCGTTACATCTATGCCTCGTTCTTACAAGAGAGTGGAAAGATTCTCTCCAACGAGACACTGCTGGAAGCCTCGGATATGATGACGGCAGTGGGCGACAGCTGGCGCGAGTTTGCGCTTCTGATCGCCAAGTCGATCCGTTCCAAGAAGAGCGAAACGGTCGATTTCGATGCTATCGCCAAAAAGCTTGAATCTATTGCTGATGAAGAAGCGACAGTCTACAAAAAAATGCTGACGGCGTTCTAATGGTCAAGATCACAAACCTGCTCAAGCGTTATGGTGAAAAGGTGGCACTGGACCATCTAACTCTGGAGATAAAAGCGGGGACGATCTTTGGTCTTTTAGGGCCAAACGGCGCCGGTAAGACAACGCTGATATCGATACTCAACGGCTTGACAAAATATGACGAAGGCGAGGTGAGTGTCTTCGGTTTTCCTTTGAACAAAGAGCTGCCGGCAATCCGCAAGCGGTGTGCGCTTATCCCCCAGACACTCGCTTTTTATGAAAACCTTACGGTTATCGAAAACCTTAATTTTTTTGGCGGCATCCAGAACATCGACGCGGAGGCGTTGAAGAAAAACATCGCATATGCTGTAGAGACAAACCGTCTGGGCTCTATGCTGCATCAAAAGGCGGCCACCCTTTCAGGCGGACAAAAGCGTCGTCTCAACATTGCTATCGGTCTGCTTAACGATCCGGATATTCTTTTCTTTGATGAACCGACCGTCGGTATCGATCCTGAATCACGCAACGAGATATTGGAGACGATCATGTCATTCAAAGAGGCAAATAAGACGGTCGTCTACACCTCGCATTATATGCCGGAGATCGAGAAGATCTGTGATGAGGTGGCGATCATCAATGCCGGAAAGATCATCAAGCAGGGCAGCATCGAAAGTATGCTTAGCAACGAGAGTGCCGATGAGATCATTATCGAGGTATATGAGACACCGTTGGCGCAGTTGCAAACGTGTTGCAATACGATGGAAACGTTGAGGGTTATTGACGAGGGGTCTTTGATGCTCAAAGGCAAAGAGAGCGCTCATGTTGGCGAGGCACTGGCGTTGCTGGAAGCGAATGATATTGCTGTGCGCAATATCCGATACGGCACAACCACGCTGGAGTCACTGTTTATCAACTTGACATCGAAAGGACGGGCTGATGTTTAAAGCGATGCTGATCAAAGAGTTCTTGCTGGTCTCTCGTGACAAACACGCGCTTGCGGCACTGTTCGTGATGCCGGCCGTCTTTATCCTGATCATGTCATTGGCACTCAAAGATGTCTTTAACGAAGAGAAGGCCCTGATCGAATATGCAGTCGTCGACCGGGACAACTCTCTGGAGAGCTTCTCCCTGACATCCAAGCTCCGTGCCAACAAACTGATGAACGAGCATAATATCAGCGACACCTTTTCGACACCGAAAGAAGAGGGCGTCCAGTTTATCGTTGTCATACCACAAGGGTTCAAGTCCCAGTTTACACAGAACGAAGCCAACAACTCGGCACTTCAGATCGAAGTGGCATCAGATATCGGGCAGAGTCATCTAATGCTCTTGAAAACACAGATATTGAGCAGTGTCATGCAGGTGCGACTGGATGCTGTCAACCTTGCACAGGAGATGCAGGCCGGCATACGCGGTCATGAGACAGAGGCAAAAAAAATAGAATTTGATGAAGCAAACATGATGAAGATCCATTACGCCGCGCTGGAGGAAGATGAAAAACCGACATCGACCCAGCAGAGTGTGCCGTCGTGGATCGTCTTCGGTCTATTTTTTGTTATCATACCGATGTCGACGATATTTATCAGCGAGCGCAAACAGAACACCTTGATGCGTCTAAGCACGATGAATGTCTCTCTGGCGGTCCTGTTTGGCGGAAAGATCATTCCGTATATGCTGATCAACCAGCTGCAGGTCTGGGTGATGATAGCGGTCGGCATGTTCATCGTCCCGCTTTTCGGAGCGGCACCATTGACAATAGGCGGTGACATCACTGCTTTGATGGCCGTATCACTCTCTTTGAGTCTTTCGGCTATCGGACTTTCAATCTTGATCGCAGTCATAGTCGACAGTGTTGAGCAGGCGACTACGATCGGCGGCATTATCAACATACTTCTGGGAGCGATCGGCGGTGTGATGGTCCCGAAATTTGTTATGCCGGACTTTATGCAGGATTTTGCCAATGTCTCACCGATGTCATGGGGCCTTGAGGGTTTCTTGGACGTCTTTTTGCGCCGCGGCAATCTGAGCGATGTGATGTATGAAGTGGTGGGGCTGTTACTGTTTGGACTGGTCTCACTCATCATAGCAGCAGGGATATTTAACTATAAGATAAGGAGAGTGGCATGATAGGTTCCCAAGATGATGCACTGAAGTTGCGTCTTAAAACGATGATCATCGAAGAGTGTGAAAAAGAGGATGTCACGCCGGAAGAGGTGGCCGATGATGTCGAACTGTTTTCCGACAAAAGTGGCTTGGAACTGGATTCTCTTGACGCCCTGCAGATCTCAATGGGCCTGCAAAACCAGTTTCAAGTCCGTCTTGGCGACTCAAAAGATTTTCGCCGGGTCGTGACGACCATCAACAATCTTGCCGACTATATTCAGCCTGAGTAGCGTGTAATGATAACGATACTCGGCGGTGAGATATACAGTGCTCTAGGCAATAAAGAAGAGCGTCTAAGGCATCTCTCAGAGGGGACATACCGCACGGTCGACAAGAGCATGGTGCTTAACGGCGAGACACTCTCCTACGCTTACTACAACATCGACGACGGTAAGCGCAACAGCGCTGTAAACATACCGCTGCATTATCTTGAAGAGGTCGTTCAAAAGGCGATCGATAAAATAGGCTTGACGTCTGAGCAGCTTAAACGGTGCGGTCTTTTTTTAGGCAGTTCGTCGAATGATCTCTCTTTGAGCCTCCCGCTGGGTAAGAACTTTGACGGTTCGCAAGAGGCGGTGATCGCCTGTGAACGGATCGGTAACGGCTACTATGCAGAGCAGCTAATCAAACGTTTCGGTCTGCACGATTTTACATTGACCTATAACACGGCCTGTACATCAAGCGCCAATGCCGTTTTGGATGCGGCATCGATGCTCGAAGGCGAGGTGATCGACTATGCACTTGTCATCGGGATGGAGATGTTCGCACCGGTTACCTTTGAGGGATTTGCCTCCATGCAGCTCCTCTCTCCGGACAAAATTGCCCCTTTTGACAGAGATCGCCAGGGTATCTTGCTGGGAGAGGCTGTCAGTGCGCTCTTTCTCAGCCGTGATGATATTGCAGATGCATCTTGGTATTTCCGTGGCGGCGTCAGCAACTGCGAAACGCACAGTGTGACCGGGGCAAATCCAAACGGCGTCGGTATCAGTCAGGTCATTAAGGCGGCACTGGTAAAAGCAGGTGTACAACAGAACGAGATAAGTGCGGTAAAGGCCCATGGAACGGCGAGTACATTAAATGATCAGGCCGAGATGAACGGTATGCTGATGGCTTTTGCGCAAACTCCTGCTTTTTTCTCGTTAAAGCCTTATATCGGCCACACTCTGGGCAGCTGTGGTTCAAGCGAATTGCTTTTGATACTCGAGTGTGTGGATGCGGGTTTTGTCCCAAGTTCGCCGAACTTTTCAAACTGTGACGAAACACTTCAGTTGGCACCGTTACAGGAAAAAATGCCTTGTGACAGCGGCCTGTTTATGTTGAACTATTTTGGTTTCGGCGGCAACAACACGTCGTTCATTATCGAAAAGGCTTCCAGATGATCTATGCCCATAACATCGGTATGTTGAACCGTAAAGAGGGTGAAGAACTCGATGTCAAGGCGGCTATGAAAGCGGTAACGCCCAAGATGGTACGGCGTACAGACCGTTTCATTCAGATGGCAATGCTGGGTGCTCATCGTGCTGTGGGTGGCAGCCCGATCGAATCTCAGACAGCACTCTACATGGCTTCGGGACAGGGTAACCTTGCCGTATTTAACCGTCTTCGCGATCAGCGCTACATTGATCATCAGCCGCCGAAACCGGTCGATTTTATCAACTCGTTGAGTAATACGGCAGGCTTTTATGTGGCGCAGTTACTGGGCCTGCACGGCAAAAACTTGAATTTGGCGCAGCACGGTTTTGTCGCAGAGATGACGTTGATGCTTGCCCAAAACGATCTTTTGCTGGGCAAAGAGGAGCAGATCCTTGTCGGCGGCGTCGATGAACTTCTGGAGCCAGTCGCTTTCACCAGAAAGTTTCTGGGCATCTGCGATGACCGCATCTTGGGAGAGGGGAGCAATTGGCTGTTGCTTAACACCCGTACAGAGGGTGCATTGGCTTCGATAGAAGTCGAAAACGAGCGTATGGACCTTGCAGCACTGAAGGCGTATCTAGAACGTGTGCAGGAACCGGTAAAGTTGGGATTTGGTCTGCGCTGCAGTGACGAGCTGATCGACACGCTGTTACGAGACACCGCAAAAGAGCGCTTTGGCTATGAAGAGAGCTGCGGTTTCTTTGAGACGGGCTCGTTTTATGCAGTTAACAGGTTCATTGAACAAGGTGAGGGGGAGATGATCTTTATCGCCGCTTTCGGCGAATCATTACGTGTGACGAGAGTCCGCTGTCTATAGGCGGGCTTACTTCGTTTTTAGTGCCTATGTGGTATATTTTTAAAAATTTTTAGAGGTCGTTTTATGCAAAAAAACCGTGTCTTTGTCAACGCCTACGAATCCCTAAGCTGCGCTGGAAATACGGCGGAGTTGATGACGGCAATCTATTCAAAACAGAGTGGTATCACTATTGACACGAGCTACATGCCCGAACAACAGGCCGGATTGGGTTCTTTTGCCCCAAATGAGTTTTTCAGTTCATTGACGGTAGTAACGCAGAGCGTGCTCGACAAAAGCAATCTTGACAACTTTAATGACACGCTTCTGATCGTCGGCTCTTCTGTTGGGGGAATCGGTAAAAGCGAACAGATCTTTTTCAAAGAGAAGAGCTATAAGAACATCAATCCGAAAGAGCATGCGATCTCTGTGATCTCCGACGCTTTGAACAGAACGTTCGGTTTTAAAGACAGCCGCTCTATCTCAACGGCCTGTACATCAAGTGCCAATGCAATGATGCTGGCGCAGCGCCTTATCAACCTAGGTGCGTATGAGAATGTATTGGTGGTGGGTGCAGATGCCCTCTGTTACACCACAGTCTGCGGTTTTCAGGCTTTGGGCGTTCTATCCAGCCAGCCGTGCACGCCGTTTCAGCGAGATCGAGAAGGGATGAATGTCGCAGAAGGTATTGCGGCACTGCTCGTGCAGAACGTACAGACCGATGCAAGTGTTGAAGTGTGCGGGAGTTCAGGAAGTTCCGACGCGTTTCACATGACCAATCCGGATCCTGAAGCGGGCGGTGCCATCGCCTGTATGCAAAAAGCGCTTGAAGATGCCGGTCTCAAAACAACGGACATCGACTATGTCAATGCACATGGCACGGGTACACAAGCCAATGATGCGGTGGAGGCACTGGCCGTTGAGACACTCTTTACACACAATCCATATCTGAGCTCAACCAAGGCGATAACCGGCCATACCCTTGGTGCTGCCGGTGCGCTTGAAGCCATTATCTCTTGCGAGGTGATCAAGCAACAGCGTATCGCACCGCAGGCCTCACTGCAGGTAGCAGAGAATGAGAAGGTAAACCTTCCCCGCGAAGCGGTGGATGCAGAGATCAACTATGTGATCTCAAACTCATTCGCGTTTGGCGGCAACAACACCGCCGTCGTTTTCGGAGCCGTAAAATGAAAATGAACTTCAGAGTTAAATCCATGGCGCAAGTGTCGGCAGCGACAAAATGTGAAGATCTTGATGAGAAACGTATTGTGCCCAAAATGATGTTGCGCCGCCGTCTGACACGTTCGGCACGTCTGATGGTCTATCTTGCCGATGCCTGCGGTTTCAGAGAAGGACCGCTTGTCTACGGTTCGGCATACGGCGAGATGCAGGCGACAGCGGATATCGTGGGTGCAATCGCAGCCAATGAACCGATCAGCCCGACCGCTTTTCAAAATTCGGTCTACAACACCGCCCCTTCGTACTTTTCACTGCTGCACGGTAACAGAGAGGAGATCCTGACGGTCTCAAGCGGTGATGCCACGTCAGCCAATGTCCTGCAGACCGGTGCACTGCAGGCTGTAACGCATGCTAAAGAGGTACTGCTTGTCTGTTGCGAGGCGATCAATATTCCGAACATCGAAGAGGTCAACAGCTGTACGGACTATCTCGAGAGCGGTGTCGCCTTGACGCTGGTGCCGACGGAGAGCGATGTCGATACCGAGATCGTTACAAATAACCATCAGGGCTATGCCCCGTCACTCTGGGCAATGTTGGATGTTGTCGCCGCGTGTGAGGGCAAAGATGACGCTGTCATTGCCCTTGAGCTTTAGGAGATAACTGTTACGTGATGACTACTGAAAAATTAAAGACAGAACTGATTGATCTTTTTAACCTTGAAGGGGTCGATGTCAGCGAGATCGGCGATAATGACCATCTTTTTCATGACGGCCTGGGACTGGATTCGGTCGATGCTATAGAGCTGACGATCTTTCTGGACAATACCTATAGTATTGTATTCCCCAACATTGCAGCGTCAGAGCAAGCCTTCAGATCGATCAAAAGTCTTTATGATTATATCAACGCACATGGGAACGAATAATGTCGTCGTTGAATGAACTGATAGAACATCTGCCGCAAAAAGCACCGGTGGGTTTTGTCAAGGAGCTCTTGCAACAAAGCGAACACGAAGCGCGTACCGTCGTAGAGTTTGAGACAATACCGACCTTGAGCATGCTCTCTGAAGCCGGTGCACAATCATCGATCTTTTTGAAACTGACAGAAGAGAAAAAGGCCATCAACGTCCCACAACGAACCAATGGTATGCTGCTAACAGTCAAGTCCAAATGGTATCAGCGCAGTGACAAACAGCGTTTTGAGATCGAGAGCCACTATATCAGTAATTTTGACAATTTCTTTATGTTGAGTTTCAGTGTACTGGATGATGGGACATTGATCGCAGACGGTCAGCTTTCTGTTGTCTTACAAAAAGAGGGGGAGTCATTATGAGCCAATCGTATCTCTCTGAAGGGCTGTATGAGGTAGTAAGCCAGAGTGATGAAGCGGTCGAGATCATCCTCTCCGATGCAGACCATCCGGTCTTCAAGGCTCATTTTGAGAATATGCCGCTGCTACCGGGCTTCTTACAGATCGACATTGTCGCCGAGATCCTCGGAAAAGATATCGATGAGATAACAAGTGCAAAGTTTGTCAACAAGGTTCTTCCGCTAGAGCGGTTGACCTATCGAATCGCCATTACAAAAAGTGGGGTTCGGATCAAACTCTATAAGAGCAGTGAGATGCTCTGCGGCGACTTCAAACTGAAGTGGCATTAACCTAACGTTTTTTCCAAAAATCAAAGAAGTTGAACCACTGCCACGGATACTCGCGGACCACGTGTTCAAGGAATCGGGCATATTGTTGTGCAAGATCGTGAAGGCGTGCCTCTTTTGACGCTTCTTCGGAGGTGATAATCTCTGAAAAATGGACCTTGATCGCATTGTCGCCGGTACGTACGATGTCGCACCCGAGCATAGGTACATTACGCATAATAGCGATTTCGAACCCGCCACTGTGAAAGAGTGTCGGGCGGTTCAGAAATTCCACTTCAACCCATTTTCCATCCTCTTTGACACGATCGACCATGATAATGAGAATCTCATTGTTTTGTAAGACCCGTGCAATGTCCAGCATCGCCTGCATCCCGTTTTTAAGACTGATGATATTGATGCGTTGATTGCTACTGGCATTGTTCTCGATCTTGTGCAGACTTTCGTCGATCGCTTCATCTCCGACAATATTGAGCCGGATATCATAGACATCGAACATTTTAAAACTCTGTGCCCAGTTGCCGTGGTGCGAAAATACCAGAATACCGCCACTTTTATGAAGAGACTCAAATGCCGAAAGATTGACTTTTTCGACTTTGACACTGCTCTGCTCCGTCCCCTCTTTGGCGATAAAGCGATCAAAGATATTGAGCGAGAAAGCATAGACATGGTGAAAATAGGAGATGATCGTGTCCGGGACATCAACAGCAGCGTAATAACTTGCAAGTTCACTGCGTTTCTTTTGCGATACCAGTGTGTAAAACAGCGCAACGACAAAGACCACCGATTTTGCGGCTTTATAACCAAAGAAATTATAGAGTGCTATAACAAATTTAATACCCAGGGGGCTGCCACGATATTCTGACATTAGTTTCCTCAGTTTAGAATTGGAGGCAGGAACACCGTACCTCGAAATTACAGGTCAGTCCAAAATCCTGTATTGCTCATGAGAGAGAGCTTTTTTGAAGGACAGGCTTATAAAGGGTCGCTGCCTGTCAATGCTTTATAGGTAGCATTGACCGCTTCGGTCGGTGAGTTGACAAACATGTTTTTCTTGTCCCAAACATACCCGCTGAGTACGGAGACGATTTTGCGTTCGATCTTGTCGGCACCCGGCATTTTTGAGAAAAGGATACCTTGTAGACGGCCATCATACCATGCTTCGACATACTCTCTGAAAACATCGACGCCGATCATCATATAGTCTTGATATTCGACCTGCCAGTCGACACTGTCGCCATTAAATTCTTTGATGGTAAGGTCGGCTGCTTTGGCACCCGACTCGAGTGCCAGCGTGACACCCGAAGAGAAGACAGGATCAAGGAATTCAGTGGCATTACCAACCATGACAAAGTTTTTACCGAACATCTTGCTGACATTGGCTGAATAACCGCCGATAAAACCGACCTCATTGATCTTGGTCGCTGTCGCATAACGGGCTTTTGCATTTGGATCTGTCGTAATGATATGGTCCCAGAACTCCGCTTGTGTCATGTTGAACGATTTGAAGTACTCATCCGGACAGACGATGCCGACAGAGGTCACAGTCGGGCTCAACGGGATGTTCCAGATCCAGGCATCGTTGTCACCGACGACATAGACGTAAATATACCCGTCTGTCCCGTCAGTCGGGCGGATATCATTTTCAACACGGCAGAAGATAGCGTCACGAAGCGCCATGCTTGATTGCGTGTCAAGGTCCAGCAGGCGCGGAAGGACACGGCCGTATCCGGATGCATCGATCACTTTTTTGGCATGATATTTCTCTTCGCTGCCGTCTTTGTGCATGACGGTTACGATATTTTGAGCCTCATCGTAAGCAGTGACCTCTGATTCGATTGTGACGTGGGCACCGGCTTTTTCTGCCTCTTTGAGAAGAAGGTGGTCAAAGGTCTCTCGGCGGACCTGGAATGAACTGTTGTGTTTTTGTCCCATGTTTTTTTCAAAATTGACGACCTTGATATCATCTTTGTCGTTTTCGAATACGACACCGCCTTTGAACTGGAACCCTGCATTTTCGATAACATCAAGGATCCCGGCCTCATCTAAAATCTCATTACAACGTGGAAGAAGGGACTCTCCAATAACAAAACGGGGAAATTTAACTTTTTCGACAAGTTCGACTTTATAGCCAGCTTTTACCAGTTTTAACGCAGCAATTGAGCCGGCCGGACCGCCTCCGATAATAAATACATCACACTCAGTCATTCAATTCCTTCAATTATAGTAACATTTGCGAATTATATCGAACCGAATGTATATAATAACTTGTAATAAAGCGTTTATAGGAGTGAATTATCGGTTTATCCGATAAAGGCGCGCTCTGTTATAATTTGGCAAATTAAATATGAGAGAGTCCTCATTGTATAAAAGCTGTATTGTAATACCGGTATACAACAATCCTGATACTATAGAAGAAGTTGTCTATGCTGCCTTGAAAACAAAAAGTACGGTCATCGTCGTTGATGACGGTTCCGAACCGGGTGTCATGTTAAACATTGATGAAGATGAAAACCTCTACCTTATAAGACATGAATTGAACAAGGGCAAGGGCGAAGCCATTTTGACGGGCGGGCATAAAGCCAAAGAGCTGGGGTTTGACTCTTTTTTTGTTGTTGACGGCGATGGACAGCACTTTCCGCACGAGATCGCCAACTTTATCGGCAAAGACCTTGACAAATGTATCGTGATCGGGTGTCGAAGATTTGCAGAGAACGTTCCCGGCTCATCGAAGTTTGGACGCAAGTTCAGCAACTTCTGGATCTGGACGGAGACAGGTCTGCATCTCGACGACACCCAGTCCGGATTCCGTTCGTACCCGGTCGCTGTATTAGACCTGCCTATTGAGAAACGGCGTTATGACTTTGAGATCGAAGTGCTGGTGCGTTATGTCTGGAGCGGCGGGTGCATAGAGGAAGTCGAGATCGAGGTCCATTATCCAAAACCCGAAGAGCGTGTCAGCCATTTTGATGCTGTGACAGACAACGTCAGGCTGAGTAAATTGCATGCAAGGCTTTTTGCCAAGAACCTGCTTCGGCTTATAGGTATAAAATCCCCCTCGGCTAAATAAAAATAGCAGTGTAAATTATCACCATACGCATGGATAACTTCAGTCAATTTATTAGGTTGGAGTGCTAGAATACAAAAAAATATTTACAACTGTTATATTTGGGCACCTTTTTTATTCATGTATGTCTATTAAAGCACCATCTAGTGACAGTTTAACGGGAAAATAGATGTCAATTACAATCAATGCACAACATATCGACTATGAAGAGCTTTGTCATACAGAGAAGGTGGCGGTCTCTACGGAAGAGGCTTTTCGAAAAAAGATTGCGGATTCACACGCGTTTTTGCTTAATGAGATCTCTACGGGCAAGCCGATTTATGGTGTCACAACTGGTTATGGCGAAGCAGGTACGAACTATTCAGCGTTTGAACAGGCAAAAGAGCTGCAAAAAAACCTCTTCCGTTTCCACGGTTGCGGTATTGGTGAGATGCTGACGCATGATGAATGTAAGCGTATTTTGTTGATCCGTTTGACAAGTCTCTCGAAAGGGTACTCGGGTGTTACGGCAAACCTGTTGGAGCGTCTGGCCTATTTCTTCAATAATGACATTATCCCGGTAATCCCAGCGCAGGGTTCAGTCGGTGCCAGCGGTGACTTGACACCGCTCTCCTATATTGCGGCAGCGATTGTCGGTGAGCGTGAGGTCTACTACAAAGGCGAGATCCGAAGCAGTGCTGAAGTCTATAAAGAGCTTGATATCGAGCCGTATGAACTAGAGCCAAAAGAGGCACTTGCGATCATGAACGGTACCGCGTCGATGAGCGGAATCGCGATTATTGCAATGCAGAAGTTTGAGAACTGGATGCACGCTTATGAGAGCTTTATTGCAGGTCTATTTGAGATGATGCACGCTGACGGGACACCACTTCAGCCTCTGGTCCATGAGGTGAAACCTTTTGCCGGTCAGATCCGCTGTGCGGCGCAGCTGGCAAAAAAACTTGAAGGCTCAGACATTGTCCAGGCACAGGATGAGCGCTATGAGAAATTTTTCCATGATGATACGCTCTGTATCCAGGACAAATACTCGATCCGCTGTACACCTCAGGTACTGGGGATTGTCTGGGATAACCTTGAGATATCTAAAAAATGGGTTGAGACCGAATGTAACGCGGTCAACGACAATCCGATCATTGACGGCGAGTTCAAAAAGATCTACACATCAGGTAACTTCTACGGCGGTTATGTCGCACATGCGATGGACACGTTGAAGATCTGTTCTGCCAATGCGGCTGATCTGCTTGATAAACAGTTTTCGCTTTTGGTCGATCATAAGTTCAACCGCGGGATCGGTGAAAACCTCAAGCTCTCTGACAAACCACACCACCACGGTTTCAAGGCAATGCAGATCTCTCTGAGTTCATTGAGTGCGGATGTTATGATGAACATTATGCCGGCCTCTGTCTTCTCCCGTCCTACAGAATCGCTTAACCAGGATAAGGTGAGTATGGGAACAACAGCGGCACTGAACTTCAAACGTACGCTTCCGGATCTTGACAATATGCTTGCTATCGCCTTTATGGGACTGGCACAGGCTGTTGATATTCGCGGTCATGAGGGGATCTCTCCTCAGCTTGAGAAGATCTACAGAAAGATCCGTACGGTCATCCCGCCACTGGTCGAAGACCGCCGTATGGACATTGAAATTGTCAAAGTGGTCGAGATGATCAATAACGGAGAACTTTCTTAACATGAGTGAGCAGAAGCGTGTCCTGATCACAGGTGCAACCGGTGCGATCGGTGAGGCGTGTGTCCGCGCCTTTGCCGATGCCGGTTACTATGTCTATATACATTACCGCTCGCAACAGGCAAAGGCGCAAGAGATCCTGGATGAGGTCAAGAATGGTGAGATTGTTTACTGTGACGTCAGTGACAAAGCGAGCGTCAAAGAGGCTTTTGGCGAACTGGATCTGGATGTGCTGGTCAACAATGCGGGTATCACGAAAGACAACCTCTTTTTCTGGATGAAAGATGAGGAGTGGGAAGATGTTATCAATACCAACCTTAACAGCATGTTCTATGTGACAAAGGCGGTTTCCGAGAAGATGATCGCCAAGAAAAACTGCGCCATCATCAATATGTCATCGGTCTCGGGTATTGCCGGCAATACGGCACAGACAAACTACTCGGCGACCAAGGGCGGTATTATCGCTTTTACCAAAGCGCTGGCGCTGGAGATGGGACGTTACAAGATCCGTGTCAATTGTGTCGCCCCTGGCCTTATCGAGTCGGAGATGACAGAAGATTTACCGCTTAAAGAGATGAAAAAAGGGATCCCGCTGCGACGTATCGGCAAGCCTGAAGAGGTTGCCGAGGTGGTCTTTTTCCTAGCGGACAAAGCGACGTATATCACTGCCGAGACGATCAATATCAGTGGCGGAATGGTGAGGTAGAAGATGAATACACGTCGTGTTGTAATTACCGGTGTCGGTGTTTTGTCGCCGATCGGTAATGATATGCAGGAACTCCAAGAGGCCTTGGAAAACTCCAAGAGCGGTGTACAGCATATCGAAGAGTGGTCTGCGTACAAAGATTTCAAGACACGTGTCTGCGGCATTGTCAACTGGAACGACTATAAAGCGATTCCGCGTAAAAGCCGACGTTCCATGGGACGTGTTGCGATCATGGCAGCTAAGACGATGCAGGATGCCGTTGCGGATGCAGGCTTGAGCGAAGAGCAGATATCCAATCCCCGAACGGGTATCTCGTTCGGTTCGACAATGGGCTCTGACGAAGCACTGTTCGACTCTATCGGGACCATCTCGAAAGAGATGACGTTTAACGGCCAGAACTCCATGAGCTTTCTGCAGTTTATGAGCCATACGGTCGCTGCCAATATCGCAGCGATGTTCAAGATCCGCGGGCGCAACATCCCTGCCTGCTCCGCCTGTACTTCGTCGTCGATGGCAATCGGTATCGGTTATGAGAGTATTAAGTACGGTATGAGCGACATGATGTTTGTCGGCGGTTCGGAAGAGGCGCACCCCTACAACGCAGGCATCTTTGAGATCATGGCAGCCACATCAACCGAATACAATGACAAGCCGGATCAGACACCGCGCCCGTTCGATACCAAACGTGACGGACTGGTCACGGCTGAGGGTGCCGGCACTCTGGTTCTGGAAGAGTATGAAGCGGCAAAGGCACGTGGTGCCAAGATCTATGGCGAGATCATCGGGTATGCGACCTCATGCGACGGTGAACACATCACCACTCCTTCGAGTGAGGGAATGGAACAGGTGATGCGTCTGGCGCTTGACGATGCACAGATCACACCGGACAAAGTCGGTTACATCAATGCCCACGCAACATCCACGCCTAAAGGGGACATTGCCGAATCGCATGCGACCTACGCTGTCTTCGGCGACAAAACGCCGATTAGCAGCACCAAAGGGTACATGGGACATATCCTCGGCGGATGCGGTGTCGTCGAGTCGATCATCGGTCTTATCAGTCTGAAAACGGGGCTGATGCCGGCAAACAAAAACCTTGTAAAGGTCGATGAGACCTGCGCACCGCTTGATTATCTTTTCGAACACCGTTATGGTAATCATGATATAGTTATGAATAACAATTTTGCATTTGGTGGGATCAACACCTCGCTTATCTTTAAAAAAATAGAGGAACAGTAATGACCGAAGAGTTGGTAAGAGCAACGCTAAAAGAAGTTTTAATAGAAGAATTTGAAGTCGAAGAGGATGAGATCGTCGAAGGTGCCAACTTTTTTGAAGATCTTGATATGGACAGTCTAGACGCGATCGATCTCATTGTCATGATGGATAAAAAACTCAATATTGACCTAAAAGCTGAAGATGCACAGAAAATCCGTACAGTGGACGAGTTCGTTGCGCTGATCATGACTAGAGGATAAGCCTTTAATGTTATTGACACTGCTCTATGTTCTCTTCATAGTAGTAGGTCTTCGCTTTTTTGAACCCCACACTGTAGGTGTCGCGCTCTTCAGCCTTGCGGCACCCTGGACACTCTACGAACTGATTAAAAACCGTTTTAAAAATGTTCTGGTCCCTTTGGCTGCAACCGTTGTTGGTCTTTTGGTCTGGCTCTTGGACTCAACACTTGTTTTCAAGCTGCTCCCGGTGCTGATCACCTCGCTCTTTTTTGTCAAATTTGCAGAAGCCGTCATCATGAAGAGACCCTTTTTGGCTACAATGGTCCGGAAGACGCCCAAGGTTGCCTGGAGCGATGAAAAACTGGCCTTTATTGAAAGCTCCCATGTCTACTGGCTGATCATTACAACGGTCAACCTGGTGCTGCAGGTGGCTGTCTTGTTTGCTTCGATGCAGATCTGGGCACTCTATACGACAGTAGGCTGGTACCTTCTCTTCGGAGGTGCGTTGGTCCTTCAGATCATCTACGGAAAGGTTCGCGGTGTCAAGTAAACTGTTAAGCGCCTATATCTACGGGCTTTTTATCTTTTTGATGCTCCTGGCACTTGTTTTCGCCGGTACGTTCACCCTGCTAGTCTGGATTTCCGGCGGTGACCCTCGCTGGTCATTTCAAGTGGTTGTCCGCTTTTTCTGGCGCATTTTTTTGAAGGCATCTCCAGTTATCGGTGATATTACTATTAACAACAGCAATAACCTTAACGGCTGTAAACCCGCTATCTATGTCGCTTCACACCAGTCATCGATTGACTTTGTCCTGCTCGGTAGCATAATCCAGAACTTTGCAACGATCTCCAACCACCCTATCAGCGATCTGCCGGTCTTTCTGAGGATCCCCCGTCTGGTGGGTGTCTATTATATGGAAAAACATAACCCCAATGCAGCGATTACCGTTTTTAACCGACTCTCCAGAGCGCTGCAAAACAATGTCAATGTCTTTATCTTCCCCGAAGGAACCCGCAACTATTCTGACACACTGCTGCCCTTTCAAAAAGGGGCTTTTCGTCTCAGTGTCGACAACAAGCTTCCTATTGTTCCGGTTATTATCGACGGTACGGGTCGGATTGTCTCAAAAGGCTCTAACATCGCCAAGACTCAACAAAAGACTGACATTGCAGTGACATTTCTGGACCCGATCTACCCACAAGAAGATGAGAGTGTACGCTCTTTGATGCGCCGTGTCAGAGAGGTGATGCAGATAGAAGTGACAAGGAATTTTGCATGAAGATAACGGTATTTCTTTTTCTGGCGTTTATGACGCTTTTTGCAGGCAGTTACAACTTCAAAGAGCAACGGTATATCTACAGTATCGACAAGTCCTTAAACATGAAAGGTGCGATTACTTTTGACGATACGGGGATGAAGATAGAGTATACGGAACCCGAACTGCGCCATATAAACTATGACGGCGCCTACATGGATGTCACCGATGCCAGCGGCAATACCCTACAGCATGTCGATCTCAACGAACAGCCGATGATGAAGGTCTACATGGACTTTATCCATAAGCTCTATCGCGGCGATTATGCAGCCTTGAGTGAAAATTTTACGATCAAGCAAACGACGACTGTGGTGATGCTTACCCCGATTGCCCCGGTGGACAAAGTGATAAAATCTGTTGTGGTCCACCGTAGTGCCAAAGGGCTGGAGAAGATTATGACAAAGATGAGTAACGGCGATGAAATTACGCTCTTTATTGCCCAATAAACTCTACCTCTTTATCTACCTGAGCATTATGCTCTCGGCGGGACTTCTTTTCTCGCCGTCACATTTCAGTACCGACATGCTCGCCATCTTTCCGCAGAACAGCTATACCAAACAGCTCGAAGACGCTTCGCAACTGCAGACGCTCAACCGTCTGATGGTCATCTCAAAGGGGAGCGACACTGCCTCCAAAGAGCGTTTGGAGACGATAGCGGCAAAGTTGCAGGCAACAGAAGGGATCGAGGAGCTGTTCTTCAAAGTCGACAGTATCCACTCGCCGACTGCGGCGTATTTGCGTAAGCACTACGCAGAGCGTCTTGGCCTGAATAACTCAAGAACCTCGCCTGCCTACATCGAAACACGGCTAAAGAGCCTCTATAACGAGATGCAGAGCTCGTTTCTCTTCAGCGGTCTCAACACCTCTGATCCGCTGAAGCTTTTCAGTGATCCGATGCAGCAGACGGGAGCCAAAAGCAAAAACGGTATCGCGCTTTTCAACGGCCAGAACTATATGCTGACGGCGACTCTGAAGATCAGGGTGGCCGATGTAAAAGGATCACAAAGACTTTACGACGAGGTGCACGCCATTGTCGACGGTTATGGCGCCGATGTGACCACTTTTGCACCGCATTTCTTTACGGCTGAGAACGCTGCCAAAATAAAAAGTGAAGTCAACCTTATCATCACCGTAACGATGATACTTTTGCTGCTTTTTTACGCCTTTACCCTACGCGACTTTAAAGTCTTGTTGCTGACCTCTATCGCATTGGGCTCTTCGCTTTTTGTCGGTCTTGCTGCGGTCACTTTTATCTTTCCAAAGGTCTCCATCTTTACGCTTGCCTTTGGCTCCGGTATTGCGATGATGGCGGTGGATTACTTTTTTCATTACTACTTTCACAGCTATTACACAGGTAAAGAGAAGAGTCGCAAAAAAGTCTTTTACGCTTTTTTGACAACGGTGAGCGGTTTTGGCATCCTTTACTTTGCAGATTTCCCACTGATTCAGCAGCTGGCACTGTTTGGGATCGCCGCCTTGGCTTTCTCCTACTTTCAGTTCAGTTTTTTATTTGCATCGTGGCAGTTTGAACCCAAAGCCAAACGGTTTCGGCTTCGGGCGGTCACAAAAGGGCTCATCGGTTCTAAAATGGTGTTGGCTCTCTCCTTGCTGCTGCTCGCGGCTGCTTTCTCGCAACTGCGTTTCAACGGTGACCTTCGCCAGCTTGACTATCAAAATACAAAACTTCTCGCCTTGCAGGAGAAGGTCAAAAGCGGTGCCTCCGATGAGCGTGCGGTGTTGGTCTACGGACACTCTTTGGATGAGATGCTGCTTAAGATGGAAGCCGTTCAGAAAAAGAACGCTTCATTCCGCTCCTTGGCTAAGATAAACAGGTCCAAAGAGGGTTTTGACGCGTATGCCCATAAGGTTAAAGCGATCGATTTCGGGAGCCTGCGCGAGACTTTGGAACGTATAGCAACCCAGGTAGGTTTTCGCAGCGGCACCTTCAGCAATGCTTACAGGTTTACCGATAACATAACCTACACCGAACCGGATCTAGTCGTTGCAAAAACTATGGGCTTTGAGACCCTGCAACTTGATGACGGAAGGTGGATGAGCCTGGCCTTTATTGATGCAAGCGAGGCCGATGCACTTCCTTATGATGACGACCTGGTGTTGTTGGAAGCCTCTACGCTGCTGCAAAAAGGCGTGGAAGATGTTTTGGATCAGCTTGTCGTCATTGCGGCACTGACCTTTGGATTCATTTCGCTTCTGCTCGTCGTTTTGTTGAAAGAACGGGCCCTGATTGCCATGAACTATGTCCTCTTTCCTCTTGGTGTCATCGCTGTAACGCTGGCGCTGCTCGGTTCATTCTCGGTGATGCATCTTTTTGCACTCATCATCGTGATGGTAGCAGCCATCGACTACGGCATCTACATGAGCGATGTCAAAGAGGAGACAGACGAAGCGATCTATTATGCCATGCTCACCACCTTCGCCGGTTTCGGAATCTTTGTCTTTAGCCATATCGGAGCACTGCATCACATCGGCCTGGTGATCGCGCTGGGCATTGCTTCGACGTTTGTACTGCAGACAGTGCAAAAACGATAGCAGTGGCATTGTCGATACGATGCCTATAACAGACGGATAACGGGTGTGATTCAGGAAACGGCGTGTACCGATCTTCGATATCGTATTATAATAGCGAATTAACATCTCTTCTATACCTCTCTATAAGCCATCTTGTATTATAAATATTAGACTTAAAAAATATAAAGTAGACTGTATGAATATTATCCATATTGACAATGCCGGCATTAGAAACGACACGACATTAGAAGAGATCCAGGAGAAACAGGAGATCCTGGCAACCAAAGAGGCGACGTTCAGTGCCCATACCAAACCGGAACTGTTCGGACTCCTTCACAAGGCGATTGAACAGGGTGTGACGCCTGTCCTGTATGATCACAATATCGGAGAGATCGACGCCCGCGTTAAAGAGTTGGGTATTGCCTCTTATGACCACAAAAATGACAGCGCCGCACTGCCGGCATCAACGTACGCACTCTTCTTTACATCGGGGACAACCGGGGTGCCGACAGGGGCGATCAAAAACAGAGAGAACATCGAAGGCGAACTTGATGCACTGAAGGCGATCTTTGCGCCCGAGAACTTTGAACGCATCATTGTGACGGTCCCTTTTATCCATATCTACGGATTTCTCTCCGGTCTGATGCTGCCGAGACGCCTGGGGTGTGAACTGTTGTTGAAAGAGGAGTACTACCCGCAAGAGCTGACCCTGCTGCACGAAGATAAAAAGAGCCTGGTGGTGACCAGCCCTGTCTATATCAAAGCACTGCTGCGTCTTAAACGCGAGCATGACCTGAACAATGTGACTTTCCTGTCATCGACCGGGCTGTTGACAGAAGATGAGGTCGAGCGTTTTGAGAAGCAGTACAACACGCGGATCATCCAGCTCTTTGGTTCGACGGAGACAGGCGGCGTGGCGATAAAAAGAGGAACAAATCCCTACTGGGAACCGCTTCATGGTGTTTCGGTGACCAAGAACCATGAGTCGCGTATGGTGGTGGATTCTCCGTATCTCTCCAGCCACCTTTTTGAAGAGAAGATCACGCTGATGAAACGTCCCTATACGACGACGGACATCATCGAACTCGAAGGCAGAAAGTTCAAACTGCTAGGCCGCGCCAATGAGATCATTAAAGTCTCCGGAAAGCGTATCTCCATCGTGGAGCTTGAAAACATGATCGAAAATGATTTGGGGGCCACAGATGCGCTGATCGCCATTAAAAGCGACAGTGCCAAACTCAAAGACGAGAGTCTCGAGATTCAGATAGCGGGGCGGAAGATGCCGAGCGAAAACGATGTCAGAGCGCTTTTTAAACGCTACTATCCGGAGATCAACTTCAGTTTCGAACTTGTCAATGTCAAAGGTATCGAGAAGAACAGTATGGGGAAAAAGGTCCGCAGATGAAAACGCTCCTCTTGGCGCTTCTTATCAGCCTGAACCTGTTCGGCGGCGTAGAGAGTTTTGAGCGTTTTGTACGCGAGGAGATCAATGATCAGACTCCGCCTTCGGCTTCGTTTGCTATTTTAAAAGGCGACAAGATCCTTTATGAGAGCAGTTTCGGTTTTAACGATTCTGCCAGAAAACAGGCCACTTCTTTAGAGAGTGTCTATCATGTGTTTTCGCTGACCAAAATATTGGCGGCAACGGTGACAATGCAGCTTGTCAACGAAGGGGTCCTTTCGCTGGATGATCCTGTGCAGAAGTACCTTCCGCGATTTAAAGCGATGTATGAGGATAAAGAGGTCACGGTCACCATCTTAAACCTGCTCAACCACAGTTCGGGAATCAATGACCGCTCATCAGAGGTGCGGCCGCTGACAGATGACAACTATTATGCCTATACCAAAACGAGCGGCATAGAGACCGCTGATCATATCGAGTTGCCCTATCTGCCGGGGAGCGAGGCCAAATACTCAAGCGCGGAGTACATCATCCTGAGTCGGATCATTGAAAAAGCGACGGGTGAGGACTTCGGCGAGATGGTGATGGAACGTGTGGTCGAGCCGGCGCAGATGATGCGAAGCGGGTTCACCTATACCGATGCGATGGCAAAAGACCAGGTCTACGGGACGATGAAGATGTTCTCGATCACCGGTATTGCGATGCGCATGTTTATGGACAGTGCCAACAAGGACCATTGGGACGGGATGACGCAGTGGCTGAAACAGTTTGATATCGGATGGCTGGCTGCCGGCGGGCTTGTCGCTCCTGTTCACGACATGGCACTTTTCCTCTCCGCCTATAACAACGGCAAACTGATCGATGAGAAGACCAAAAAGGTCTTCTTGGAGACGCCGACCGTCAAAGTCGACTCCTTTCTCGCACCGCAGGAGGAGATCAGTTTCGGGATTGGCTGGTACCACATCAATGACAAAGGCGAGTTCTACTACCAGCATCAGGGTCTCGGACCGGGCTACAGGACGATCATGCGGATCTACCCGAAATATGACATCTCTTTTGTCATCCTGACCTCGCAGACGGAGACCGACATCGATGCATGGAGTGACCGTCTTATTCAAGATATCAAAGGGGGGCTTTTTTGAAACGTGTCGTTATTACAGGTCTCGGTATGATCAATGCATTGGGCCATAGCAAGGAGTCGTTTCAGGCCATCATCGACGGAGAGTGTGGTATTGACAGGATTACTCTTTGCGACAGCAGCGAACTCGAGTGCAAGATCGCGGCTGAGGTGAAAGATTTTGATGCTTCAACGGTAATGAAAAAACGCGAGCAGAAGAAGGCGGACCGATTTATCCAACTGGGGCTGCACGCTGCGATGGAAGCGTATGAAGATGCCTCTTTGGATGATGTCGACACCACGGCATTTGGTGTCGTCAGTGCCAACTGCCTTGTGGGTATTGGCTCTATCGAAGAGGCGGCAGACATTAAAAACAGCTCCAAACTGTCCCATATCTCACCTTTTCTTATCCCCTCCTATATGCCGAACATGCTGGCAGGCCAGGTCTCGATGAAGTTTGACCTCAGGGGTGCAAACCTGAGCGAGAACACGGCATGTGCGGCAGGAACACATGCCCTCATCGAAGCCTATAAAACACTGCAGTTCTCCAAAGGCGAAGGGATGATCGTCGTGGGTGCCGAGGCGGGTGTCACACCGCTGGCACTCGGCGGATTTGGTGCGATGAATGCGCTGTGCAAAGATCATAATGATAACCCCAAAGAGGCGGTGCGGCCTTTTGACAAAGAGCGCAGCGGTTTCGTGATGGGCGAGGGCGCTGGCGCACTTGTACTGGAGACACTGGAACATGCCCAAAAACGGGGTGCGAGGATCTATGCCGAGATCACCGGTTTCGGCGAGAGTGCGGATGCCTATCATATCTCCACGCCGCAGCCGGAATCACGTGGGGCCATCAGTGCGATCCGCGATGCTTTTGAGATGGCCGGAGAGCCGAAGATCGACTACATAAATGCTCATGGTACCAGTACCTTTTACAATGACATCCGTGAGGCAAAAGCGATCGCGACGGTCTTTGGCGATATGCGCCCTTATGTGAGTTCGATCAAAGGGCAGGTCGGTCATACTTTAGGTGCCGCGGGCACCATAGAGGCCGTAGTCTCCATCCTTGCGATGCAGCAGAACGTGCTGCCGCCGGTCATAAACTTTGTAGAGAGTGAAGGGGAGATGGAAGAGCTCAACCTAGTCAAAAACAGTGCGGTCAAAACAGAAGTGCAACGTGTTCTGAGCTGTAATTTCGGTTTTGGCGGGACAAATGCTGCCATTGTTTTTGAAAAAATTACCGGGTAGGGGGGCCGGCCTCTGTCTCAACTTTACAGAAAAGGAGACCTTGTGTATAAAAACTATTTTTTCATTTTGTTATTCGTCCTGATAATTGCGGGATGCAATACATCATCTCCGCTAGTGAAGGAAGATGCAATGCCTAAAGTGTCCTCGCAGCAGTTCGAAGGAATCACATGGAAACTGGTCAGTTTCGGTCTGACGCGCAAGGCGGTACCGCAAGATGCCTATCTGATATTTAAAGATGGACATTACAGCGGAAAAGGGGGCTGCAATAAGATCTTCGGAAGTTATACAACAGAGGATTCGAAGATCCGATTGAAGGAAGGGATGTCAACGATGATGGCTTGTCCTCAGATGGCGCTCGAAAGAGAGCTCCTTCAACGGCTGGTCAGAGTTGAAAGCTATGCGATCGATGATGAGGGCAGGCTTGAACTGCGAGCCAACAGAGAGTGCCTCTTACGGTTTACAAAGCAGTAATACTGCAACCTAGCGCTGGTATACAACTGAAGCGTAACATAAAGATCGCAATAGTTCATAAATAGTGCAAACTCTTAATCGCTTTGCAATATCTTTGGGTTATAATAATTCCGATATAAATAACTCAGGAAAACAGATGTACTTAACAGACAAGAAGTTTGCATTATGGGCAGACTTTATAGAACGCGATTATCTGGATAACGCGTTTAAAACATTGATCGATAACGGGATTATCAACGGGGCAACCTCCAATCCCGCGATTTTTAAAAGTGCGATCCTGACATCACCCGCCTACAAACGACAGCTGGCGGAACTCGATGGCTTGGGTGCCAAAGAAAAATATGAAGCGCTTGCGATCTTTGATATTCAAAAGGCAGCGGATATCCTGCGTCCTCTCTATGATGCAGGTGACGACGGTTATGTCAGTATCGAAGTGGATCCGATGCTTTGCGATGATACGGCGGGAACGATCGAAGAGGGTCTCCGTCTGCACAGGACGATAGACCGTCCCAACGTCATGATCAAGGTACCGGCAACGGAAGCAGGTTATGGCGCAATGAAGGCATTGGTAGGTGAAGGCATCCCCGTCAATGCAACGCTGATCTTTTCGAAAGAGCAGGCGCTTTCGTGTGCAGAGGCCTTTGAAAGCGGACAAAAAGAGAGCGGTACAAGCGTTGACACGGTGATCAGTGTCTTTGTCAGCCGGATCGACCGTGCCCTGGATGCAGAACTCGCAGAAAAAGGGATTACCCCGGCATTGACGGGCAACTACAATGCCGCTGCGATCTACAGCGCTATCGAAGCCAAAGGGGTCGACCGATGTCGAACACTTTTTGCATCTACCGGGGTAAAAGGCGATGACCTTCGTCCGTCATACTATATCGATGAACTGTTGGCGGCACACTCCGTCAACACGGCACCGGTGGAGACGATCGATGCTTTTGTAAAAGGTGGCGATAAAATGGTAAAATTACCGTTGGATGCTACGATCATCGATGCGCATTTCAAGAAGATAGCTGAAGCAGGCATTGATTTCGATGCGGTTGTTGTAAAGCAGATAGATGATGGTTTAGAAGCCTTTAAAGAGGCATTTCGAGAAATTTTAAATGAATTGGAGTAAAGTATGGCAAGTCCAGTAGAAATAGATATTAGTTCGTTGACCTTTGAGACCCTGGAGAAGATCCGTGGTTATCTTAAACGTATGATCGATACAAAGGGGTCTGACCTTCACATTAAAGCCAATGCGGTTGTTCGTGCCCGTATTCAAGGTGAGATCGTACCGCTTTCAGGTGATATCCTCTCCAAGGAAGATGCACTGACATTCGCCAAAGAGCTGTTGCGTACACGTTTTACGGAGTTTGTTGAAAAAAAAGAGCTTGACCTTGTCTATCCGTATGATGAACACACCCGTTTTCGTGTCAACATATTTTTTCAGATGGAGGGCGTATCGGCGGTCTTCCGTGTTATCCCCGTAAAGATTCTCTCTCTCGAGGAACTGGGGCTGCCGTCTATTCTTAAAAAGTTTACCCAGATCGAACGTGGTATGATCCTGGTAACCGGTGTAACCGGTTCTGGTAAATCTACCACGTTGGCGGCAATGATCAATGAGATAAACTGGAACAAGCGTAAGCATATTATCACGGTCGAAGACCCGATCGAGTTTGTCCATAAAGACCGAAAGTGTGTTGTCAACCAGCGCAGTGTCGGCCAAGATACATTTAGTTTTGCCAATGCACTTCGTGCCGCACTCCGTGAAGATCCGGATATCATCCTGGTCGGGGAGATGCGTGACCGTGAAACCATTGAAACAGCGCTTCACGCGTCTGATTCAGGTCACCTGGTTTTCTCGACACTGCACACCCTGGATGCCAAAGAGACGATCAACCGTATCGTCTCAAGTTTTCCGACGGAAGAGCAACCGCGTATCCGTCTTTCGCTTGCTTCGGTCCTTCAAGGGGTTATCTCACAGCGTCTTGTACCGACCATCGATGAAAAACGTGCGGCAGCGCTTGAAGTCATGGTCAAGACACCGTATATTGCACAGCTTATTTTGGAAAGCCGGGATGTTGAGATCCGTGATGCCATTGAAGAGGGTCGTGAGATCTATGGTTCACAAAGTTTTGACCAACACCTTTTGGACCTTTGGCGACAAAAGATCATCTCGACCGAACAGGCATTCAACTATGCGACCTCGCCTTCAGACCTTAAACTTAAGATGGAAGGTATGGGTGGCAAGATCTCGGCTTCACCTAAGAGTGGCGAAGATGAGAAGGCCTTTGCGGAAGATGAGATTTTCCAGATCAAACAGTAGCGTCTCTTCTTTTCTGTAACTCGCAGATACTGCGCCTTCGGGCGTAGTCAGCTATTGTCTGCCGCGTTTAGTTTGCTAACATCTCGCTTCAACATTTTGCTATCTTATCGGTTTCGTTCGCTCCCAAACACAGTTACCTATTCCACTTAACCTATTTTTTAAAATATTTTCAGTATAATCCGGCCTATTTTATTTAAAGGACTAACTATGTTAGAAGGTATTATTAGAGAGAGTATCGGTAAACGTGGTACAAAAGCACTGCGCCGTGATGGTTATCTAATTGCGAATATTTACGGAAAAGGCCTTGAGAACATCAATGCTGCATTCAAAATGAATGAATATATCCGTACAGTTCGTAATAAAGAGACTTTGGCATTCCCAATCAAATTGGATGGCAAAGAGTTGAATGTTGTTGTACAGGGCTATGAGTCTCATGCAGTAACAGGAAACCTTCTTCATGTTGACCTTATGGTGGCACAACCGGGTGTTGTGACAAAGTACCATGTACCTGTTGAGACTGTCGGTTCACCGATCGGTCTTAAAAACAAAGGTATGCTGTATGTTGCTAAGCCGCGTCTTGCTGTTAAAGCAGCACCGGAAGCACTTCCAAAATCAATCGTTGTCAATGTTGAAAAGCTTGACCTTGGTGATTCTGTACTTGTCCGTGACCTTGACGCTATCGAAAATGTAAAATTTGTCGATGCTGACCGTGTTGGTGTACTAAGTATTATCAAAGCGAAGTAATTTGCTTATTGTCGGACTTGGTAACCCCGGTTCGGCCTATGCCGAAACACGACATAATGTCGGGTTTATGGTCATAGATGAACTTCTTTCACGTCACTCCCATGACACCATAAACAAAGCCGCTTTCGAAGGCGAACTATTCAAGATCAAAGAGCATTTTTTACTCAAACCCACCACTTTTATGAACCTTTCCGGCCGTTCAGTCGCCGCTGTAAAAAAGTTTTTTAAAATTGATGACGTTATTGTGATCCATGATGACCTTGACCTTCCTTTCGGCGCACTCCGCTTTAAGATCGGAGGAGGACACGGTGGTCATAATGGCCTCAAGTCGACAGATGCTTTGATCGGAAAAGAGTACGTTCGTGTCCGGATGGGCATAGGACGTCCGGAGCATAAAGGCGAAGTCACCAGTTTTGTCCTCGGCAAATACGACGAGAGCCAGCAAGAGCAGCTTAAAGCACAGATCGCACAGGCCGCCAATGCCATTGAGGCGTTGTGGCGAACCCCTTCCTGGGAAGATGTCGCTTCGAAGTACTCGATCAAAAAAGTACCCAACAAAGCGAACAAACCGATCGCCTTTCCCGACGGAGAGTAAGTCAATAAGGCCGCTCTTTAGCAAGATTGGGTAAAATTTAGAATCATCTATATGTAAAGGGATTTTGCTGTGCTAGCTTTTCGGTATATCGCTTTTCATTACATCAAATATGCGTTGATCATTCTGTCGGCGCTCGCGTTATTTATGGTCGGCCTTGACTATATGGACGCCGCAGCAAAGCTTCCTGACTCTGCCAACCTCGTTATCGTCTATCTTGTCTACAGAACCTTCTATGCCATCGACATGCTGCTGCCACTTTCGCTTGTCTTTGGGATGATCTCGACAAAAGTGCTGCTGATCCGCTCAAATGCACTGGTCGCATTCTACTCCATCGGGTACTCAAAAAACGACATTCTTAAGCCGTTTGTCGTTGTCTCCATTGGCGTTGTCTTTTTCTATATTGCGCTGCACGCGACGGCACCATTTGCGAGAGCCGAAGAGTTTGCCAGCGGGATCAAAAAACATTCAAGCTACATTCAGCCGACCTCCAATCTTTTTTTTACATTTGAAAACCAATATGTCTATTTCGGCCATCTCTATCCGCTGCAGCAACGTGCAACGGATATACGGATCTTTAAGATGGAGGGGAGTGATCTAAACGAAGTCGTGATCGCCAAAAGTGCCTATTACGCTGATGAAAGCTGGCATGTCCCCAAAGCAGACCTATTGAAAAAACCGGATATTATATCGTTCGACGGTCAGGGTATCAGTATCGATGAAAGTGAGAACCTGTCGATCTTGAAAGGCTTTAAGCCGAAGATACTCGACCAGGTCTATGAGGGCAAAGTCAACTATACCATTATGGATGCCGTCGATGCATTGTTCTTGTTAAACGAACAGAATGTCAACATCGATCGGATCAAGAGTGCCCTGTACAAGACCTTTCTCAGTCCGTTTTTTGTTCCGAGCATGGTGATCATTATCTTCTTCTTTGTACCGATCTCACAGCGTTTTTTGAACATCACGCTCTTCAGTTTCGGGGCCATTTTGGCATCACTCGTCAGCTGGACGACCCTCTTTGTCATGTCCGAACTGGCATTCAACAAAGCGATACCGAGTGAAGTCGGTATCGTACTGCCTATCGTACTGCTTTTTATAGGGGCGATATGGCAGTGGCGCCGCTATTCGACACCGGGGAAAAGAAAACCTCTTCCATAAATCGGCTCTCCCCACTTTTTTGCAGCGCTTTTCGCAACCGATTCGAGCTCTTCATAAGCACCATTTTGCTAATATTCCAGCAATTAAATGCCTCTGTAAGGAAAGATAGTGATGGACTTTAAAGCATTAGCAAACAAATATAAAACCCCACTTTATGTGTATGATCTTGATCATATGACACAGCAGTACGAATCTCTGAAAAGTGCTTTTAAAGGGCGTAAGGCGATATTGGCATATGCGGTCAAGGCCAATTCAAACCTGAGTGTTGTGCGCCATTTTGCAAAACTTGGTGCCGGGGCGGATTGTGTCTCTATCGGTGAAGTACGCCGTGCTTTTCTGGCCGGCATACCGAAATACAAGATTATCTTTTCAGGCGTGGGCAAAGGTGATGAGGAGATCCGCGAGGCGATCGAACGGGACATTCTCTACATCAACCTCGAGAGTGACGGCGAACTGGAACGTGTCGAGACGATCGCCAAAGAGATGAATGCGCAGGTGCGTATCAGTATCCGTGTCAACCCGAACATCGATCCGAAGACACACCCCTATATCTCGACAGGGCTCCATGCGAACAAGTTCGGTGTTGATATCAACACGGCGAAACGCATGTATATCCGGGCGAAAAACTCGGAACATCTTGACCCGGTAGGGATCCACTCACACATCGGTTCGCAGCTGACGGAACTTGACCCTATCCGTGAAGCGAGCGAGATCGTTGCCGATCTTGTCCGTTCACTGCAGGCGATCGACATCGACCTCAAGTTCTTCGACGTCGGCGGCGGACTTGGGATCAAGTATGATGATGAGACGACGATCGATCCATACGACTACGGACAGGCAATACTCGGAACACTGACCGGGCTTGACATTACGGTCGTCGGCGAACCGGGGCGTTTTCTGACCGCGAATGCAGGTTACTTCCTGACGAAGGTGATGTATGAGAAGAAGAACGATGACAAACGTTTTGTCATCGTCGATGGGGCGATGAACGATCTGATCCGCCCAAGCCTTTATAACGCCTACCACTTTGTCGAAGCGATCGGCAAAGAGGGTGAGACAAGTAAAGCGGACGTCGTCGGACCGGTCTGTGAAAGCGGTGACTTCCTGGCCAAGGACTATGAACTGCCGGCACTTGAGCATGATGATCTTCTCGTCGTGCACAGCGCCGGAGCCTACGGTTTCGGTATGGGTAGTAACTACAACACAAGAGGGCGTTCGGCAGAGGTTGCAGTAGAAGGCGGAAAAGACCGTCTTATCCGTCGTCGTGAGACTTTTGAGGACCTGATTGCGCTTGAAAAAGAGTTTTTGGACTGAGATGTACTTTATTGATGTTCAAGGGACATTGATTGACGACAGAGATCGTCGCCCTATTCGCGGGGCGATTGACTTCATCGCCCGGCTCAATCCCATAGAACTCCCTACATGATCATCACAAACAACACAAAACAGGGCTCGCAAGAGTTTAGAACTTATCTTAATAAACTCGGGTTCGGTATCGATGAAGCACATTACCTGGACCCCTTACTGCTGCTGCCCTCAAAGGTGGGAATCGGTAGCAGGGTTGCCGTATACGGATCGGACACATTTCTGGAACAGCTTGCAAACTTGGGGTACATACTTGACTTTCAAACCCCAGAAGCAGTCATTATCGGTATCAAACAGCATTTTGACAGCGAAGAGTATGCGCAGATGATAGAGTTTGTTCTGCAGGGGGCACGGTTGGTCGGAATGCACGAGACATCACTGTACGCCAAAGATGGAAAGCGTTATCCGGGTGTCGGTGCTATCTTGAAGATGCTCAGCTTTGCGACGTCGGCCGAGTATGACGTGGTGGGCAAACCGAGTCGGCTTTTTTACGAAAGTGCCCTGCAGAAGCTGCAGATGCAAGAAAATGAGGCAAGTTTTGATAAAATCACCATAATCAGTGATGATGTCACCGGTGACCTTGTCGGTGCGAAAATGTTGGGCATGCGGACGCTCTTCGTGCTGAGCGGAAAATACAAGAGTGCAGATGAGATCATTCCGATGTTAGCACCGGCACAGCGACCAGAGTTGATCTGTGCCGATATGATGGAAGTGGGAGAGAAGATATGAAAACATTAGACGATTGTCGCAGAGAGATCGACCGTATTGACGAAGCGCTGCTTGATCTGCTGAATGAACGTATGCGTGTTGTTGAACGTGTCGGTGAGATCAAACACGAGACAGGCGGTGCCATCTACCGTCCGGAGCGTGAAAAAGCGATCATCGAACGTCTCAGTGCTAAATCCAAAGCAGACGGCGGTCTTCTTAACCATGCGGCCATTGAAGCGCTCTATCTTGAGATTTTCGCCGTCTCGCGCAACCTTGAGCTGCCGGAACGTATCGCTTATCTTGGTCCGGAAGGAAGCTTTACCCACCAGGCGGCAGAGTCGCGTTTCGGTGCGATGAGTGACTATCTCTCCGTCGGCTCGATCCACTCTGTTTTCAAAACTGTCGAGTCGGGCCGTGCAAAATTCGGTGTCGTTCCTATAGAGAACTCACGCGACGGTATTGTCGGCGAGACGCTTGACCTGCTTGCAAAGAGCCCGATCAAGATCGTGGCGGAGCTTTATATGCCGATCCATATGGCCTTCGCTACCAAGGCGGAGCACTTTAAGGACATCAAACGGATCTACTCAAAAGACAAGGGTTTTGGCCAGTGCCGTGAGTTTTTACAGCTGCATGAACTGCTGCACATTGAACAGATTCCGGTCGAGTCAACCGCCAAAGCAGCGATCCTGGCGTCGGAAGACCCACAAGCGGCAGCGATATGCAGTCATATCGCCGCGAAGCTCTATGGGGTACCGACGATGTTTGAGAATATCGAAGATGTGCACGACAACACCACGCGCTTTTTTATTCTGAGCGACTTCCGAAATGCGCAGAGCGGCGAAGACAAGACATCACTTTTTGTCCGCCTGAAAGATGCGGATAAATCGGGTGCACTGGTCAACTTCTTGAGTGATTTTGAGAAGGCCAAGATCAACATGAGCAAGATCGAGTCACGTCCTGCCCACGATGAGAGCGGATTTGCCTACTGGTTCTTTATGGATATCTACGGGCATATTGACGATGCGAACATCCAATCGGTCGTGCAAGACCACAAAGAAGAGATCACCTGCTTAGGCAGTTATGTAAGAGGGGAGTTATGAAGTTTAATCCGGTTTTAGACGATATCGTCAGTTATGAAGCGGGCAAGCCGATAGAGCTTGTGGTTCGCGATTTTGGTATAGAGAGCAAAGATGTTGTCAAGCTGGCAAGCAATGAGAACCCATACGGCTGTTCACCGAAGGTACAGGCGGCGGTCAGCAAGATCATCGGCAACATGGCCCTGTATCCGGATGATTCGATGATGAACCTGAAAGCGGCGCTGTCGAAGAAGTATGACGTTGCCGAAAATGAACTGATCATCGGTGCGGGAAGTGATCAGGTGATCGAATTTGCCATCCATGCCAAAGCATCAAAAGGCTCCAAGGTCCTGATGAACTCCATCACGTTTGCGATGTATGAGATCTATGCCAAACTGGTGGGCGCGGAGATCGTGCGTACAACATCGAGAGAACATGATCTTGAAGAGTTCTACGCACTCTATTTGGAGCACAGACCCGAGATCATCTTTATCTGTACACCAAACAATCCGACCGGCGATGCTATCGATGCGAATGCACTGAAAGCGTTTTTAGACAAGATCGATTCCGAAACCCTTGTAGTGGTCGACGGTGCTTATATGGAGTATACCCGTTATAAAGATGCGAGCAAGTCGGTAACGCCGAAAGAGCTTGTCGATGCTTATGACAATGTCGTTTATCTGGGGACATTCTCCAAGGCGTACGGACTGGGCGGTATGCGTGTCGGTTACGGCATCGCCCGTGCTGACATCATCAAGGCGTTTTACAAACTTCGTCCGCCGTTCAACATCACGACATTGACGTTAGAGGCGGCAACGGTCGCTCTTGACGACGAGCCTTTCGTGCAGGAGTGCATCGCCAAAAACTTTGAGGAGATGGGACGCTACAATGGTTTTGCGGCAAAACACAATCTGCAGGTGATCGAAAGTTTCACGAACTTTGTCACCTTGGTGTTCGATGCCGAAAGAAGTGCTTCCGAACTAGCGCAAGCGCTGTTGGAACGCGGGATGATCGTACGCGATCTCAAAGGATACGGTCTGAATGCTATCCGTGTCACCATCGGTACACCTTCGCAAAACGGCCGTTTTTTCGAGCTGGCTGACTCCCTGCTCTGACATGTGAGCCGCGACCTGTGAAGATTGAAGCGTTGGCACAGCATGTTAAACAGCGCTTGCTACGACGCTCTAAGCTCTTGCTGGCACTTCTTTTCGGTGCGCTTGTACTGCTTCTCTACGGTACTTCTATGCTGTCACAAGCGACGGCTCTCCCCGACATGTTCGTAGACGTCGCAATCTATACCATCTACCTTATGTTAGTGCTGATTATAGGTGCTATGACCTTCATCTTCTACTCTTTTTTCGAACATGATCCATTGCATGAGACGGCGCGTCCGTTAGCGCAAGAGAAGATGCTGAAGATTGATACGACCCCGGAAGCAAAAGTCGAGATACCTGTGGTTAACAGACCGCCAAGCAGCCCTGAAGCAGTTGGCGTGCAGTTGGAAAAGGCCAGAGATAAATTAATCATTACGCCTCTGAAAATCAGGGACGGCTATGTCTTGATCGAAGCGTTTGCTGTTGACAAGGCTGTGCGGTACCTCAATCAGCAGCACCCTCAAATCGCGGCCGTTACAGTGTTGATGCTGGACCCAAAAAAAGCGTTGGATATTTTAAGAGAGATGCGTGCCGGCCAGCGGAAAATTCTGATTTCGCGTCTTGAGCAGAGTAAACCTGTTTCGCATGGGGCGTTGATGCGCCTGGAAAGAGCCTTGTATAAAGAGTTTTTCCTGCTGCAAAAAGAGTGTACCGCTTTGCAACAGTTAAGCAACAGAGAGATACAAGAGATTTTGCGCCATGTAAATAAAAAAGAACTTATGTTCGCACTCAGGGCTGTCACACAAGAGTTGCAGGAGAAGTTCTTTGCTAATATGTCGTCAAAGGCATCGGGCGAATTTAAAAAAGTGATGGCATCACTGTCCGGTTCTGATCTGACAAAAAGCCAGAATGCTGTGAAAAATCTTTATCTCTTAGCAGAACAACTAAGAGATGATGGTAGAATTCGCGCTATATAAGACGGAGATCCGTAACCCTGTTTCGCTTGAACAGGGTCACTGCAGCGCTCCCAAGTAATGAGGTAAACATGGACATATCATCATATTCATTAGATGAATTACAAAAACTTTGTGGTGATATCCGTGAACGTATCCTGGAGGTGGTCAGTGTCAACGGCGGACACCTCAGTTCGACACTGGGCGCTACCGAACTGATCGTCGCGATGCATAAGGTCTTCGACTCTAAAAAAGACCCGTTTATCTTTGACGTCTCGCACCAGGCGTATGCGCATAAACTGATCACAGACCGATGGGATGCGTTCAGTACACTCCGTCAGTTCGAGGGGATCTGCGGTTACACAAAACCTTCCGAGTCGGAAGATGATTTCTTTGTCGCCGGGCACAGTTCGACCTCTATCTCTCTGGGTGTCGGTGCGGCCAAGGCGATCGCACTCAAAGGGGAACAGGAGAGCCGTGTCCCGGTAGCGATGATCGGTGACGGCTCCATCACGGCGGGGATGGCCTTTGAGGCTATGAACGAGCTGGGTGACCGTAAATACCCGATGGTGATCATCCTCAATGACAATGAGATGAGTATCGCCAAACCGATCGGGGCGCTGTCACGTATCCTGACCTCGACGATGGCAAGCCCGTTTTACCAGAAGTTCAAACGGCGTACCGAGTCGTTTGTCGACAATTTCGGCGAGGGTGCACATTATCTTGCCAAACGTTTTGAAGAGTCCTTCAAGCTGATCACCCCGGGTATCTTGTTTGAAGAGCTGGGCATCGAGTACATCGGCCCCGTAGACGGTCATAACCTCGAGATTCTTATCGAGACCTTCGAGAAGGCCAAAGCGCTTAAAAAACCGGTGATCATCCATGCACAGACCGTAAAGGGCAAAGGGTACAAGATCGCCGAAGGCCAGCATGAAAAGTGGCACGGGGTCGGCCCGTTTGACCGTGAAAGCGGTTCGGCTGCACCTAAAAGCGGTGCCAAAGCAGCAACGCAGATCTACACCGAAGCGATGCTGGAGCTTTGCGAAAAGAACGACAAAGTGGTCGGTGTCACGGCCGCGATGCCGGGCGGTACCGGCTTGACGCCACTGCTTGAGAAGTACCCTGACCGTTTTTGGGATGCCGCTATTGCCGAGCAGCATGCGGTGACCTCGATGGGGGCGCTGGCTGCCGAAGGGTTCAAGCCTTTTTGTACCATCTATTCGACCTTTATGCAGCGCGGCTACGACCAGGTGATCCACGATGTCTGTCTGATGGATCTGCCGGTTGTCTTTGCGATGGACAGGGCAGGAACGGTCGGTGAGGATGGCGAGACGCACCAGGGGGCATTCGACGTCAGCTTCATGCGCGCCATTCCGAACATGCGTCTCTGTGCGCCGAGGGATGAGAAGTCGTTCCATCATGCCATAGAGTTTGCGAGCCGGTATGACCACCCGCTTTCGCTGCGCTACCCGAGGGGGGCATTTCTGGAGGCAGACCTTCCGGAGGCCGTACCTTTTGAAGAGGGGAAGGCGCAGCTTCTGGCCGAAAGCGAAGGCGACATCCTCTTTATCGGTTACGGCAACGGTGTCGGACGTGCGGCTCAGACCGCAGCGTTGATGGACGAAGATGCGGCGCTTTTGGACCTGCGTTTTGTCAAACCGCTCGATACAGCGATGTTAAAAGCGCTGGCAGAAAAGCATACGAAATGGTTCGTCTTCAGTGACAGTGCCAAGATGGGCGGTGTCGGTTCGGCGATCCTCGAGTTCCTGGCCGATGCAAAGATCAACAACATCGAACTGACCAGTTTCGAGTACGACGATGCGTTCATCACGCACGGTAATACAAAGCTGGTCGAAGCTTCGCTTGGGTTGAGTCCGGAGAAGCTTGTGGGGAGAGTAAAAGCAGAGCTGTAATCCTTCAAAAGTTTTTTGACTCAATTAAAGTTCTATCTTGCCTCTCTTTCCTTTTTGTTCCGCCAAAAAGGAAACGAAAAAGCTCTCGTGGCGGCTTCGAGCCCGGCGAGCTGCCGGGTCCCCTCCTTACATTCTCGGCGTTCCTAAAAACGACAAACTCGCTACACTCAGACAGTGCCGTTTTCTTAACGGAACTCCGCTCACTTCAGTCAGCTCTGCAGATGCCACGAAAAGAGTCAAGCGGTGACGCATTGATGAACGTAAAAGCTAACGCTTTTATCCCTATTGTACTGTCTGGTAGTAGTCAGTGCATTGTGTCGCATTGAGTTAAAGGAACTTCTGTTCAGCCAGTTGGAGAAGTCAAAAGAGTGATACATCGCTACGTGAGGACATTAATTTTGGCAGTAGTGCCAAAATGCACGGAGGTATTGAATTAATACTTTAAAAAAAGTGAATAGTGGCCAAAGGGTATCGTACTCTCTTTTTTTCCTCAAGGTTTTTTCTCTGTACGAGCAGAGAAAAAAAGTTGAATACTAGTGCTATAAAGTAATTTAGGAAAGTTTGAGACTGACTATAAAGTAACGTATTGATTTGATGTAAAAGCTACACTTTTGATTTTACGTTTTCAGCATTATAACCCCGGCGATACGCCCGGTCTTTTGCCTGTCTGCCCGGTAGGAAAAATAGGTCTCGTTTTCGCAGGCGTTGCAGATGTTCAGGTCGTCGATGTGCGATTGCAAGATGCCGATATCTTCAAGCTGCATGTGGATAATGGCGTTGACTTCTAAAAAGTATTTTTCATCTCTCTGTATGACGGCAAAAGCGTTGGGACTCTCCAGTATCTCTTTGCCAATCGTTTCACCGACTTCATAACAGCATCCGCCTATTGAGGGACCGAGAACGACAACTATATCATCCTTTCGGCTTTTGTAGTGAGTACACATTTTCTCTATAGTTTTCGGTACGATCCCCATGATGGCGCCGGCACGTCCGGCATGGGCGACGGCGATGACGTTTTGGACCGGATCAAAAAAAAGGACCGGCGTACAGTCGGCAGTCATGACCATCAGGGGGATGCCGGGCTTGTCGGTGATGAGGGCATCACACTCCGGCGGATGCTCGAAGTCATGGAGTTCGGGGTCGACGATGACGACGTTGTCCGAGTGGACCTGGCGCATGTGGACGAGATTGGTGTAGTCATAGCCCATCTCTTGGGCTAGTCGCTTGTGGTTCTGGATGACGGTCTCGGCATCGTCACCGACATGAAAAGCAAGGTTGTTACTCTCGTATGGCAGTTTGGAAATGCCGCCGTGACGGGTTGTAAAGGTGTGTGCGAGCTGCGGATAAGCTTTAAGTTGCTGACTTTCAATAGCGTACATAGGGCATATTATACATCAAGATCTGTGATTGTTTTTAAAGAAATACATGTTGGTAAAAATATAACTTGTTACGTCATAAATCCATTGTCTCTATGGTATTTTAACATCATATGTTTTTTAATATTCATAAGATTTCAGTTTACTTTTCATTTACTAGGAATATAATGGTTGCAAGAGGGATTCGTTTCCCTTATATTTATGTACAAGGGAGTACAGATGAAAATGATCAAAAAGACAACGGCAGTACTGGCGTCGATCGCGGCGGTAGTCGCAATGACAGCATGTAGCAGTGACAGCAGCAGCGGCGGTGGTAGTGGCGGTGGTAGTACACTAGCAACTGGCGGATTTATAAAATCTTCAACTATACCAGCAGCGAATATGTATACTGGAGTGACTTTTGTTCCTACTGCTGATATGCACGTACAAGTATTATATCCATCGTCGGAGATAGAAGGGTCTGGATATATTAATGAAATCAGTTTTACTTATAGAAGTGATTTGGTTGCAGATGTAATCTGTCCAGATATGACGATCAAAATGGGTCACACTACCCTGACGGATTTGACGGCAACATTTGCAGATAACGTTGAACAAGGTGCCGGAACGAATGAAATAGTAAGGGCTGGTGGGTCTCTCACAGTCCCTGCAGGTTCTGCAGGTGATAAGTTTACAATAAAACTCGATACACCGTTTAATTATAACGGTATGGATAATCTTGTTGTGGGGTTTGATCGGGTAGCTGCATGTGACGGTACTTTTGAAGATCTGGGTGAATATGTGGCACCAGTTTCACTGGTATATGAATTTGGAAATACCGGGACAGGAATTACTTTCGCATGGCGAAATGATATGGACTTTACCTTTGCAGGCGGCGTCAATACAATTGATTATGCAGGAACTACAGGTAATACATGGCCATTTTCCACTTCATTACCGAGGGCACAGATGCTTTATAAGGCGAGCGATGTCAATGGTTCAGGCCCTTTAACTGGAGTCGCATTTCAGGTTGGTGCTGTGACAGCGGAAGCAACTTATTCGGCAACGGTAAAAATGGGACATACTGCACTAACCGAATTTACGAGTGGAACTTTGTTCGAAGATAGCTACAGTGCAACACCAACTGTCATGGAGAACAACGTAACCTTTACTGTTCCAGCCAATTTGGCAGTAGGAGACTGGTTCTGGGTGCCTTTGAGCGGAAGCTTTAATTACAATGGAACGGACAACCTTATCGTGGACATTAATGTAACAGCTGCAACAGCGAGTACAACATTGACTAGAAGTACTGCGGAAGGTGTTGTCAGATTGACTGGAACAGACGGTACTGCAACGGCTGCAAGTACCACTGCATATGATACAAAATTCCGTTTCAACGGTGCGCCGATGAGTGTCGTTGAGACGAATTTGGCTGCATATGGAGTGCCTTTAAACAGTGGTGGTACAGGGGCAATAGCTATCTATGGTTCTCAGGTCTTTGGTACAGGTGCTACTTTAAATAGTATAGGCTTTAGGGTAGCTCAGGATATTGCGGCTGACGTTACATATACCGATGCAAATATTACAATAGGCCATACGACACTGACAGATCTTGATGCTACGCTGGCAGCCAACATGGATGATGCAACGGTAGTTTACACCGGTGATATTACAATTCCGGCAGGCACTAAGGCGGGCGATTGGGTCACTGTTCCGGTATCAGGCTTTACATATGATCCAACTAAGAACTTGACGGTACAAATGTATCCAGGTACATCAGCTAATGATATTTTAGTTTATTACGGTGGTAATGGTGTTATTTCAAACACGGGTGCAATGACACCAGGTTCAACGACTATAGATAGTGGTATTGAGGGAAGTCGACACCCACATCTGCAGCTTGGGTTTACAAAGTAAGTTCAGGTTTGTACTAAGCACGTAACCGGTAATCAGTCGTTCCCATAGTCTTTGATGGGAACAGCTTACAGTTAGCACCTTAGGGTGCTTCCACAAAGCTTTTCACTTTTCTCTACTCTCAATAATTCAGAGCACATTTTTACTCTACACTAAAACCTTATCTTCGGCCTGTCATACTAAGCCTTGCCAAAAGAGAATCTGCTAAAATAGTGTAAACAAGAAGGAGAGAAGTTGCACCCACTCCACACGATGCCGGTAACGTTGACAGGTAGTGATGCTGACCAAAAGCGCGAAGAGATCAGAGCCTATTTTCACAAGACCTATGATCTGTTTGAAGAGCTGTTTACGACCTTTGTCGATGACAGTGTCTACTACGAACAGCCCGAGCCTACGCGTCATCCGCTGATCTTCTATTTTGGGCATACCGCCACCTTTTTCGTCAACAAGCTGATGATCGCCAAGGTGATCGATGAACGTCTTAACCCAGAGTTCGAGTCGATGTTCGCCATCGGTGTGGACGAGATGCACTGGGATGACCTCGAAAGCAGCAACTACCGGTGGCCGAAGGTCTCGGAGGCCAGAGCATACCGGCGTGAGGTGCGTGCCCTTGTCGACAGCCTTATCACCACACTCCCTCTGACCCTGCCCATCACGCAGGAGAGCCCATGGTGGGTCATACTGATGGGGATCGAGCATGAATGCATCCATATCGAGACCTCGAGCGTGCTGCATCGCCAGCTTCCCATAGAGAAGGTCAAACCGGTTGCCGACTTTCCGCTGTGCAGTAAGAGCGGACCGGCACCGGAGAACAGCATGATCGATGTCGCCGGCGGCGAGGTCACGCTGGGTAAAGAGAGAAATCACCACCTCTACGGCTGGGACAACGAGTACGGCGTCCAACACGAGCAGGTCAAGCCCTTCAGCGCCGCAAAGTACCTCTGCTCCAACGGCGAGTTCCTGGCCTTTGTCCGTGATGACGGCTATACAAATGCCGCGTTTTGGGACGAAGAGGGCCGGCGTTTTCTGGAACGCTCGAAAGCGGCCCATCCGCCGTTTTGGGTCGACAGAGGAGATGGCACGTTTGACTACCGGGCGATGGCCGAGGTCATTGCCATGCCGATGAACTGGCCAGTCGACGTCAACTACCTGGAAGCGAAGGCCTACTGTCGATGGAAAAGCGAAAAAGAGGGTAGAACGTACCGCCTTTTGAGCGAAGCGGAGTGGTACCTTTTGTATGAGCGGGCCGGGATCAAGGATGTGCCTGAGCTGGACGACAGCAGGGCCAACATCAACTTTTCGCATTACGCCTCATCCTGTCCTGTCGATATGTTCGCCTTCGGCGACTTTTACGACCTTATGGGCAATGTCTGGCAGTGGACGGAGAGTCATATGAACGGCTTTAAAGGGTTTGAGCCGCACTACGTCTATGATGATTTCTCCGTGCCGACCTTTGACGGAAAACACAACATCATCAAAGGCGGGTCGTGGGCGAGCAGCGGCAATGAGATAATGAAGCATTCACGTTATGCGTTCCGGCGCCATTTTTACCAGCACGCCGGTTTTAGAGTAGTCGAAGGAGAGACGATGTCAACAGAGAAAGCAAATATCTATGAGAGTGACGCGCTTGTGTCGCAGTATTGCCACTTCCAGTACGGGATTGACCATTTTGGTGTCGAGAACTTTGCGAAGAAGTGTGCCGAGTACGCTTTGGAGTACGCCAAAGGGACACCGATGGGGCACGCCCTTGACCTTGGCTGTGCGACGGGACGGGCCAGTTTTGAACTGGCCCACGGTTTTGACAAGGTGACGGGGATCGATTTTTCAGCCCGTTTCATACAGGCGGGGCTTGCCCTCAAAAATGATAAAAAGATCACCTTTAAACGTGTCGTCGAGGGGGACATTACGGCAGAAGAGAGTGTGACACTCGAGGAGCTCGGTTTCAGCGAGCTCGCCCAAAATGTTGACTTCTGGCAGGGTGACGCCTGCAATCTCAAACCCCATTTCAGCGGGTATGACCTGATCATGGCAACCAACCTGATCGACCGGCTGTATGAGCCGATGCTGTTCTTGAACGACGTTGAGCATCGTCTGAACGCAGGCGGCTTTTTGGTCCTCACTTCGCCGTATACCTGGCTGGAAGAGTACACCAAAAAAGAGTTTTGGCTTGGCGGCTACAGAGACGAAGAGGGCAAAGACGTCACTACGCTTGACGGGCTCAAAAAAGCGTTGTCGCCAAGGTTTGATCTTGTCGCGACGCATGATGTCCCGTTTGTCATTCCCGAGACCGCCCGCAAGTATCAGCATACGATCGCGCAGATGAGTGTCTGGAAAAAACGATGAGTTTCGATTTTCAGTGTGTTGTGGACCGTTCAACGACAAACGCTGAAAAATACACGCTGCGACAAAAGCTGTTCAAGACCGAAGATGTCATCCCCATGTGGGTGGCGGACATGGACATCGAGACACCGCCCTGCATCGTCGAAGCGGTCAAGAAAAGAGCCGCTCATCCCATATACGGCTATGAAGAGCTCCCGGACAGCGCCTATGAAGCGCAGATAGAGTGGATGAAAGAGCGTCACGGTATCACGTTGAAACGTGAATGGATGTTCTACTCTCCCTCCGTGGTCGCAACGATCAACACGGCGATCCACGCCTTTACCAAGCCGGGTGACAAGGTGGTCGTCCAGACACCGATCTACCCACCGTTTTTGAGCAATGTGACACGCAACGGACGGGAAGTCCTGCGCAATCCGCTGCACCGGAGCGAGGAGGGTGACTACACGTTCGACCTTGAAGACCTGGTTTCCAAGATCGATGCGGATACGAAGCTGCTGCTGCTGTGTTCGCCCCACAACCCTGTCGGACGGGTATGGTCACGTAAAGAGCTGCAGGATCTGGCAGCGATCTGTCTGGAACATGATATCAAAGTTGTCGCTGACGAGATCCACTCCGATCTCGTCTATCCGCCTCACAAGCACACCCCTTTTGCTTCGCTGAGCGAAGAGATTGCCAACATCACGATTACCGCTATCGGCCCGGGTAAGACCTTTAACACGGCGGGTCTAGGGGTCTCAACGGTCGTGGTTCAGAACGAGCAGATGCGTGAGGTCTTCAGCGATGCGTATGAGCGCATCCACTTTGCCCAGGGCAATATCTTCGCCCATGTCGGTTTTGAGGCGGCCTACCGCGAAGGGGGGCAGTGGCTTGATGAGCTGTTGATCCACCTGCAACGCAATATCGAAAAGCTCAGCGCGCTGGTTGAAAGACACCGTGACAAGATCCGTCTGATCCCGCCTCAGGGAACCTATCTTGCATGGCTGGACTGTTCCGGTCTGGGGCTTGGAAGCAGTGAGTTGAAGCGCTTTTTCATCGAAGATGCGGCACTCGGGCTCAGCCCCGGCGTCTCGTTCGGCAAAGAGGGCAAGGGATACATGCGGCTCAACTTCGCCGTTCCCGGTCCGGTGATGGATGATGCGATCGCTCAGCTGGACATGGCCCTGAGTGATTTTGACGAGTATTGAAAGGACACCATGCGTAGAGTGATGATCATCAGCGGTGCCGGGTTGAGCGCAGAGAGCGGCATCAGCACCTTTCGTGACAGTGACGGGCTATGGGAGAACTATGACGTGATGACGGTCTGCTCGACGCAGGGTTGGCAGCAAGACAGAGCACTGGTGACCAACTTCTATAATGCCCGCCGCGAAGCACTTGAGGACAAAGAGCCTAACGCAATGCACCGCGCCCTGGCCGACTTGGAGAAACGCTATCCGAACCAGATCATACATCTGACGCAGAATGTCGATAACCTCATGGAAAAGGCAGGCTCAACAGAGGTGCTTCATCTGCACGGGACCCTGATCGATCTTCGGTGCGAGAGTTGTCAACAGACCTTTCATGTCGGTTACTGTTGCCAAAAAGAGGATGAACAGTGTCCCCATTGCGGCGAATACAACGTTCGTCACAATGTCGTGATGTTCGGCGAGAGTGCACCGGCCTACCGGCATATCTATGAAGCAGTCGATGCCAGTGACATGTTCATCGCCATCGGGACGAGCGGACAGGTGATCGACATCGTCCCCTTGGTACAGGAGTTCAGCCGCTCTATTCTGATCAACCCGAAGCGCGAAGAACATGTGACCGCTTTCGGGCGTTTTGACACACATATCGACGACTATTTTGAACATTTTTTACAAAGTCCGGCAACGAAGGCGGTTGAGGAGATGCTGGAACTTATAGAGGAGTTTTTGGATGAAAAACAGACTTGAAGCGGCACTGTGGGGTGCTTTTTACGCGGATGCTTACGCCCTGGGCGCGCACTGGCTCTACGACACACACCAGATCTCAAAATCGGAGTTTGATACCAAGCGTTTTAATGACCCGCTGACGGATTACCATAAAGGTAAGGGCGCCGGTGACTTTACGCATTACGGTGACCAGATGCTTTGGCTTTTAGAAGCGATCGCAGAAGATGAGTTCACTGTACACGGCTTCTCCATGAAATGGAAGACCAAGATGGAGACGTATGAGGGCTATGTCGACGGGGCATCCAAACATACGATAGCAGCATTGGCAGAAGGCAAAAACTCGTTGGCCTGTGGTTCCGGTTCGCGTGACCTGAGTGTCGTCGGACGCATGATACCGCTTATCTACGCCTACCATAACGACATGGACAAGATGATGGAGTATGTCAAACTGCACACCGTTTTTACCCACATGACGAAAGAGCTTGTCGAGAGTGCGGCCTACTTTAACGAGCTGATCCTAGCCGTCAGTATGGGTGCGGAGATAGGGCGGGCGATTGAAGAGATCGCCCTAGCCTATTCGGACAAAATCCAAAAATGGGTCCGGGAAGGGGTTGCGAAGGCTGAGACAGAGAGCATCGAAGCGATTAAAACACTGGGACAGTCCTGCAGTGTTGACGGCGGTTTTGCAGCGGTGATCTATCTGCTTGTACGTTTCAGTGATTTCCAGGAAGCGATGGAGGCCAATGTGCTTGCCGGCGGTGATTCGGCCGCACGGGGGATGATCGTCGGCGCGGTACTGGGTGCCTACGGCGGGATGGATGTGCTGCCGCCAAACTACCGGGGAATGAACAATGCGGATGCCATTGCCAAATACAAAGAGATGATCGATGCCAGATACGCTTGAGAAGATCAACGTTTTTCTTGCTAAACACCATCTGCTCTCTTTGGCTACTTCGGCCGACAATGTGCCGCAGTCAGCCAGTCTCTTTTATGCTTATGACGCCGAGAAGGTCACTTTTGTCGTCGCTTCGGATACAAAAACAGAGCATATTAAGAATGTTCTGGACAACAAAACTGTTTCGGGGACGGTCGCCCTGGAGACGGATGAGGTCGGTAAGATCGAAGGAATTCAGTTTAGAGCGACGATGAAGGCGATCTCGCAAAAAGAGGGACATCTCTATTTTAAGGCGTACCCTTTTGCCAAGGTGATGAACCCGCAGTTATGGGCTATCGAGCTCGAAGATATCAAGCTGACAGACAACCGTTTGGGGTTTGGTAAAAAGCTCCATTGGCAAAGGGAAAATGGTGGAGAGTTAGAGTAAAATGATGAGCTGTTTTTGTAAAAGAGAAGACTTCTCTTGTCTAAAGAACAGCATAATTCGATAGGAGTGTTTATGGAAAAAGTCTTGGAGATGTTGCTTCTGCAGCAGGAGTTGAACGATGCGACGAACGGCGAAGGCTGGGAGGCCGGACATACGAAAAACGGCAAGGTCATCAACTGGAAACGCTGTATCTACATGGAGTGCTGTGAGATGGTGGACTCGTTTGCCTGGAAGCACTGGAAAGCAATCAACCAGGAACCTGACTGGGACAACCTTCAGATCGAAGTGGTCGATGTATGGCACTTCATCATGAGTCTTGGTCTCGAAGACTATTCGCAAAACTTCCGCGGCACCATCGAAGACTTGGCGATGACGACATCACAGATGCCGGGCTATATAACGCTTGAAAAGAACGGGAATCTTCAGTTTGCCGAGCCGCATACGATTATGGACAAGGTCGAAGACATTATCTGCAATACGGTCAACCGCGAGAAGTTTGACAGTGCCAAGCTTTTTGAAGATTTCTTCGAGCTGGCCTATATGTGCAAGCTTAATCTGCAAGACCTCTACCGTCTTTATGTCGGCAAGAACATTCTTAACCAGTTCCGTCAGGATCACGGCTACAAAGAGGGAACGTATATCAAAGAATGGAATGGCAAAGAGGACAATATCGTAATGCAGGAGCTTTGGGAAGAGAACGCCTCTTTGACACCTAAAGTGCTTTATGGCGCACTGCAAAAAGCCTATGCGACCGTTGCTTAGTCTTCTGTATTAAGCGTTATTTACTTCTCTCTTTCCTTTTTTCACCGTAGAAACGAAAAAAAGCGATCATGACGACTTAGAGCCC
Source organism: Sulfurimonadaceae bacterium (assembly GCA_041571435.1). Classification (GTDB taxonomy): domain Bacteria; phylum Campylobacterota; class Campylobacteria; order Campylobacterales; family Sulfurimonadaceae; genus Sulfonitrofixus. Next base: position 61,405 of record JBFFUI010000003.1, on the reverse strand, counting down.
GATCACCATCGGGCACTTCACTTCCATCTCTTATACCACTAAAAATCCCAAACTCGTTACGCTAAACAGAATGGTCTTTATAACGCGACCAAAAGAGTTCTAGCGAACGCTGCAGATGCCATGAAAAGAGCCAACCAGTGATCTGTAGATTTATATCAATAAGTGTTTTGTCAATTGTGTTGAATAAGAAAATGAGAGTGAGAGAGGAACTCTCTCAAAAAAAAGGTGAGAATTAGTCTCTGTTACGGTTGCCGCGGTACCCACCGCCGCCGCTGTTGCGGTCACGGTTGCCACGATATCCGCCGCCGCCACCGCCGCTGCGGTTACGGTTGCCGCGATAGCCGCCGCGACCGCGGTTTCCGCCACCTTCACGCCCGCCGCGTTCTAGGCTTTTCAGGATCTTCTCAAGGCGTTCAGGGTTGATACCGATCTCATTGGGTCCTTTGACCTCTTGACGATCGATGATCATCGAGACAAGCTTATAGATGATCTGCTCGTCGTCTATATCTTGACGAAGTACGTCAAGGATCTCGTGCGCTTCATCAAAGATCTTGTGCTTCTCGATCGACTCGACAATCGAAGAGAAGTTTGCTTTCTTAATCGATGACTTCGACGGAACGTAGGCGTGCTCCATCGTCGTACCGACCTTGGCTTTGATACGCTGAAGTTCTTTGAACTCGCGCGGTGTAAGCAGTGTGATCGCCATACCCTTCTGACCTGCACGGCCCGTACGACCGATACGGTGTACATACGACTCCGAGTCAAACGGGATGTGGTAGTTAAAGACGTGGCTTACGTCGTCGATGTGGATACCGCGAGCGGCAACATCAGTTGCGACAAGGATGTCATACTGACCTGTCTTAAGCCCTTTGATAACGGCTTCACGCTGACGCTGTTCCATGTCTCCGTGAAGACCTTTGGCACTGTAGCCGACACCCATAAGGACGTCAGCCACACGGTCGACCTCTTTTTTGGTACGACAGAAGACGACGCATTTCGATGCATCTTCCGCGTCAAGAAGACGGATAATAGCATCATCGCGCTCATTCTCGTCGATAACATAGTACTTCTGTTCGATGTCGACGTTGGTCGTCTCGTCGCGTGTGATCGTGATGAATTCAGGGTTGACCAAAATGCGCTCTGCAAGTTTCTTGATCGGAGGCGGCATCGTTGCCGAGAAGAGTAGTGTCTGACGGTCGCTCGGAAGGTATGAGAAGATCTCGTTGATGTCATCGAGGAATCCCATGTCAAGCATCTCATCCGCTTCATCGAGGATAACAGTTGACGGAGCGAAGTCTTTGATCATTTCGCGGGCAAGGATGTCTTTCAGACGGCCCGGTGTTGCGATAACAACCTGTGCACCGCGTTCAATAAGACCAATCTGGCGACCGTACGAGCTGCCGCCGTAAACAGTAACAGTGCGAATTCCAAGCTGTTTGCCGTATTTGTAGAGTTCGTCACTGACCTGGTTGGCAAGTTCACGTGTCGGTGTGATGATCAGTGCTTCGACACCATCCTTGCCTGTCATGTTGTTCAGTGTCGGCAGACCGAATGCAGCTGTTTTACCGGTACCTGTCTGTGCCTGTGCGACAACGTCACGGCCTTCAAGAACGACGGGGATCGCCATCTTCTGAATAGGGCTGGGTGACTTGAAGCCGGCATAACCGATCGCACGCATGATCTCTTTTTTAAGTCCGAATTGTTCGAATGTCTCTTCCATAGGCAGCTCTTCTGCGATTGTTTTTTCTGTTGTGTTGTTACTCATGTATTCTCTTTGTGCGTAGAACATCTAAGGGAATCTTTAAGCATCCGGTTGTAAAGCCAGGGGTGTTTAAAGATGCCCTTGTGTAAATAAATATTATCTTGGATTACCGATCATAGAAATTTAGTTTAAAAGATGTCCAGTTGTTTTTTAAACTTTTAGGAGTTGGCCCACCTGGGCTCTCTAGAGGGTCTTTGCATCTTGCAGCGTTACCCCATACTTTTGCGTTAAGGATTATCCTTAAAAAAGGCTCAAAAGTTTAAGTAATGGAATTATAGCGAAATAATAGCAATAATGCGAGAAGATGCAATATTTATGCGGTTTATCTACTAGGGTTGCTATAATATAGAACATCATAAGGAACATTATGCCAATCAATTTTGTGTACATTTTACTTTCGATCACAGCGGCAGCTGCAGTACTCTTTACGGTCCTCTATGTCCGTTACTACCTAAGAACGAAACAGTATGAACTGCTGTTGTCGGAGCGCGATGAGAAGATAGCAGGACTTGACGAAGAGCTTCTTCATAAAAACGATGAAATAGCGAACCTGAATACGCAGTTGGGATCACTGAATGAGGAGCGCAATGCGCTTGAGCGGGACTACGCCGTCTTGCACACCCGTCATGAGGATGCCACTTCGGCGAACAACGAAAAGATCAAACTGCTTGATGAAGCGAAAGAGACGCTCAAGCAGCAGTTCAACCATCTTGCCAACGAGATATTCGAGTCCAAGACAAAGCGTTTTGAAGAGAGCTCGCAGGAGCGTCTGCATCTGCTGCTGAAACCGTTCCGTGAACAGATCACCAGCTTCTCGAAACAGACGGAAGAGCGCTTCGTCAAAGAGAACTCGGAGCGCGCCGTCTTGCACAAAGAGCTTTCGCGACTGCGTGAACTCAACGAACAGATCACACAAGATGCCAAGAACCTTACCAGTGCGCTCAAGGGTGAGAACAAGACACAGGGGAACTGGGGCGAGATCGTCCTGGAACGCATTTTGGAAGAGTCGGGCTTGCGTAAAGGGATGGAGTATGAGACACAGGGGAGTTTCAAAGGCGAAGAGGGCAATACGCTTCGTCCGGATGTGATCATCCATCTGCCGCAGCAAAAAGACCTTGTCATCGACTCCAAGGTCTCGCTGGTCGCCTACGAACGTTTTATGAGTGCCGAGAGTCCCGAAGAGAAAGAGCGGGCGCTCAAACAGCACCTCGCCTCGATCAATGCCCACATTAAAGGGCTTTCCGATAAAAAGTACGAGAACCTCGAAGGGGTGCATACGCTTGACTTCATCCTGCTCTTCATGCCGATAGAGGGTGCTTTTCTGCTGGCGCTGGAACAAGACGGCAGCTTCTTCAGCAGGGCATACGAAAAGAACATCATGATCGTCAGCCCCTCGACACTTTTGGTGACGCTGCGGACCATCGAGCATATCTGGCGCAGTGAACGTCAGGAACAGAACGCCCAGGAGATCGCGAGACAGGCTGAAAACCTCTATGACAAATTTGTCATGTTCGTTGACGACCTCAAAAAGATCGGAACGCAGATCGGCAAGACGCAGGAGAGTTATGAGAGCGCATTGAACAAACTCAGTACGGGGCGGGGCAATCTGCTTAATCGGGTGGAGTCGATGAAAAAACTGGGACTGAAACCAAAAAAGAGTCTGCCGCTCTTAGGAGACGAGGATGAATCTTAAGGCCTTCCGCGAACGATGGACCCTGCGTCTCATCAGTATTACACCGCTGACCGCTATTGCCATTTTGACGGTGGTCATCACCTCTTTCTATATCGATAAACTCAACTACTATTTCAAAGAGAACGCCGCACGGTATCTGGACGAATATATTATGGGTGAAAAACGTCAGGGTGAGGAGTTTGTCAAGGATATCAACATCATTGCAAACTACAATTATGAACACTTGGACGAGAGCGTTAAAAAAGAGTTGGACGAGCGTCTGCAGCTTGCGCATGAGTCGGCATCATTCATCTACGACAAATACAGGGGGCGGCTCTCTGAAAAGGCCATCAAAGAGCGTATCGTCGATGCGCTTAGCAGTATGACCTGGCACGGCAAAGAGAACTACGTCTGGATCACGGATTACGAGGGCAACAGTATTCTCTCTGACAGCGGGGAGTCTGAACACAAAAACATTTCGGGCTTTACCGATGCCGACGGACGGGCGATCATACTCGAAGAGATACAGATGGCCAGAAAATACGGCGAGGGGTATATCAAAACCAGGTTTAGAGAAGGGGATTCCCGGCAGCTGGTGAAGGTAGTGGATTTTGATCATTTCGGATGGTTCTTTGGCAGCGGTATTCACCTTGACCGTGCGATGCATGAGAAAAAGGTCGAACTCCTGCACCTGCTCGACACCTCCCCAAAAGACCGTTCCGGCTATGTCGCTATTTTCGAAGGCAGTGAACTGATTCTTATCTCAGATAAGAACGAAACAGCGCTTGCACCAACACTTTTGCAAAAGATGGGCGAACATCTGGCCAAAGAGAACGGTTGGATAGAGTTGCCGAAAGAAAATGCCCATATCTATGTCCACTATTTCGAACCTTTCGATTGGCATATCATTTACGGGTTCAAGAAAGAATTTTTCAACTCGGTACTGCAAGACCAGCAGACCAAGATGAAAAAAGAGATCGATCAGGAGATGCGCTTTATTGTCTATGTCTCTATTTTTATCGCTCTGCTGGTCGGTGTCTTGACTGTTATTGTCTCACGCCACATCATTGCGATCATCCGGAACTATAAAGAGGAGCTCGACAGTAGTGATGCAGCGCTGCGTGAACTGAACATCTCACTGCAGGAACAGGTCAAAGAGGAGGTCAACGCCCACAGAGAAAAAGAGAAGATGCTGATCCAGCAGTCAAAGATGGCAGCTATGGGGGACATGATCTCCATGATCGCCCACCAGTGGCGCCAACCGCTCAACCAGATGTCGTATGTCTTGATGAACATTGATTCTGCCTATGAGTTCAAAGAGTTGACACCCGAGTATATGGATGAAAAGGTCAAAGAGGGGACAAGGCTTTTGGAATATATGTCGCACACCATCGACGACTTTAAAAACTTTTTCAAGCCGGACAAAGAGCGTAGTAACGAACAGATCAGCGAGGTGATCGAACATGTTGTCACACTTGTCGAAAAGCCGCTTGCCTCAAACAATATCACATTGGAGATGAGTCTGGAGAGCGATGCAAGGTTGATGATCTACCGCAATGAACTACTACAGGTCATCCTGAGCCTTATCGCCAATGCCAAAGATGTACTGCTAAGCGGTGAAGTCGACCACCCTAAGATCAGCATCGTCGTTACTGAAGAGAGTAAGACGGTAACGATTACCGTCTGTGACAACGGCGGCGGTGTCACAGAAGAGATACAGGAGAAGATCTTTGAACCGTACTTCTCGACAAAAGGTGAAAAGAGCGGAACAGGCTTGGGGCTCTATATGTCAAAGACGATCGTAGAAGAACACTTAAACGGAGAGATCAAAGTCTATAACAGCGATGAAGGTGCCTGTTTCGCAATAACGTTGAAGAAGTGAACGCTCCGGCTTACAGGCTGTAATCGATGACAGAGTTCTCTTCAGGCGTCACTGCGTTCTGCTCATACTGCTCGCCGAAGACAAACAGCAGGTAGAGGCGTACCGTAAAGTCTCTATTGGTACCGATGTAGCCGCTGTAGTGTGTGACATCACCGGTTGTAGTCCCGTCATAATCCCGATAACTCTCTCCGCCGAACAGCAGTGTCCCGTGATAATCGACATCGAATGCTAACGATAAGCGCTCTGCCAAGATGACGTTAAGACCGGCTGCTGCAGCAAGGCCGATGCCGTAACTGTTCTGTGCCCTGATATTGGAGTCACTCGAGGTGTGTTCGTATTGGATATTGATACGCGGCCCGACCCAAAAACGCAGATATCTCTCCTGTATGACACCAAAACCGAAGGTGTTTACAAAATTAAACTTGTGTTTTCGCAAGTTGCTGGAGTAGAGACGGCTGCTGGATTCGATGTCGGCGATGGAGTACTCAAAGTTGAAACGGTAATTGAAGGTCTTGTCCTGACCGACATTGCTATCGAACACAAAACCTACCCCGCTGTGAGGTTCGTAGTAGTATGTCGTAGTGGAGATGTCAGAGGTACTGTAGCTGAGCTTCTCTTTTTCATAGAACGTGATCGGCACACTGACCCCCATGCCCACCGCATGCAAGAAGAGCGGAAAGAAAATGCCGCAGGAAAAAAATATTTTTTTAGTCATGGCATTTTTCCTTACGATTAGCGGAGACTGTTATTTTGGTGCCTTTTCAGTACCATCCGGATTTTTACCAGCCACGATGTTGCGCATACGTTCGAGATAGACAGGGTCGTTATACATGCGTTTTAAAGCAGTGTCAAACATGTTGATATAACGCGTATAGGTACTGCTGATATTGACATCGTTGTATCCAAGGTTTGTACTGTCTACATAAGAGAAGGTATAGTCATTGGCGGTGTTCTTCACATCATAGGTGATGCTTGAGTGGAGTTTGACCTCCTTTGTCTGTTTGTCCGTATACATACGGTCATACTTGATACGCATCTTGTTCTTTGCGTCGTCACTAAGGATCTGATACTTTTTGTATTTGGCAAGCAGTACAATATTGTCGTGCAACTCTTTTTCACTCTGTGCAGCCGGAACAGAGTTGTTGACAGGCGTTGCCGGGACAACTTTAGGAGCACGGCTGCCACCGCAGGCAGAGAAGAAGACAATTGCAGCAATAATGACCAGTGTTTGTAAGAACTTCATGTGTATCCTTGGATGTGAGTTACAATAGTATAGGTGCTTTTACTTGATATGTTTCTGAAGAATGGTGTGTCGATGACCTTGTGAAAAGGGGACAAGGATATCTGTTTTTTGAAAAAGAGAGCGGCCCAAAGCGGCCGCTTTGAGCGCTTAAAGACTTGGGTCGATAAGGCCTTGGTTAGCAGCTTGCGGTACTGGTTCTCGGAACGTCTCGCCGAAACGGAACAGGAGGTAGAAACGGGCGGTAACCCCGCTGTTAACACCAGAATAGTTGACGGAATACAGGGCACTGTCTTCTGTACCTGAAATTGCAACAGCATGATAGTCTAAATCTGCAGCAAGAGAGACGACACGGCCCAGGTTTACGTTGACACCGCCAGCCAGACCGAGACCCAAACCAACACTGTCTTGCGTCCAAATAGTGCCTGAGCTACTTGAGAACTCACCGCTTTCAAGCTGGATATTGATACGTGGTCCGACCCAGAGCCGCACTTTTTCTTTACGGAGTACACCGAAACCGAAAGTATGGACCATGTTGTATTTATCTTTGGTATATTCGGTACCAGATGGAAGCGTGTTCCCATTTAAGTTGTCCAGCTCTGCGTGGGAATATTCCAGTCCCAAGCGGTAATTGAAGAGACTGTCCTTTCCGATGTTGGTGTCAAAAGCAAGACCGAAGCCGGCACTAGGCTTGTATTCATGGTCATATGTACCTGTAAACAACGAATCATACTCGATCTCTTCGTTTTCAGTGATGTTGAACGGGATATAAACACCCATACCGGCTGCACTCGCGACCATTGGGACTGTCAACAGAAGTGAGAGCGCCATTTTTTTCATTGTGTTCATTTTAACTCCTTGGATGTGTACGCAACGATATTTTTAACATTCTATAATACAGGAAAGAATATTAGAAGGAGTAATAGTATGCTGAATTTGTTATGTTTAAAATAGGAATGTGATGAGTATGATATGAAGGGAAAAAAGAGCGGTCTGAAAAGGCCGCTCTTTAAGAGATTAAAGACTCTGGTCGATCACAGCTTGGTTTGCAGATTGCGGTGCCGGCTTTTGAAACTGCTCACCGAATCTGAAGAGAACGTAGAAACGTGCAGTAGGACCTGTGGTCGAACCTGAATAACTGCCGCCGTCAAATGGGATATTGCTGTCCCATCCGCCGACAGTCGCCGCTACCTTGTAGTCGATATCTGCTGCGAGCGAGACGACGCGCTCAAGGTTGACATTCACACCGACTGCCGGTGCAATACCAAATTCAACCCCGCCGCGAGAATAGCCATAATCGCCCGTATCCCATTCGTACGCAATGTTGATCCTCGGCCCGACCCAGAGTCTGACTCTCTGAGTGCGTAGAACGCCGAACCCGAAGGTGTGGAGCATGTTGAACCTTGCGTTTTCACACTCACCTGTACAGGGGTCGCCGTTGACCGTATCCATCGTCTGTTGCATCAACTCCAGACCCAAGCGGTAGTTGAACAGAGCATCTTTACCGATGTTGGAATCAAAGGTGATACCGAACCCTGCCGACGGTTTATAGTCAATATCAACGTCCTGGTCGGGAATCAAGTCTGTATCATAGTTCTTGGTGACAGAACTGCTGTTGGCAAAACTGACAGGCACATAGAGGCCCATACCCGCTGCATTGATGACCATCGGCGCGGCCAAGAGCAGTGAGAGTGCGAGAACTTTAAGTTTATTCATGTTGTTTCCTTGGACAATTTTAGGGTTATTCTACACAATTTTTAATATGAGTCGATTATAGCCTTGCGTTTTGCATCGTACTCGTCCTGACTGATCAATCCGTCTTCATAAAGTTGTTTGAGGTCGATCAGTTTTGTACGGACATCACCTTCACCATCAACCGGTGTCGTATCCGTCTCGGTATCACTCTTCTCAGTGAAGTCACCGCTCTTCAGGTTACGGATGATGTTTATCTGCAGTGCTTTGATGAGCTTGTTGTAGGTCGGATGAATGCTTGTCCCGGTGTAACGCAGACGCTTTGAGTCGGCATAGTTGATGGTGTAGAAAGTAGGTGCGTACCTGATAGAGATCTTGGCCATATAGTTGGAGCGGTGATAGGTCGCGCTCATCCGCCCTTCGCCTTCCGACGTGACGATCCATCTCTGCTCCTCTGCAGCGCTGACAATGGCATTTTTCATCTGATCGCTGCTGACTTTCAGATTTCTTACCGGCTGATCTATATTTAAAATGGCATCAGCGTAGAGAAGGTTGGTAAATAGACTCAGTGTTAAAAAAATCAGGGTTGTTCTGGCTTTCAATGGTGCTTCCTTATGGAGTGGATAGATAGAATTTTAGATGAATTCTGCTTAAAAGGGTGCAAGGATGCGTACTAGAGTGTGTAGACCTGCAGGCGGTAGCCGACACCGGAGACATTGTCGATCGCACCGTCGGGAAGTTTTTTTCGGAGACCGCGGACCAGGGAGCGGATCGCGTCTTGGCTCATCCCCTCATAAGGCCAGATGGCATCTTCGATCTCCTGGTAGGTGAGGGTCCGGTTGACATGGTGGGCCAGAAGATCCATGAAGAGGATCTCGTTTTTTGTCAGCTTGGTCTGCTCGTCTCCGCACTCTACATGTTGGCTGTAGGCATTATATTGGCACTCAGGCGAGAGTCGGACAGAGAATTTGTTTTCATCTTTTATCTTCTCTACAGAGTGGCTGAGAGCATTTTGGAGTTTCTCTTTGGTAACGGGTTTGACAAGGTACTTGACCAGGTTGAGTTCAACGGCTTGCATGAGGTAGTCGGTGTCGGTATAGGCCGTTGCGACGATGATCTGCACATCCCGGTCTTTTGAGCGGATGTAACGCGCCATGTCGAGACCGTTGAGACGGGGCATGCTGATATCGGTGATGATGATGTCGGGTTTTTCCTGGAGCCAGACTTGGATGGCCTCTTTGCCGTCACCAGCCTCATATACCTCTTTGGCGATACGTTTTAAGTATTCGACCGCACTGCGGCGGACATCCTCTTCATCTTCAACATAGAGGATCCTGAGGTCTTTAAGCAGTTCTTTTTGCAATGGTCACCTTTCTGCACGCAGCGTCGATATACCGCAGCGCTAAAAGCGATACAGGCATCTTTTTTCCTGAAAATATAACAGGCATGTTAACTGGAATTATTATATCATTAGCGCATGAAAAAACAGAAACAATTAATGACGCAGTTTATTTATGAAAAAGTGTGGATCAAGGTCTCGGACGAAGAGGCGATCCGTCTTATCGATGACGAGATGAAGATGGGCGATGGTGCCGGCACGCTCAAGTACATCAAAGAAGCAGGTCAAAACGGCAAAGTGATCACGATAGGCGAGTGCCGCTTTAAACTGGAAGGGTAGGCGTGAGCAGAGCTTTTATACGCTATGCCGTACTGAGCTTTATGCTTTTGGCCCTTTTCTTTTTTCTGTTTAGGTTTCGCATGCATCTCCAACCGGTCTGGGCCTATATCGCAACTGTCAACAGTGCCGGATTTGTCATGTATGCGCTTGACAAGTTTTATGCAAAGCGCAGTTGGCTGAGGGTACCGGAAAGTCTGCTCCACCTGTTGGCCTTTGCAGGGGCGACCCCTGCCGCCATCTTCGCACAGCAGCTTTTTTGGCATAAGACGACAAAGCGCAGCTTTCAGATGATGTTCTGGTTTATTGCGTTGCTTCAGGCGGTTTTGCTCTATGTTGTGGTCTATACCGACCTGCTGCAAACGATCTTTTAACGCTTAATACGGTGTTATATATTTATAAAATGTTATAATTCGCTATCAATAGAAGGTTGCCCATGTTCGGTATGAAAACAGCTAGTGTCATCTACAGGTTGACACTTTTTATTCTCCTGCTGACAACCTTTTCTCTGATGGGTTATAAACTGTTTGTACTGGAGTATGAACTTGCCGACCTGATTCCGACCATCGGGTACGATGTGGAAGTTAACATGCAGGTCAGCGGCCACGGTGACAGCATGTCCATCTACACCTACCTTCCGATCAGTACGGCGCATCAAAACATCTCCGAAGAGCGGAGTGCACCCGACATCTTTACAACACAGATCAGTGTTGAGGGGCTCAATCGCATGGCTTCATGGAAAGCACCTTCGGTCTCGGGTACCCATATTATTCGTTACAACTATTTTGTTCAGGCCGAACACGTCATCTACGATATCGATAGAAACATCTCTATCGCAAAAGAGCTGCCGGATTATCTCTCTATCTACCTGGGTCAGGAAGAGGGGATACAGGTCAATGACCCCCTTATTGAACAGACGATCACAGAGCTTTTCGGCAACAAAGAACCGGATACCTATGAGGCGCTATATACCATTCACAACTACCTGCAAAACGAGTTTCAAAACCGAAATTTCTCCGGGTATACCGACGCCTTGACCGCATTGAAGCTCAAAGAGGCCAGCTGTAACGGCAAGAGCCGTCTATTTGTGGCATTGGCGCGCAAGCTTGGTCTGCCGTCGCGCCTGGTAGGCGGTCTTATTCTTAACCAGGGCAGCAAAAAGACCTCCCACCAGTGGGTCGAAGTCTATGTTCGCGGCCACTGGATACCGTTTGACACGATCAACAACTATTTTGCAGAGATCCCCAAAAACTATGTGCGGCTCTACTACGGGGATAAGGGCCTGTTCAGACATACGACCAACATCAATTTTCAGTATATGTTTCATATTACCAAAAAGCTGGTACCGCGCAAAGAGATGAAAGAGGCGATGTACGCCTCGCCGCTCAATGCCTATAACATGTACAAGATCTTCGAGAGCATTGGGATCTCGCAAAACCTGCTAAAGATCATCTTGATGATCCCTCTGGGAGCGCTGGTCGTCGTCATCTTCAGAAATGTCATCGGACTTGAGACCTTCGGTACCTTTCTGCCGGCACTGATCGCCACGGCAGCCCGTGATACAGGGATCTGGTGGGGACTTGCCGGCTTCTTTTTTATTATCCTCGTTTCGGCAGTGGTTCGAAAGTTTCTGGATTATCTGCAGCTACTGCACTCGCCTAAAATGGCCATTATGCTGACCGTCGTCGTTGTCTCTATGTTGCTGATGACGGTATTTTCCGTGCACTCATCGCTGCTTTCTTTGGCACACATCTCGCTCTTTCCGATCGCGATCCTTGCGATCACGGCGGAGCGTTTTGGGATCATTCAGGAGGAACAGGGGTTGACAAAAGCGCTGCGTATTTCGTTTTTTTCAGCGATCGTGATCATTGCGGCTTACGCCGTCATGAGCTCGCTTTTCATGCAGAGTCTGATCATCGCCTTCCCGGAACTGCTGCTCTTTTTGATCGTGCTGAATCTCTGGCTCGGCAAATGGGTCGGTATGCGCGTCTCCGAGCTCATTCGTTTCCGGACACTGATATTCAGGGAGAAAAGATAATGTGGTTCAGACACTTTTTTTCACGGCTCAATGCCAATATGCGCCATGCCGACAAGGTGCTGGGGATGAATCGCCGCAATCTCGGATATATCTATCCGAGCAACAAACGCCGCTATTTTGAATTCGCCAACAACAAACTCTTGACAAAAAAGACCCTGGAAGCAGCAAACCTTCGGGTACCGAAAACCTACCTGACCATCAGCTATTTCTATGAACTGACGCAACTGGAAGCGTCGCTGCAAGGGGTGGAGAGTTTTGTGATCAAACCCGCTTCGGGCAGTGGCGGTAAGGGGATTATCGTCATCGCTGAGCGAAAAGAGGAGGAGTGGATCTCCGTCAGCGGCAAGATCTATAGCCTGGAAGATATCAAAAAACATATTGCTGACATCATCTTCGGCGTCTATTCGTTCGATATGAACGATACCGCCATTATTGAAGAGAAGATCGTGCAGGATCAGGGTATCTCGTCATTGAGTCCGCACGGTCTGGCAGATGTCAGGATGATCAACTACAGGGGCAAGAACGTAAAAGCGATGTTGCGTATTGCGACGATCGCCTCTGATGGGAGGGCGAACCTCCATCAAGGCGGTATCGGTGTGGCAATCGATTTGGCGACGGGATATACATCGTCTGCAAGGATCGGAAGGGAGGATATAACATCGCATCCCGATACCGGTGTGGTACTCCTGAATGTCAAGATCCCCTTTTGGGAGGAGCTGCTTGAGCTATGTAAAGCGGCGGCAGAGGTGATTCCTCTCGATTACCTGGGCATCGACATTGCCCTAAGTGAGCGCGGTCCGGTCATACTTGAAGTAAACGCCAGACCGGGTATAGAGATCCAGAATATTGCCGGCGAGGGAATGCGCGAGCCTCTCTCGATCATTGACAAAAGGAGCCCGGATTGCGAATAGGTACGCATAGGATCACCGAGAGCATCATCCCCGTTATTTTGCTGTTGAGTGCTATTTTTCTGGTGCTTCTTTTTGTGCAGTACCGTGCAAGTCAGGATGCGGAATTGGCACACCATATTCACATCACGGCACAGACCTCTGTAGACGAGAACAGTAAAAATGATATGAATAACGTGGCCGAAGTCGATTTCAGTGATGACCCCCGTATTGCGCAGGCCGAGGCACTGATAGCGAAGGGGAAGCTGACGGAAGCGGAAAACATTTACTTCAGTATTTTGGTGAAGGAGCCTTCCGCGCAGATCCACAACTGGCTGGGAATGCTCTATCTCAAACAAAAAAAATATGACAAGGCCGTTGTTTCATTCTCCAATGCCCTGAAGATCAACGCACGCTATTATAAAGCCCGTTATAACCGGGCGATCGCTTACAGCGCTTTGAATGCGTATGACAAAGCCGTGGCAGATTACAAAGAGGTGATCCGTTTTTTTGATGCCCACGCAAAGAGCCATTTCAACCTTGGGCTGCTTTATTATAAACATGACGAGTACGATGCGGCAGCTGAAGAGTTTGAACGTACAGCCGGCCTGAGCGGTGGAAATATCAAGGCCAAGGCGCTCTATATGCTGGGCGAAAGCTATCTTCTGGTCTCGCCGCCGAAAAAGGAAGAAGCTGCCGCCGCTTTTACGGCAGCGATCCGACTGAAACCTGATCACGTTGGCGCCCGTTTGGCCCTGCTGGAACTGAAGTATCCTCAGGATGAAGAGGGATATCAAAAACGTTTGGAGGAGTTGGAGGTGATGCGCGATCTTGAACCTGAAAACATTGAGGTATATCGCGCTATAGCCAAAGTTTATTTGGCCAAGAACAAGGCTTCCAAAGCATTACGGACTCTGCAGCAGGCACTGTTGCATGAGCCTGATGATGTTGAACTTCAGTTTGAAGTGATAGAACTGCTGATACGCCTGAAAAAAAACCAGGAAGCTATTGCTGCGCTTGAAAATATTTTGACCATTGATGCTTCCAATGCCAAGGCCTATCAGTACCTCGGTGATCTTTATTCCAGACAGGAGTCGTATGCTGCAGCGCTCGATACTTATAACATTGTCGTGGCACTTACAGGCGAAGGCAGTGCAGAATTATGGAACAAAATGGGCCTTTTGTATGTCAAGATGGAGCGTTTTAAAGATGCAAAACTAGCCTATGAAAAAGCGTTGAAGATGCAGCGAAACAATTCTGAGACATACTACAACCTCGGTGTCCTGTCGCTACAGCAATCATCCTATGCGGAGTCAGAAGGTTTTTTAAAGCAGGCGATCCGTCTTCACCCGGACTATGGTGAGGCGTATCTAGAGCTTGCCGATCTGTTCATGCATAAAGAGCAGTACCGTCAGGCTGTCGATGCCTATCTGAAAGTGCTTCAACTTACGCCGGATGCAGTCCACGTCAAACTTGATCTGGCGGTGTGTTACACCAAGCTCAAAGAGTATGACAAGGCGCAGGTGCTCTATGAAGAGATCCTCGAGGAAGACAGCAGCTATTTCAAGGCATGGTTCAACATCGGTCTGGTCTATTACCGGCAAAAAGAGTATGAACAGTCCCGTGATGCGCTTAAAAAAGCGGTGGAACTGGAACCTGAAGATGACAAAGCGTACCGGGCGCTGGCAAAAACCTACAGTGCACTGCAAAAACATGACAAGGCAATTGAGATTCTGGAGCAGCTTCTTGCACAGAACCCTTCGGACATCACAACACGTCTGGCATATGCACGATCGTATTATCGTGCAGACAAGAGAGATATCGCGTTAAGCGAATATAAGAAAGTGTTGAGCCTGGACCCGCAGAACCGTAGCGCAAAAAAGATGATAGAAAAAATTGAGCAGGAACAACAAGTCGCAAAATAGGGAGTGAGTAGATTCTAGACCTCCACAAATACAATCTTACGCTACTGTTATCTGCGATGCCTGTCAAGCGATACCCTTTATGAATGTAACCCTTACGTAATGCAACAATGCTAGAATAGACAGATGAACAACCATAAAGTAAAAAAGCTGTAAAGTCCTCTAATTATCTATACAGAAGTGCGCTGATAGCACTCACTTTTACAACTTTTTTTTAATGATCTATAAACTATTCGTCCTTGACTATAAACTTGCAGACCTGATACCGACCAGTCGGAAAGGCGGTAAGGCTGTCTCCGAGGAAGATAAGGTCGTTTTGCTTGGTCATAGAAGTGTCTATAGCGTTGTGGTTGATGCGTATCGGCTTTCGCAGTAAGTGCGAAAAAGTCTATCTCTTAAAGGTGCTTGATCTTAACTGTTGAGTTAAGCAGCCAGCCTGTTACCGCCATCAATGCAACGGTAATGAAAGCAGGGTAAATATAGAGGCCGCCTAAAAAAATAAGCCATAAGACGATAGCGCCCATCGGTGTCGGCAGTCCTGTAAAGTACTCTTCGACCTCTCCCTCCTCGGCGTTTATGTTGAACTGTATCAGACGGCGAAGACCGCTTATGATGTAGTAGAGCGAGATCGCAACACCCAGTGCAAATGAGAATGACGAGACATCCGGCTGGTTGATAATCGAGATGAAGATAATAAAGACGGGGGTCAAAACGAATGACAGAAAGTCAGCATAGGAGTCAAGCTGAATACCGAATTCATTGGAGAGACCGTATTTTCGTGCCATCTTACCGTCAAAGATGTCAAAGCCGCCGCCGATCCATAAAAAGACAACTGCCCAGACATAATTGCCCTGTGTCGCAAGGTACATCGCGATTAAACCGCTTGTAAGATTGCCGAAAGTGAACATGTTGGCTAAGTTAAAATGATTGTCAGCACGGTAGAGAAAGTTCATTTAGATCCTTATGTTTGAGAGCGGTATTATAGCAAAAAGCTGATAGAGAAAAGAAGAAAGATAAAAGTGCAGATTTTTCGATAATGTGCATGTTGATGATGTTTGATCCAAAAGGGTGCATCGATATAAAAATAATCCTGACAGCTGGTGTTTTGAGACGATCTTTTGTCCCATCGGCTGAGGCAGTGCAGATAATCATGAACGGCGTGACTTAGAACGCTTGATTATGCGATTAGATTATCATTTTTAACCGATATTAACTTGATTTTTATTATCATTACGGGAAATTAAATAAATGATTACAATGAACATATTGACAAATTGCCCGAAAGGGTGTGAGACGACGATTACGAAGCTTCATGCAAGCGGTCCGTTAAAACAGCGATTGGTCTCTTTCGGCATTATGAAAGGGGCGACCGTTACGATGCTGGAATATTCAGCGCGTAAAAGTACTGTTGAGGTCAAGGTGGGCAAGATGCGTTTGGCCCTTCGCAAAGAAGAGGCGGATCTGATCGAGGTAGAGAATGCAGCACAATAAAGGTCCTGCCTGTCCGGTCATAGCCAATCATATCAAAATCGCTCTTGTCGGTCAGCCCAATGTGGGCAAGAGCATGCTGATCAACTCCATCTCCAATGCGCATCTCCACGTCGGTAACTTTACCGGTGTAACGGTTGAAAAGACGGAAGTCCTTTTCGACTATAAAGGGTATCATTTTACCGTGGTCGATCTACCCGGGACGTATGCGTTTACCAATTATACCATCGAAGAACGGGTGACTCATGACTTCCTTTGCAATGAAGAGTATGACCTTATTATCAACGTAGTCGATTCGACGAACCTGGAAAAGAACCTGCAACTGACCGCAGAGCTGATGACCATGAGCAAGAAGATGGTCCTTGCGCTCAACATGAGTGATGAAGCTGTAAAAGAGGGGATCGAGATCGATGCACCCTACCTGTCACAGCTTTTGGATCTGCCGGCGATCTCCGTTTCTGCGGTCTCGAAACTCGGTCTTGATGCGCTGATCGATGCAGTCATAGAGGTGCATGAGGCGCCTTTGGTCGAGCCGAAGCTTATCTTTTCGGAAGCTGTTGAGGAGGAGATCGCAAACATACAGGAGTATCTTGACCGTCACCGCTTCAAGGCGACTATCTCCAACCGAAACATCGCGGTCAATCTGCTGCAAAATGAGAAAAAAACCTATCGTGTCCTGCATGACAATCCGCTGTGGACCGAGCTGCAGCCAATGTTGATCGAAGCGGACAAACACATTGAATTGCACCACGACAGTGAAGATATCAAAGAGATATTTGCTGAAGAGTATGCTGCGTTCAACCGCGGTATCATCACAGAAGTGGTGAATGAGAAAAACCTGACGATCAAAAAGCAGACGATGACAGAGCGTATTGATAACGTACTGATCCATCCGCTGTTCGGTATCCCGATCTTTCTCTTCTTTATGTGGTCGCTTTTTCAGCTTACCTTTGAACTCGGTTCTATCCCGATGGATTGGATCGATGCCTTTTTCGGATGGTTTGGCGGAGTTGTCGGCAACACGATTACGCATGAATCGACACGCTCGCTGATTGTCGACGGTCTTATCGCCGGTGTGGGCGCTGTTGTCATGTTTGTACCGAACATCGTCATACTCTTTATCGGGATCGCACTGTTGGAAGCAACAGGATATATGTCGCGCGTTGCTTTTTTGCTTGATGGCTTTTTCCATAAGTTCGGTCTTCACGGGCAGTCGTTTATCCCGCTGGTAACGGGGTTTGGATGCTCTATTCCGGCGTATATGTCGGCGCGTATCCTGAAAAACGACCGTGACCGTCTGTTGACGCTTTTCATCATCGGCTTTATGAGCTGTGGGGCAAGGTTGCCGGTCTATGTCCTTTTTGCAGGGGCCTTTTTCGCTGAGAGCGCGGCAGGCAACATCCTTTTTGCTATCTATATCAGCGGTGCGGTCATCGGTCTGATTGCGGCAAAGATCTTGAAAATGACCGCTTTCAAGGGGGTGGATGAGCCGTTTGTGATGGAGATGCCCAAGTATCGTCTGCCGTCACTGAAACTCATCTGGCATACGGTAGTGACAAAGACCTGGATGTACCTCAAAAAAGCGGGTACGTTCATTGCGGCGGCCACGGTCCTGGTCTGGTTTTTAAGCACCTATCCGCATAACGATGAAGTGGTCACATCCTACGCCAACAAGATCGAAAGGGCGGAGAGTGCAGCGGCGAAGTCGGCACTGCATAACAAGCTTTTAGAAGAGCAGTTGGCCTTGAGTTACCTTGGCCGCATCGGTAAGTTTATGGAGCCGGCATTCGAGCCGCTCGGTTTTGACTGGAAGATGACGGTGGCGCTGCAGACCGGTCTGGCTGCCAAAGAGGTCGTGGTCTCGACACTGGGTGTTCTCTACGCCATAGGTGACGATATTGATGTATCGGACAAGTCGCTCATCACTGCCATCAGCAAGAACATCCCCTTCGCTTCGGCGGTTGCCTTTATCGTCTTTGTCATGATCTATCTGCCGTGTCTGGCGGCATCGATCGTCTTTACGCGCGAAGCGGGCGGCATCAAGTATTTTATCTATCTCTTTATCTTTACGACGGTGACGGCGTACGTGCTTTCGTTTATTGCCTACAGGGTGACGTTACTGGTCATCTAGCAGTTGCGCTCTTGCGCAGCTCTCTGACAGCCTCTTTTTCGATATTTAACAGCATCGACTCTTCTAACATCTCTTTTATCCGTGCAACATCGACATCCTCTACGGCTTCAAATTCGAGATAGCGGACGATTTTTGCGCTCCCTTGCAGTTCATGAAACTCTCTGCACAGAGAAGATCCATTGGCAAAACTGAGCCGGACCTTTCCCTGCCGCACCCGCAGCATACAGACGGCACTGCGGCTGTCATAATACGTGGTCTGCTTGGGATTCTTCTTCTCTTTGATTGTCTCAAACGAAAGGATAATGGATCGCAGGTGTTTAAACAGCCTGTTTTGGTCAGACTCTATATCTAAATCAAATTGCATAGGTGGATTATACAGCGAATTGTAGAGGTTATCTAATTGTTAGACATATTGAGTTAAAATCGTTGCATGATAAAAATATTAATGATAGAAGATGATCTCGAATTAGCAGAGATTCTCACCGAATTTTTAGAGCAGTTGAAACAGGAACAGATCGTCGTTGAAACAGAAGATGATCCGTTCAAGGCCCTGAGTATTTTAAAACTCAAAGAGTTTGACCTGGTGATCCTGGATCTGACCCTCCCGGGCATGGACGGGCTCGAAGTGTGTGAAGAGATCCGCAAACGCCAGAATATCCCTATTATCATCTCATCGGCACGCTCTGACGTGACGGACAAGGTGACGGCGCTGGAGCTTGGCGCAGATGACTACCTGCCGAAACCGTATGACCCGCGTGAACTTGAGGCGCGTATCTATTCGGTGCTCCGCCGCTATGAAGCCAAAGCGGCAGAGGTGGCGCAGCAGAGCAGCAGCGATTTCAAACTTGATGAAGCGGCGATGCAGATCTCGTACAAGAACCGTCCGCTTGATCTGACCAATGCAGAGTACGGTATTTTGGCCTATATGATCAAAAAAGAGGGGATGGTCGTCTCACGCGAAGATATTATACATAATGTGTCCGCGATCAATGAGGACTCCTCGAACAAAAGTATCGATGTGATGGTGGGACGTATCCGTACCAAACTGGGAGACAAGTCTCTGATCGAGTCGGTGCGCGGCATCGGTTACAAACTTATAAAATAGTATTGAGACAATGGGTCGTCATGCTGTTCTCCTAACGGTTCTTTTTGCCTTTGCGGTTACCCTGTTCAGCGTCAGCTATATCTTTTTTGAGTTTTATAAACTTAACCGCGAACAGTACATCAACAACACCTTTTTGAAATACACCGTCATCAGCCGGATCTATCGCGAGCATATGCAGGCCCGCACCTCTGCGACAATGCTCGAAGCCAACCTGGCACTGTACAGCCTCTATACCATTGAGGATATGACGGCGGCCAAAAAGATCACAAATGAGGCAAAGGTATTAAAGAGTGAAAATTTCCAGGCGATGGATGATGAAACACCTTTTCAGCTCCGTCCCCGCTTTAATCCTCAAAGTGTCGTTGAAATCCGAATCTCCATGCTGCAGCATAAAGGGTTTATCTACTTCTTACTTCAGGGTCCAAACCGCGGTGTGCTTCTTCTCGACGAGAAGATCAAGCCCTATCGGGACTGGAATATGCTCTATGCCTACCTGGTCATTGTCTCCAGTATCACGATCTCATATATCTTGATCCTGATGCGGCTGAGACCGCTCCAAAAACTGCGAAAGAAGATCCGTGATTTTGGTGCGGGTGAAATGCAGACGTCGTTCAAGATGCGCGGTGAAGATGAGATCGCAGTCATTGCGAACGAACTCGAAAACACCCGTCAGAAGATCCGCTCGCTGATCGAATCGCGTACACTCTTTATGCGCAACATCATGCATGAACTCAAGACTCCGATAGCCAAAGGGCGGATCTCCGCAGAGATGCTTGAAAGCGGCAAACAAAAAGAGCGCTTTAGCCGGATCTTCCTGCGAATGGAGAGTCTAATCAACGAGTTTGCTCTCGTGGAAGAGGTCTCAACCGGCTTTAGCCATGCACAGAACGAAGAATATCGATTGATCGATCTTATTGACGGTGCGATCGATCTTGCGATGGTGGAAAGGGAGAGTGTCAGCCAGAACGTGGATGCGAAAATCAAGGTGATGGCCGACTTCAACCTCTTCTCAACCGCCATCAAGAACATGGTTGACAACGCGATGAAATATTCGTCGGATCGACATCTGAGTATCTCGACACATGAGGGTGAGATATGGTTTGAAAGCCGAGGCGAACGTCTCAAACACCCACTCGCGTACTATGTACAGCCATTTACAAAAGATGAAAACTCAAGGGACAGTTTCGGCCTCGGGCTTTATCTCGTAGATGCTATTTTGCACGCGCATAATATGGCGTTGGCGTACGAATATATCGATGGTGTAAACCGATTCATCTTTGAACCGATCAAAAAGTAGGGATCTTTATACTACTGATTTTTTAAAGGATTTGACAAAGGCGTAGGCGATCACGGCCAATATCAAGACGGCCAGGATCTCATAGCCGATCGCCCAGATCACAAAAAACGAGCTGATCTTGAAGTTAAGAAAGTGGCTGAAGCTGGCTTTGGCGACAAACAGGTATAAAAATGTCAAACCGGCCAGGTAGGGGATAGTGATAAAATAGATGGTGAACATAAAGAACTCATACCCCTCAGGGGCAATGATATAGGCCTTGATGTCGACCTCTTTTTGGGCAAAAGAGTTACTGTTGCGTTTCTTATTGTTACGTTGCTGAAAACTTTTTGATGCGGCTAGATTGCTCTTGACACGTATCGGCTCGTTATTATTGCTCATTTCCCACCTGCATTTCTATCTACATATGACTTGAATACTTCGATAATAGAAGATTATAGCATAATCCAATTCGAAGTTAAGTGTTATAATACCGGTATGAAAAAAGATAAACATATTCTAGTGACAAATGATGACGGGTACGAATCCGCTGCTCTGCATGCTCTTATAGCCGAGTTGCGCAAGATCGCCAGGGTGACTGTTGTTGCCCCTGCCAATGAAAAATCAGCCTGCGGCCACTCGCTTACGCTTGCCCATCCGCTGACTTTCATTAGTCTGGAAGATGACTTTTACAAGCTTGAAGACGGTACGCCGAGCGACTGTATCTATCTGGCGCTGCACTCGATGTTTGAAGAGAACAGACCGGATCTTGTCGTCAGCGGCATCAACAAAGGCTCAAATATGGGCGAGGATATTACCTACTCCGGCACGGCTGCCGGTGCTATGGAGGCGGTGCTTCAGGGTGTCCCTGCCATTGCGATCTCGCAGGTGATGGACTTTACCCAGCCGCTTCCCGATTTTACGCTGGCAACGAATACGATCAGGAAACTGGTCGGGAAGATATTCGAGGGTGAGTTTCCGCTGCCAGAGCGTGAGTTTTTGAACGTCAATATACCGCACAATGTCAGTGAGGCAGAGATGAAAGTGACCTATGCGGGCTACCGCTGTTACGGTAATGATGCCCACTTGCACCGAAATCCTCGAGGTATGGAGTACTACTGGCTTGGTCTTCACCCGCTCGACTTTAAACCTCGGGATGGAAACGAGATGCTTTCCGATTTCGAGGCGATCGAACAGGGTTTCGTCTCCGTGACGCCGGTCCAGCTTGATTTGAGTGCCTACAAGTCGATGAAACAACTGGAGGAGTGGCTGTGAGATTTGAACGTAGCCGCATGCTTTTTGGCGAGGGGTTCGCTGATATCGAAAAAGCGAAAATACTGCTTCTCGGTGTCGGGGGCGTCGGTTCCTACTGTCTGGACTGCCTCTATCGCACAGGTATCCGTGATATCACCATCATCGATTTTGACACCTATGACGAAAGTAACCAGAACCGCCAGATGTGGTCGGAACATCACTGCGGCGAGTCAAAGGTACTGAGTCTCAAAGAGCACTATCCCGAGATTATCGCCATTGAGAAGCGGATCGATGCCGAGTGGGTCGAGAACTTCGATTTTGAACCCTACGATCTTGTTCTGGACGCTATTGACGATACCCAGGCCAAGCTGGCTCTTGCACAGAAGTGCTACAAAAAACTAATCTCGGCGACGGGTTCTGCCAAACGGCTTGATCCGACAAAGATTGAGGTGGCGACCATCTGGAAGACCCATGGTGACCGCTTTGCCTCAAAGATCCGGTATGAGTTGAAAAAACGACGCTTCAGTAAAAAGTATCCCGTCATCTTCAGTTCCGAACCGCCGCATGTTAAGGTAAAAGGAAGCTTTATGGCAGTGACGGCGGCATTTGGCCTGACGATGTGTTCGCTTGCCATCAAACATCTGACCGGCAAGTAATGGCCGTCCGCGCGCCTGCTTTTGCTGAAGGCCTTGACTGGTTGAACAGCAATCCGCTGTTCATCTCCGAGCTGAGAGGCCGGTATATCCTCCTCGACTTTTTTACCTTCGGTTGTATCAACTGCCTGAACAACCTTCAGACCGTCAAAGCCCTGCATGCAAGCTACGGCAGAGACCTGTGCGTCATCGGTGTCCATACGGGCAAGTTCGCGCATGAAAAAGAGCTGGAGGCGCTCAAAGAGGCACTGCTGCGTGAGGGTATTGTGTTTGCTGTGGTGAATGACCCTGAACATATTATTGCCGATGCGTATGCAGTCAAAGGGTGGCCGACGACGATCCTTATCGACAACAGAGGCTATATTGTCCACCACGCCAGCGGAGAGCAGAGACTTCCGGAGTGGAGAGGACGGTTCTCATCCTGCGGTCTGCAGGCGAGTATGGAAAGGCCGGAGCAAAAAGAGGGTGGCAAAAAGCTTACCTTCCCGCAAAAGGTTCTAGCCGCACCCACATTTCTAGCCGTTGCCAATACTAATGCGAACGAAGTCTGGTTGAGTGATTATGAGGGACGTGTGTTTGGTGTTATTGAAGGTCTGGCGCATCCGATGGGGATGGCGTATGCAGACGGGCTTCTCTATATCTGCGAAAGCGGTTCCGGCACGATCACATGCTATAACCTTGAGACAAAAGAGAAAAAGAGGCTCATAGAGGCGTTGCGCAACCCTTATGACCTCGCCGTCGACGGGAAGCGGCTTATAGTCGCTTCGGCTGGTTCACACCAGATGCTTGTCTATGATCGGGAGACACTGGAACTGAAAGAGACATACGGCAACCGTTTTGAAGCCTTGCGCGACGGCAGGGCAGATGCCTGTCAGCTGGCCCAGCCCTCCGGGGTCGTAGTGATGGACGGTGTGCTTTGGTTTGTCGATGCCGAAAGCTCATCACTGCGGAAAATCGAAAAGGATGAGGTCACCACGCTGATAGGCGAGGGGCTCTTTACCTATGGCGACAGCAGCGAGGACGAGATACTGCTGCAGCATCCGCAGGGCATCTGTGCGGGCATTATCGGTGACGGCTGTGGCGGTGGGCGCCTCTTTATCGCCGACACCTTCAATAACAAGGTCAAAGCCTACTTTCCTGACGATCAGTCAATACGAACGCTCATTGAAGGGCTGGATGAACCGAGCGGCATCAGTAAAAGAGGGTGTGCGCTTTATATCGCCAATAGCAATGCCCATGAGATCGTTGAATTCGACCTCTCAAAGATGGAGAAGCGAGTGGTGATGTTCATACCGCCTGATCAATAGTTAAAGGAGCGAAAAATGATCTTTACCGTTAAGAACAATACCCAATCATGCGGATGTTCGACAGAAAGTAAGGCGTTGAATGCTTGCCCTGATTGTGGAACAATAGGGATCAAAGTCAAAGCAATAACCGTCAAGTCACAGCTCAAGAAAGAGAAGCTTGGCACCATGGCTTCATCGATCGATGATTTCAGTTTCTGTACGCATCCAAAATGCCACACTGTCTACTATTCGAACGACGCTGCGGAGACATTTTCAGAAGAGGATGTCAAATCAAAAGTGGCACTTAAAAATGACGATCCTAAGACCCCTCTTTGCTACTGTAAAAAGCTACTCAAAAGAGATGTCCTGGAGATGATAGAGAAGAGCGAGCCAAATATTGCAGCAACGGTGAAAGCGATCATCGCCGAAGGTAAATCATTTTGTGAAAAGTCCAACCCAAAAGGGGTCTGTTGCACAGAAGATGTTAAAGATTTTCTAGCTGATCACGGTATCAGCTGGGAAGAGCCTAAAGTAAACTTTTTCAGTACAGAAGCTCCGTCGAGCTGCTGTTAAAAAATTTTATAGTTTGTGCGATTAATTGTATTTCAGATTGTAAAGCAGGGAAAGATATTTTAAGAGGTTCTAGAGATGACACACCGCTGTCATTTATACTCCGTCATCTGATGCTTTGCATATCAAATTATGGTGTGAACGCTAAAAAAACCAAAACAAGTAAAACGCTCCGAAGGATGTTTCTTTAGGGCAGTTGGCTTGAAGTGGACTCCGTCCCCTGTACTAAGCACATAGGCTTTGGTTCCGACTCTACAAATGACAAGAAATAGTCATTTATTAAGGAGTTAACTATTAATGTTTAAGCCGCCAGCGGTACCTCTGGTACATCGCTTTTGGTTTCGTTCGGATAAACGTGAAGCAGTTCACGTTTATTTTTCCGAACTCACATCATACCCGGCATGCCCGGCATTCCGCCGCCCATGTCACCGCCGGCAGGTGCCGCCGGTTCCGGGATAGGGTGGATCGTCGCCTCTGTTGTAAGAAGCATGCTCGCAACCGATGTCGCGTTTGTCAGAGCAACACGCGCCACTTTCAGCGGATCGATAATACCTTCTTTGAACATATCAACATACTCGCCTGTAGCAGCATTGAATCCCAGTGTATCGCTCTCCGCGTTTTCGATCGCGTTCACTACGACACCGGCATCAAAACCGGCATTAACAGCGATCTGTTTGATCGGCGCTTTGACTGCGCGAAGGATGATCTCACAACCGATCTTCTGGTCGCCTTCGAGTTCTGGAAGAGACACTTTGGCAGCAGCGCGGACAAGGGCTGCCCCACCACCGATGATGATGCCTTCTTCGACAGCCGCTTTGGTTGCAGCAAGGGCATCGTCTACACGGTCTTTCTTCTCTTTCATTTCCGTCTCAGTCGCAGCACCGACTTTGATGACAGCAACACCGCCGGAAAGTTTTGCCAGACGCTCCTGAAGCTTCTCTTTGTCATACTCTGATGACGTTGTCTCCATCTGCGTTTTGATCTCAGTGATACGCGATGCAACTGCCTCTTTTGAACCAATACCGTTTACGATAACCGTGTTGTCTTTGTCGATGACAACACGTGATGCCTGACCAAGGTCCTGGATCGTTGTAGACTCTAACGTACGGCCGATCTCTTCAGAGATGATCTGTCCGCCTGTCAGGATCGCGATATCCTGGAGCATCGCTTTACGACGGTCACCGAAGCCCGGAGCTTTGACTGCCGTGATGTTCAGGATACCGCGCATTTTGTTGACGACCAGTGTAGCAAGGGCTTCACCCTCGACATCTTCGGCGATGATCAGCATCGGACGGTTTGTCTTTTGGACCTGCTCAAGAACCGGAAGGATATCTTTGAGGTTGGAGATCTTGCCGTCGAACATAAGGATGAAAGGCTGTTCGATCTCGGCCGTCATCTTCTCCGTGTTAGTGATGAAGTATGGGCTTAGGTACCCGCGGTCAAACTGCATACCTTCAACCACGTCAAGCTCATCGCTGATACCTTTGGCCTCTTCAACGGTGATGACACCGTCCTGACCTACTTTGTCCATCGCTTCAGCGATCATATCGCCGATAGTTGTGTCAGAATTCGCCGAGATACTGGCGACCTGTGCGATCTCTTTTTTACCGGCAACTTTCATCGACGCGGCAGTAAGGTGTGTCAAGATCTCCGCCATGGCCTTGTCCATACCGCGTTTTACTTCGACCGGGTTCGCTCCGGCAGTGATGTTGCGAAGACCTTCAGAGAAGATAGCATTTGCAAGAACAGTCGCTGTTGTCGTACCGTCACCCGCTTCATCTGCTGTGTTGGCAGATACCTGTTTGACCAGTTGTGCACCCATGTCTTCAAGCGGGTTTTCCAACTCGATCTCACGAGCGACCGAGACACCGTCTTTGGTGATGACCGGTGCGCCGTATGAGCGTTGGATAAGGACGTTACGACCGCGTGGTCCCATTGTGACTTTTACCGCATCGGTAAGTTTTTGAACGCCTTCTGCCAAGGCGTTGCGTGCGTTGTCTGAATAGTGGATCTCTTTTGCCATAATGTTTAGTTCTCCTGTTTATATAGTGTTTAGATTACTTGATGATACCAAATAGGTCTTCAACATCGATGATAAGATACGTTTCACCGCCGACTTTAAACTCGTTGCCTGCATACTTTCCAAATACGACGACATCCTCAACGTTGACATTGTCGACTTCGGCAGATACAGCTACGACTTTTCCCTGAGACGGCTTTTCCGTTGCGCTGTCAGGAATAATGATCCCGGATGCAGTCGTTTTAGCTTCTTCTGTTCGCTCTACCAAAACACGTTTTCCTAGAGGTTGAAAGTTCATGTGTATCCTTTATATAGGTCTATTTTTAATGCTGAAATATTACATAAAAATAGACAACAAGTCAACACTCTTAGTCACTAAGACTAAAGTATAATTAGTCGAAGAGAATATAGTTTGTATTTAAAAACAAGGGGATAGGTTGAATATAGAATTTTGGCACAGTAAATCATATTTTTTTCATCACCAACAGTATTACCTACATCGAATACGATATCAAGTTCAAACCAGAGGGGAGACGGCTTTTCCGTCTATATAACGGCAAGGGTGTCCCTCTCGTCATCATCAATGGTTAAGATCATAAGAAGCTTAAATGTAGTACGAATGCAGCAGGTTTTACATTAAATTGTAACTCACAGGGATGTAGCTATAGCTTTTATTTTCTAATCTACCCTATATGAACTGTTGGTAGTGCCATCAAGTGGTGGTTCAACATGTTCAGAATCACGTTTCCATGCCGAGAGTCTGTGAATGTCTATGACATGTTTTAGCTCTTTTGGTGTAACACCAAGAGCTATAATCTCGCTCTCGTCTAAACCGCGATCTAGATAGTCCAAAATTTCATCCAGCCTGTTGTAACTCATACCTATTGCAAATTCATCGGTAATACCTTTCATCATGTCCGGCGATGGCTCCTGATGTCGAATTTTTGGTGGTAATTCAAGATAGTCTGCTAACTGCCATACTTGTGTTTTATATAGACCAATCAGTGGTTGAATCGGCATATCATCAATCCCGTCTTTTACAAACCAACCAACCATACTTTCTGATCGATTAGCTGCACCAAGTATAAGGTAATTATTTTCCTGCGCAATTTTTTCAATTACTTTACGGCGATGAATATGCCGAGCATTAAAACCTTTTTCGAGATGGCGTATACTCAGGTTGAATACAAGGCGCTTTAAAGGATTATTACCAAATTCACCGCAACCTTCTTTTAGAGTTGATTTGTGCGGTGTTTCTCTAAAAAGCAGACAGTAGGACCTTTGAATCATACGATTAATGAAATGCGATATAGTACTTATGTACATAATCAGCGGAGAGTAGACACCATCTTCATGCATTACCGGTGAAATATCTTGAACTACTAGCTCAAAACCAAGCCAATCTGCAATAAGTTGGGCCTTTATCTGTGAGTCTTTTTCACTATCACGATCTTTAAGATAGTAGGCTTTAACATTGTCCGCTCCAACTGCTCTCACAGCCAATACGGCCAAAACAGCAGAATCTATGCCACCACTTAGTCCAAAAACTATATGGCTTTTGTTTTTTTCTTTCATAAGGTCATTTATATATTGTTCAATAGCATTAATAGCTTTTTTTGTATCAATATCCAACATTACAAATACCTTTACTGGAAAATAATTATATATAATCACTATAACACATGAAAATGTAAAAAAATTAATGTGAGATATAAGTAGTTAACAACAAGTGTATGGAATGTCACCTATAAACTTGACAATATATTCAAGAGTTTAAGTTTGGAAAACAGTACGAAGCATTAGAGGTATTTATTGATTACAAAATTTATTATATCTTTATACTTGGTATATAAAAGGGAGAATGTTAAACGTGGATTATTTCTGAAAGAGAAGCTTCTCAGTTGACACTTTTGGGCACACTCTGGGCACAGTAAGCTATTCTTAAAAAGTAAAGTCCGAAATTTTGAGGTTTATTGATTGATGGTGTCAAAGGGGGGACTTGAACCCCCGACCCCCGGCTTATGAGACCAGTGCTCTAACCAGCTGAGCTACCTTGACATCGTGTTGAAAGGCTGGAATTATATTAGGCAATTCCTTTTATTTTCCTTTGACGGCATAAAGTTATTGGATTTTATGCTTTTTAGATGGGTCTGCCTTTGGTGTCAGGCAGTTGGAGATACCTGTAAAGGTTTAGTGTGTACAATAACAGGGATAAATGCCGAAACGGCAGATGATGAATGAGTGTTTATGCCTAAAAAAGAACAGAGTGAACTGACAAAAAGTATGACGCACCGGATCTCACGGTCCAAAAAAGAGGCGACCATCCTGTTTACGGACATTGAGGACTCCACCGAGTATTGGCATAAACATGGTGACGTCAAAGGGCGGTTGATGGTGGACCGTCACAACAGGATCCTCTTTCCGCTGGTCAAAAAGTTTCGGGGCAGGATCATCAAGACCATAGGTGACTCCATCATGGCGATGTTCAAACGGCCTGAAGAGGCCCTCTCAGCAGCGATCGCCATGCAGCAAGCGCTTCGACGGGAACGCACGAAGGATGCCGGTTTTCCGATCAAGATCCGTATCGGTATCCATACGGGAGAGGCCATCGTTGAACAAGACGATGTCTATGGCGATATCGTCAATGTCGCGGCGCGTGTCGAACAGCAGGCCAAGGGCAATGAGATCGCCGTCTCAAGCTATACGCGCAAAGCGTTGACAGAGCAGGGCTTTACGTTTGTAAAGGGGGAGAGCTTTGTCCCCAAAGGGAAAAAACGCAAGATGGCGCTTTTTCTCTGCAAGTGGGAAGAACGCGATGAGATGCTTAAGGGGCAGGAGGCCAATGCCTTTGTCCCGATATCCTCAAAGCAGAAAATGGAGGTGTTGGTCTACTTTCTTTCACTGCTGGTGTTTGCGTACTTTTTTTACACCCGCTACCTGCGCTATTTCATCGCTGACAGCGAATACCTCTCCACGTTGATCTTGAATCCCGGGCTTGTGTTAAAGATGTATATCTACATCCCGGTCGCCCTCTTTTTCGTAGCGGCTGCCGTTTTGTACCGGCGTATGAACGTGCAGGTCATACCGCACTGGGTGTTCAAGTTTCTCAAAGGAAGCTTTGCCGGCGGCATCGTGTTCATGGCCCTCTATTTTCTTTTGCCGACGGTCTCGAAAAGCTATCTGCCCTATGCCGAAGATGTCTATTACAAGACAGAACATCTTATTGTCAGTGTCGTCAAGGACAACACACCATTTTACGAACGCCCTTCTACCGTCTCAAAGGAACTTTTCACGCTGGACAGCGGCCGCCTGATGCTGCTGACTGATGTGAAAAAGGTGGGCAGGGTGATGTGGAACAAAGTCTTGGTCCGTGACAAGCACTATGCCTGGGTACAGCGTGTCATCCCGGCTCGTATGGGTGTCCCGAGAACACGGGTGACCCTTACCAACAGTTTCATCGTCTATAAGCGGGATGTCTATATGGCAGTACTCGGTTTGCTGGCGTTTCTATGGGGATACCGGCGTTTTAGCCTAAAACCTTTTTAGGCTGGTTTTACCGCGTATAAAAGTATTATTTACTGCTGTGGTAATAGGCTGTAAAGTCCTCAATGCTCAGCGGTTTGGCATAATAATAGCCCTGCGCTTCATCACACTGTTCCTTTTTCAAGAGCTTCATCTGTGCTTCCGTCTCGACACCTTCCGCCGTGATTTTAAGATCGAAGGTCTTGGCCAGCGCGATGATCGCTTTGGTAATGGCAAGGTTTTCTGTAGAATCCGGCAGACCGTCAACAAATGATTTGTCGATCTTCAAGCGCGTTACCGGAAGTTTTTGCAGGTAGCTCATAGAGGAGTACCCGGTACCGAAGTCATCGATAGCCATATGCAGACCCATCTCTCTGATGCCGTGCAGTGTCTCCATGACCTTGCGTTTGTTAGATGCGATATAGCTCTCGGTGATCTCCAACTCTATCTGATGCGGCAGAATACCCGTTGCCGAGACAACATCTTGCAGTGTGTCGATGATCGAGGCATCTTTGAGCTGTATATTGGAAATGTTGATACTGATGTGGTCGAGTTGGCACCCCTGATGCTGCATAATCATAAAATCTCTACAGGCCTGCTGCAGTACCCATGTCCCTACCGGGATGATGAGTTCGGTCTCTTCGGCAAGCTTGATAAACTGATCCGTAGGTATGGACCCTAACTCGGGACTGTTCCAGCGTATCAATGCTTCGACAGCGGTTACCTCTTCGCTTAGCAGAGAGATCTTCGGCTGGTAGAGAAGCGTAAACTCATCACCTTTATCTATGGCAGAGCGCATGGCATTGATCTGCATGGTCCGTTCTTCGAGAATGTCCGAGAACTTTTTTGAGTAAAAGCTGTAGCGGTTTCGCCCTTTCTCTTTTGAACGGTACAAGGCGAGATCCGCATTTTTTATCAGTGATACGCTGCTATCTCCGTCAGTTGGATAGAGAGCGACACCGACACTGACGGTGATATTGATCTCCTCGTCACTGCAGAAGAAAGGAGCCTTAAAATCTTCCAGCAGTTTCTTGGCGATAGTGTTGACCTCTTCAATATCGTCGATCTCTTCGATCAGAATGTTAAACTCGTCACCACCGATCCGTGCCAGTGTATCGGCACTGCGCAGGGACTCTTTGAGACGCAGGGAGACACTCTTCAGCAGTAGGTCACCGACGTCGTGTCCCAGGGTATCGTTGATATGTTTGAAATAGTCAATATCAAGAAAGAGGACCGCCAGTTTGGTCTGTTTTCGTTTTGCGAGGTTGAGTGCGTGTTCAAGCTGGAGTGAAAAGAGTCGGCGATTCGGCAGATCGGTCAGTTCGTCATGATGCGAAAGGTAGGCCAAGTTCTCCTGTGATTTCTCGAGCGCGGATTCGCGCTCCTGGATCGTTGTTGCCAAGTTGTTTACATTTTTGGAGATCATCTCAAGTTCGTCGCCTGTATGGACCGGTGTCGACCTGGAGTAATCGCCTTTATCGATCTTATTGATCTGTACCATCAAGGTCTCTAAGGGTTTTGAGAGCCCTTTTGCCAATAGAAAACGCAGTATGACCAGCATCGCACCGGCGACAAGTAACAGAAGGATCAGGAACTTTCTTCTGTTGTCGTTGAGGGACGAGTTCAGGAGGGCTTTGTTTAACGTGGTGACGAGATAGATATGGCCGTCTTGTGTTTTAATGCTGGCGACACCGTAGTAATCTTCGCGGGTATGTCTGATCTTGATCTGATCACTCCACTTGTCCGTCAGAAGGGGTTGGGCCAGTGGTGCGTATTGAGCATTCTTGGTGGCAGCGATATGCATGTCAAGGTCATCGGAAAGATTGGCAAGATAGGTATCACCGAGCTCATGGGACATCTCGATATGGGCGAGGAGGTTCTCTCTGGAACTGTCCATGATGCTGTGGTGTGATTTGATGACAATATCGTTTTTATAAAGGTGGTAGGTGATGATGATGTTGTTGACTTTATCATCCTTACCATAGTATGAGACATGTTCGAACTGTATAAAGGGGTGTTCTTGAAAAGGTACCCTGGCATAGTGGTCATCGTCCTCGTTTTTACTGTAGAGTACCTTTGCACCGTTTTCGTATGATACGAAATTAAGATGGTACGTATTGTTTTCCCTAAAGACAAAAGCGATCAGCTCTTGATGCTTGTCATAGAGGGAGATGTCGTCGTTGAGTGAGAGTTTGACCTTGGAAAGCAGTTGTTGGGCAATGTTCTTTTTTTCTTCATCAAGTAAAACGGCTTGGTAGCTCTCTTTATCCTGATAGTTGTTGATCAGGTCGATCGAGGCAAGGATGTTCTCATCCGTTTCAATAAAGGCGATCCCCTGTTTGAGCTCGTCTTCAATTTTTGTAAGATCGGCGGCAAGACGATGGTAGCCGTGGTTCATCCGTTTTTTGGTACTTTGCAGATAATCGTCTTTTAAAAAGTTGTCAAAATAGAATCCCAGAATACCGGTGGAGAGAAGAACGGCAAGAACGAGAAGCAGCGAGAGTTTATTTGAGAGGTTTAATTTATTCATTAAAAAATGGGGCCTATCTCTTCGACATTGTGTTGGGTTACCAGTTTAACCGGAATGACAATATGTTTCGGGACCTTCTCCTTTGCCAAGATCTTTAACGCGACATCAACGGATTGATCTCCTCCCAGCGGAAAGAGGATGGAGGCACTTTGCGTTCCGGCCCTGATCGCTTCTCTAGCTTCGCGGGTGTAGTCACACCCTATCGTGATAATAGATGCCGGATCAATGTGGTGACGCTCCAACACTAAACGTACACCGCTTAACATGCTGTCACTTTCGGAGAAGATGGCATCGATGTGTTCACCGCTCTCTAGGAGTTTCTCCATCTCGAAGATGGCATCCCTGCGCAGGTAGTTCCCGGTTCTTTTGATGACGTCGATATCTTTGTATTTAGCGATCTCAGCCATAAAACCCTGGGTTCTCAGCTGCGTTACATCCGCCTCTTTCAACCCCTCAAAAAGCAGAATACGCCCTTTTTTGTTGAGTTTTTCAGCAAGATATTGGGCTGCCATCTTGCCTATGTTGATGTTGTCCGAATTGATAAAGGTCGTATAGTCAAGGGTGTTGATACCGCGATCAAGGACGATCACCGGTATCCCCTGCAGATAGGCTTTAGAGACAACAGGGACAACGGCATCGGCATGATTCGTTCCGACAATGAGCAGGTCCAGATCGGCGTCGATAAACTGCTCGATGTGACGGATCAGGAGCGAGGTCCGCCCTTTGGCATCAGAATGGACGAATATAAGGCCCGGGTGTTTTTTGATGGCATCTCTGACTTCGAAGACTTGCGCCTTTCGGAAATCGTTGGCCATATTGTCCTGGGCAAAAGCGATTGTCTTGAGGTGTTGGCCCGAAGCACTCGCCATTGTGGCAAAAAAGAATAGAAGAACAATGATCCCTCTTTTTAATCGA
The DNA here is from genome assembly GCA_041571435.1 of Sulfurimonadaceae bacterium. GTDB lineage: Bacteria > Campylobacterota > Campylobacteria > Campylobacterales > Sulfurimonadaceae > Sulfonitrofixus. The sequence goes on along the minus strand of JBFFUI010000003.1, from coordinate 27,888 downwards.
TACATTCATACTCCTGACTTAGCTACTTTAATTATACACTGTACTTATTAAAAAAATAACATCGGGTTCTTTTTTGTTTAAAAAAAACTGAGAAACACAACAGCTGAAACAGTGTGGGCAGCGCCGAGCTGATCACTCCGGATGCCGCGATCAATGTCTGCCCCCTGATGGCAAGACCTTCTCCCTACGTGATGCGGTCATGCCTCGCTCAATATAATCCCTGAATCTTTACGCTATACTTTAGAAACATGCGTTATTTTAATCACTTTTTGAAAAGGTAGAACATGAACAGTCCACTGAACGTCTCCGCACTCTATTACAGTTGTGATCCGGCGCTTTTTTCATTTACGACGACGGAAGAACTGGAACTGCTTGAACAACCTATCGGGCAGGAGAACGCTTTTGAGTCGGTTGATTTTGGTGTCAACATCCAACAAGACGGTTACAACCTCTTTGCTATGGGGCCTTCGGGGAGCGGTAAACACTCGGCCATAATGACATTTCTGGAGAAGAAGTCAGAGGGCGAAGCCGTACCCAATGACTGGTGTTATGTCAACAACTTTAAAGATCAGCGTTCGCCGATCGCCATCGAACTTCCGTCGGGAAAAGCACTGCAGTTCCAATATGATATGGATGAGCTTATCGAGCTTTTAAAAGCGATCCTTCCGGCTGTGTTTGAGAGTGATAACTATCGCAACCAACGGGAGATGATCAATCAGAAATACATCCGTGCACAGACAGAGATATTTGAGCATCTGCAAGAGGAGGCCAAGAAGCACGATGTCGCGATGAATGTCTCTTCTGCCAGTCGGGTTACGTTCGTACCGGAGATTGATGGCAAAATAGTCTCAGCAGAAGAGTTCAAGGCCATAAAAGGGAAGCAAAAAGAGGAGATCAACCGTAAGATGAGCGAGTTTGAACTCATCGTCAAAGAGGAACTTCACAAGGTGGGTGAACTCAACAAAGGGCAGCAAAAAGAGTTTAAAGCACTCGACCGGAAAATCACACAGGAGGCCGTTGAGTCACTGATTGACGAGTTGCGAGGAAAGTATGGCGGTGTCCAGAAGATCGTTGATTATCTTGACGCACTTCAAGATGATGTGATCCGCCATGTCAGGGACTTTTTGGTCAAACCCGAAGAGATGGGCATGCCACCGTTCATGCAGGAGTTTTATACCCCCTCGTTTACGCGCTACAAGGTCAACCGTTTTATTTCGCACGAGGAAAAGAGTACGGCACCGGTCATCTATGAAGATAATCCGATCTATCAGAACCTTATAGGCCGGATCGAACATGTCTCACAGGTCGGTACGCTGGTGACAGACTTCAGTATGATCAAACCGGGCGCACTGCACAAGGCTAACGGCGGGTATCTGGTACTAGATGCCCGAAAACTGCTGATGCAGCCTTTCGCCTACGAAGGGCTCAAGCGCGTTCTGCGTTCCAAGGAGATACGTATCGAATCGCTGGCACAGCAGTACTCCCTCATCAGTACCACGTCGCTTGAACCCGAACCGATCCCGCTCAATGTCAAAGTCGTACTGATCGGCGAACGTATATTCTACTACTTGCTGCATCATTACGACCCGGACTTTAAAGAGCTCTTCAAAGTGAGTGTCGATTTTGAAGATAATATGCCACGAAGTGAAGAGAACCTCCAGCTCTATGCCCGCATGATAGGTACTATTGCGAAGCGGCATGACCTGCATCCGCTTAGCCCGGGCGCCGTTGCGCGTGTCATCGAACAGAGTTCGCGCGATGTCTCGCACAGTGCAAAGTTCTCGACGCATCTCGGAACGCTTGCCGACCTTTTGAAAGAGGCAGATTACTGGTCGAAAAAAGGCGCGCACAAGGTCATCGAAAAAATCGATATCGAGCAGGCGATCAATGCCAAGATCAAACGTCAGAACCGTATCCAGATGAGACTCTATGAGCAGATCGACGAGGGGACGATCATGATCAATCTCGACGGCAGCGCCATCGGACAGATCAATGCACTGACCTTTATCTCGATGGACAGCTACCATTTCGGCCTCCCTGTCCGCATCACCGCCAGAACCCGCATCGGCAAAGGCGAGATCATCGACATTGAACGTAAAGTGGAGCTCGGCGGTCCCATTCACTCTAAAGGAGTGATGATCCTGAGTGCCTATATCGGTTCAAGATATGCTTCGGATATGCCTTTGAGCCTCTCGGCTTCACTCGTCTTTGAACAGTCCTACGGGATGATCGAAGGCGACAGTGCATCATCAACCGAACTCTACGCACTGCTCTCTTCGATCTCCGGCTTGCCGATCAAACAGAACATCGCTGTGACCGGATCGGTCAACCAGTTCGGTGAGATTCAGGCTATCGGCGGCGTCAATGAGAAGATAGAAGGCTTTTTCGATATCTGTATGCGCAAGGACCCTGAAGCGTCATACGGCGTCATTATTCCGCATGCCAATGTCAAACATCTGATGCTGAAAGCAGAGATCCTTGAAGCTGTTGAAAAAGGGAAGTTCGTTATTTATGATGTCAAAAGCATCGATGAGGGGATAACGATCCTGACCGGCGTTGAAGCCGGTACGGCAGATAAAAAGGGGAACTTCCCATCCGCTTCCGTTAATGGCAAGATCGTTGCACGTCTGCAAGCGCTTTCGGAAAAAGCGAGAGAGTTCCAGCATCCGAAAAAAGAGAGACCAAAGCCGATCGCACATCAGGAGAAGAGCGGCAGTAAAAAGTAGTGAAACTATTTTGCTGCTGGGTAGACGCTTTTAAGAAACTGTTTCATATGCCGGTAGTGGTCACCGTGCCAATAGATGCGGTCACATACGCGGCAGTACTCAAAATGTGAAAAACAGCGTTTGACCTTCTCGGGAAGGCGGTGCATCACATCGGCTTTGTCCACGACTTCGAGCGGGGTGTTGCAGACGATGCAGCGGCTAAACGCAGCGGGGCGTTCGGATAGGTCAAAATGGTTGAGTACGGTTTTTAGCTGCTCCCTGGTCTCTTTAGGCTCTAACAGGAAGACCGGCACATTTTGACGTTTGGCAAGGGCCTTGTCGTGGGTCAAAATGATACGCCCGCTTTCGATGGCAAGGGCGATAAGATCGTTGTCATCCATCTTTGAAAAATAGAGGGTGTCAAAGCCTACGAGGCGGAGATATCTTGCCAACTTCCCAAGATGACAGTCTGCGATAAATGCAGGCAGCGAACGCGTTGTATCGTTATCGATCGACATATCATCTCCTTTCTTGAAGCAGAGTAAAGCTCTACTATTTTACCACATTTTCAAGGGCATGCGACGCATTGCAGTGACGTAGATCATCACTGGATCGAGAGGAGCTGTACCCCAAAAAACAGTATATTGATAACAAAACCGGTAAGGGGAACCCAGAAGGGAACGCGGTAGATGCCTTTGGGGTCGGGATCGCGGCGTTTAATGCGCATCAGGGCCAGGTTTACGACGGTAAAGACGATCAAAATCAGAAAACTTGTCAGTTTAGCCAGTGTGACCAGCGGTAGCCAGAGGGCAAAGGTCAAGGTGATCGCGCTGACAAGAAGCGTTGCGGCGACCGGTGTCTTTCTTGTTGCACTGACATAGGCGAGAGGGGAAGGCAGCCAGCCCCTTTTACTGATGCCATAGACCATGCGCGAGGCCATGATGATCTGTATCAGTGCCCCGTTGATAATGGCAAAGGTACCGATCACTGAAATCAACGTAGCCTTCTGCCCGGTGGCCTGTTCGTAGATGGCTGCAAAGGGGGCCTCAGTCGTGGCAAGTTGCTCAGAAGAGAGCAGCAACACACTGACCAGTGATATGCACAGATAGAGCAGTGTTGCAATGACGAGAGCGAGCATGATCGCTTTAGGGTAAGTGCGCTCCGGGGCTTTTACCTCTTCGGCGATATTGACCATATCTTCAAAACCCAGAAAGGCATAGAAGGCCAAAAAGCCTCCCAGGGCGATAGCATGCCAGACACCCAACTCCAGTGGGGGCATCAGTTCAAGCGCTCTCTCTGGAAGCGTCGGTAAGACCGGCAGTCCGATCCATAGAATCAAAAGCAGTCCGCCGATCTCTATGAAGGTGAGTGTGACAGCAATGGCAACCGATTCGCCTATGCCCCAGACGGCGATAAGCGTCAGAATAGCGATCAGTACGATCAGCGAGAGCCACTCCGGTACAGGAAGTAGCTCTTGCATATAACCGGTGAAACCTCTCGCTATGGTCGCGGCAGAGATCAAAGCGGCCAAGGCGATCGTCAGACCGACGATGACTGAGAGTCTGGTCGAACCCAGTCCTTTTTTGACATAGAGGGCGACGCCGGCCGCATCAGGATAGCGTGAGACCAGTTCGGCGTAGCTCAGTGCGGTGAACGAGACGATGATGAGCGCGACCAAAAATGAGAACGGGGCGTACATACCGGCGGTGTTGGCAACTTCAGCGATCAGGACATAGATACCTGCACCCAGGATGTTGCCCAGTCCGTAAAAAAGCAGCATGGGCATCGATATTTTACGAAGCAGATGCTGCGGTGCGCTCATTCTCTCCTACTCTTTGGCAGCGTTTTTAAAAAACTTTTTCAGCTCTGTAGGAAACGGAAAGACGATGGTGTTGGTTTTGTCGTTGGCAATATCGTTCATGGTCTGCAGATAGCGCAGCTGGATACCGAGGTCGTTTTGACTGAGTTTGTCGGCCGCTGCCAGCAGGTTTTCACTCGCTTCGAGTTCCCCTTTGGCATTGATCACTTTCGCACGGCGTTCGCGTTCGGCCTCGGCCTGTTTGGCAATGGCGCGGACCATGCTTTCGTCGAGGTCGATATGTTTGATCTCGACGTTGGATATCTTGATCCCCCAGGCATCGGTCTGCTTGTCGAGGATCTCCTGAATATCGTAGTTGAGCCTTTCGCGTTCGGCCAGCATCTCATCGAGTTCATGCCCGCCCAGGACAGAACGCAGCGTTGTCTGTGCGAGCTGACTGGTCGCGGCATTGAAGTTCTCCACCTGGATGATCGCTTTTTCCGGATCAAGCACACGGTAGTAGACGACGGCGTTGACATGGACCGAGACGTTGTCGTGCGAGATGACATCCTGCGTCGGTACATCGAGGACGATAATACGGAGGTCGACTCTTACCATCTGTTGAATGAAAGGGACAAGGATAATGAGCCCCGGCCCTTTGACACCGGTAAAACGTCCGAGTGTAAAGATGACGCCGCGCTCATATTCGCGTAAAATACGGATTGCCATCGCCAGCAGAAGGATCAGCAAGACGGTGACATAGACCGTAATCATAGGTAAGTCTAAAAACATGGTTTACTCCTCAAGAGGTTTAATAGTGACGGTCAGGCCATTACGTTCGGTGATCTGAACTTTCTGCCCGACACGCAAGGTGCTGTCGCTTGTTGCCTGCCATGTTTCACCATGGCAGTGGACATGATAGCTATGGCCATCCGCAGCGACCACTTCGCCGACAGCGCCGATCATCTCTTCAGCACCGCTGACCACCCTGGCCGAGCGCGAACGTATAAAGAGGCGCATCACCAGGATGAAAAAAACGAGGCTGACCAGACTGAAGGCGATCACCAGTGCAAGCGAGACACTGCTGCCGAGTGTGTCGGCATCAAAGAGCAGCAGTGAGCCAAAGGCAAAAGCGATCACCCCGCCGATACCGAGAACACCGAACCCTGAGACAAAGACTTCGGCGACCATAAAGCTGACACCCAAAAGGATCAGCAGCAGTCCGGCATAGTTGAAAGGGATCATGTTCAAGGCATAGAGCGCGATGACACCGGCAATAACGCCTATGACCCCGGGGACAAACCCACCCGGGTTCATCAGTTCGAAGAAGATACCGTAGATCGCAATGAGCAGCAAAATATAGGCGATGTTCGGGTCGGTGATGATGGCAAGAAGACGGCTCTTCCAGTCGGCTTCAAATGTGATGACGCGGCTCTTTTGGGTGTGCAGCTTGGCCGCTGTTCCCAGGAGCTTTATATCTCTGCCGTCGACTTTCTCAAGCAGCGCTTGCGTGTCGTCGGCGATAAGATCGATGACCCCGAGTTTCAGCGCATCTACGGCTGAGAGACTTTCGGCTGATGCTACGGCATTGACCGCCCAGGTGACATTGCGCTCGTTCATCTGTGCCAGACTGGTAATGTAGGCGATGGCGTCGTTGATCGCCTTTTTTTCGGCCGTGGAAGAGGTGCTGACGTTGCTGTCGGGTTGCATGGGCGGCTGCACCAGGCTGATGGGTGTTGCCGCACCGAGATTGGTCCCGGGCGACATTGCTGCGACATGCGAGGCATAGAGCAGATAGGTACCGGCGCTCGCGGCACGCGAACCTCTCGGTGCGACATAGGTGATGACGGGAATGGGGCTGTTGGTGATGGCCTGGATCATCTCGCGCATGGAAGAGGAGAGGCCGCCCGGAGTGTCGAGCTCTATCAGCAGGGCATTGGCATTTTGCTCCTGCGCATAGGTCAGCGCATCGTTAAGGATGGTGGAACTTGCCGGACCGATGGCCCCTGTGATCGCTACTTTTAGGACGATCGAATCGGATGCAAATATCGGTGAGAACAACAGTAGTAAGAGCAGCAGCAACTCTCTCATGTCTGAACCTCTATGTAGAGTTATAAAAAATGGTTATAAATCATGATAACTCAGAAGCGTATGAAAGTCAAGAGATGGGGATGATAGAGTGCAATAGGATTGGCGAGTATAGAGAGGGACAAAGGCTGCAATGCAGCCTGCATAGAGAGTTCGTTACCTCTCTAACGGTACATAGATCAATACGTCGGAGGGGAGCTTCTTCATCAGGTAGGAGGCGGTTGAGCCGTACAAAACGGTGTCGGTGACTTTGACGCCGTGGGTACCGAGTATGACCAGATCGCTCTGCTGCTCTACGGCCGTATCCAGCAGCATCTCGCCGACAGGGTCAAACCCTTCGATCACCTCGGTATTGTCCAGACCGAGACTCTGCTGAAAGGCTTCGACATCCTCTTCTACCTGGGCTCTGACCTGCTCTCTATTGGCCTCTCTTTCTGTCTCAAGGTTGTAAAAATCCACACTCAAATCACTGATCTGGGTGTACGCATAGGAGATGTTCAAAGGGGCATCTTTAAAGAGCTGTTGCGTAAAGCGTATACTTTTTTTAGAGGCTTCGGAGAGGTCGGTCAACGCCAATATATTGCTGTAGTCGCCTGTAACAGGTTGTTTGATGATGAGTACCGGACGGTGGCTCTTCTGCGCGACATGGTGCGCCGTGGAGCCGAAAAAAGTATCTTTGATGCTCTTCTTGCCGTGTGCCCCGATGATGATCAGATCACTCTGAAGCCTTTCAGACGCATAGACGATTTCGTCGGAAGGCTTGCCTCGTGTGACAGTGATGATGTATTCGACGTCGGCATCCTTGTCAAGGGTGCCCATCTTGGCGGCAATTTTGTCATGGACCGCCTTCTCCCCATTGGCATCGCCGAAAAGCTTGTCAAACATCGGAATGTCGATGCTGTGCAGGACCGTAAGCTGTGCCTTTTCCTCTTTCGCCAGAGCGATCGCTCTTTTTAACACTTCATCACCCATCACGGACGTGTCTATCGCCGCAAGAATATTGTTCAATACTGCCATGGTTCTTCTCCTGTTTGTGGTTAAGTGTAGTCGTATACCCGGCTACACTTTAGATGTGCTGTTCTTTGTAGACAAGACCGATCAATGCGTTGACCTCTTCACCTAAAAACTCCAATATGTCATCGACTGAGAGGATACCGCTGAGATACCCCTCTTTGTTGACGACAGGCAATCTTCGGATACCGTGCTGGCGCATCTTCGCTATGCTCGAATAGAGATCGTCCTCTTCACTGCCGGTGACCAGTTCTTTGCTCATGATCTCGGCAACCGTGACACTCTGCGGATCGGCATTGTCCGCAACAACGCTTATAACGATGTCGCGATCGGTCACGATGCCTATCGGTGTGTTGCCGTCGCTGCTAGGGTCTACAACGATCAGGTCGCCGACGTTAAACACACGCATCAGCTTGGCCGCCTCGACGACCGTGTCATCTTTTTGGACGATAAAGGTATCACGGATACAGAGTTCACCAATTGTCATCATCACTCCTTGGTATGCATATCTTCTGATTAAGTATAGCAAACCGATCATAAATTGAAATATACCCTGTTATCCGTCGAAAACCTGAGCACTATTCCAATTTTTGCCTCCAAAGGGTATAATACATACTATTTGTGCTGCGCAGCGGAGCAGTCGAGACTATGGAGAGATTTTTGGAACAGAATATAGAACCGATGACAAAATTCGGATACGAGCGTCTTCAGGCGGAATCGAACCACCTGAAGCTCGAGGTACGTCCTAAGGTGATCAAGGCTATCGAAGAGGCGGCCGACATGGGTGACTTGAAAGAGAATGCCGAGTACCATGCTGGTAAAGAGGAACAGGCCAACATCGACCGTCGTTTGAATGAGATCGCTGATATGCTGGGCAATGCACAGATCGTTGACCCGAGCCAGCTTGAACATGCCCGCGTAAGTTTTGGCTCAACCGTCGTGCTTGAAGATATGCAGAGCGGTGAGGAAGTGACCTACACCATTGTCGGCGGCTGTGAGAGCAATCCTGACATCGGGTTGATCTCTTTCAACTCGCCGCTTGCCAAACAGATCCTTGGCAAAGAGGAGGGCGATGAGATTAAGGTACGTCTGCCCGGTGGTGTGAAAGAGTTTGAGGTGAGTGAGGTCAAATACCAGGAGATCGTCTTTGACTGCCATGATTAAAGTCGCAGTGATCGGGGCCAGCGGATACACGGGCCTTGAACTTATCAAGATGATTGTCAAACATCCGCATTTTGAACTTTCCTATGTGGCGACCAGTGAAGGTGACACCAAATTGACTGAACTGCACCCGTCGCTGCTGGGTGTCTACGAGTGTGATGTCGAGAAGGCGGATGCTGCCGAGGTCGCCAAAGCGTGTGAATTGGCATTCCTGGCGTTGCCGCACAAGACGGCAATGGGCTTTGTCAAAGAGCTGATGGCCCTTGACATCAAAGTGGTCGACCTCTCTGCCGACTACCGTCTCCAGCAGAAGCGTTATGAGGCACACTATGTCGAACACATCGATGCCGAAAACCTTCAACATGCGGTTTACGGACTCCCTGAGATGAATGCGGAAGCACTCAAAAAGGCCAAACTGGTCGCCAACCCGGGCTGTTATCCGACGGCGTCTATTTTGGCGGCACTCCCGTTTATGAAGTACCGGATCGAAGGTTCGCCTCTGATCGTCGATGCCAAAAGCGGCGTCAGCGGGGCAGGCAAGAAACTCTCGACAAACACGCACTATGTGACGATTAACGATAATGCTTTTGCCTACAACCCTATGCAACACCGACATGGTCCCGAGATCGCAGAGAAACTCGGTATCGATGAAAGCAGTGTCAACTTTGTCCCCCATCTGCTGCCGATGACGCGCGGCATGCTCTCGTCTGTCTATATGCAGGTCGAAGGTGATTTTGACGCAATGGACGTCCTCAAAGCGTACTACAAAGACGCACCGTTCGTCCGTGTCCGCGAAAACCCCGTCGATATGAAAAGTGTCGCCGGCACAAACTTTTGTGACATTTTTGTCAAACGTAACGGTTCGACGCTCTTTATCAATGCGGCGATCGACAACCTGCTCCGCGGGGCAAGCTCGCAGGCGATCGTCAATGCCAACTTGATGATGGGCCTGGACCAAGATGCCGGTGTGCCTGATATCGCCTATGTCCCATAGACCGCTGCAGCTCCTCGAGGGGGCGATCTTTCTTGGTGATGCCCATTACTCTTTTAAACACCTAGAGCTGCTCGAATTATTAAAAGCGGTACGTTCGCAAGAGCTTCAGACCCCGCAGATCGTCTTTATGGGCGATGTCTTTGACCTGCTTTTTGGCGGGATCCCTTACACACTTGAGCGTAACAAAGAGGTCGTTGATCTTATTAATACCCTTAGCGATAATATCGAGATCGTCTATCTTGAGGGTAATCATGATTTCAACCTGGCTTCGATATTTCCCGGTGTCAAACTTTTTCCTATTCAGCAACAGCCGGTTGCGTGTGAATATAAAGGGCGTTCTGTCGCGATTGCACATGGTGACTTTGACGCGCCTTTTGGCTACCGTCTCTACACTGCAGTCATCCGCAACCGCTTTGTCCTGCGTTTTTTGAGTCTGATCGATGGGATCGGAAAGCATTTTATTATCAATGCTCTGGACAAGAAACTGGCACGAAAAAACGACTGTCAGGAGATGTACACCTTTGAGAAGTTCATCACCAACCATCTCAGCAAACAGGACCTTGAGAGCTATTCGATGTTCATAGAGGGACATCATCATCAAAACTGCTCTCTTGTATTCGGAAGGTGTCATTACATCAATCTTCCTGCTTTCGCCTGCGGTCTTGCCTATATGCGTTTGGGTGCGGACACCCTGGAAAACGAACTGTTCGAAAAAACGGGAGCGTAAACAATGGTAGCGCAGAAAAAGTATGACTTTCACATAACGCAAACAGCTGGGAGGACAACCTTTACTCTGCAGGGCGCACCAACAATACAGCAACTGGCCTCCATTGAAAAGAGGGTAGGGGTATCGCTCAGAAAAACCAAGAGCGAAGAAGTGATGTGGGACCTCTCAAAACTTGAAAGTATGGACTCCGCATTGGCCTTGCTGATCGCGAAACAGGTCGTTAAGGCTGAAGAGAAGAACCAAAAGGTGATCTTCAGTGAAATGGAGAACGAGGTCAAAAGGATGCTCTCCATGGCCCAGGAACACGCGCATTTTGACAACAGTTTTGAACCGCGTAAAGAGAGTCTTCTCGAGGCTGTCGGTCAACACAGCATTGAACGTGTCAACAACCTGGTAGACTTTATGGGCTTTTTCGGCAAGATGAGCGTGATCTTTATACACTCATTTATTCATCTGCCGCATATGCGCTGGAAAGAGATGGTCTTTGAGATCTATGAAAGCGGGATCAAGGCACTGCCGATCATCGCACTGACCATGTTCCTGGTTGGGGTGGTCGTCGCCTATCAATCCGCGGAGCAGTTAAAGCTGTATGGTGCCAATATCTTTATCGTCGACATGCTTGGTATTTCGATCCTGCGTGAGCTTGCACCGATGCTGGCCGCCATTATCGTTGCCGGCCGCAGCGGCTCATCCTATGCTGCACAGATCGGGGTCATGAAGATCACCGAAGAGCTTGATGCCATGCGCACAATGGGGTTTGATCCGTATGCGTTTTTGGTCCTGCCGCGTATGCTCGCATTGATGATCATGATGCCGATACTGATCTTTTTTGCTGACATCGCAGGCCTTATCGGAGGGATCTTGATCGCAAAGGTCGACCTGGGGTTGTCGCCGACAATTTTTTTGGAACGGTTCGTTGAAGCGGTGAAGGTCAAACATTTCTGGATCGGTCTGTTCAAGGGACCGTTTTTTGCGCTCTTGATCGCCACGATCGGGATATACCGCGGTCTGCAGGTAAAAAATGACACACAGAGTATCGGGTTTAACACCACCAAAGCGGTGGTGGAATCCATCTTCGCCGTGATCATCTGTGATGCCTTCTTCTCCATTATCTTTACAAATTTGGGATACTGATGATGCGCCCAGAAATATCCAGTCGAAAAAAGATCCTAGAGGTCAAGAATGTTGTGACGCGGTTTGGCGAAAACCTTGTGCATGACGGGATCAACCTGCATGTTAACGAGGGGGAGATCTATGGGTTCCTGGGGCCGAGCGGCTGCGGCAAGTCGACGCTGCTGCGAGAGATCATCATGCTCGACAGTTTTGAGAGCGGTTCGATCGAATTGCTGGATGAGAAGATCGAGACCATCCGTCTACGCGAAGCGCAGAGACTTCGTATGCAGTGGGGTGTACTTTTTCAGTCCAATGCCCTTTTCACCTCACTCACGGTTGCCGAAAACATTGCGCTCTCCTTGCAGGAGTACACAAACCTATCGCAAGAGGCAATCAACGATATTGTCGCTTTCAAGATCGATATTGTCGGCCTTAAACAGTTTGACGGCACATTGTACCCCTCGGAGCTAAGCGGGGGTATGAAGAAGAAAGCGGCGTTGGCACGTGCGCTGGTGATGGACCCCAAAATTCTCTTTTTGGATGAACCGACTTCGGGCCTCGACCCGATTTCAGCGCGAGAATTTGATACACTTATAGTAAAGTTACGTGATCTTTTGAATCTGACGGTGGTCATGGTCTCTCATGACCTCACTTCGATCAGCCACACACTTGACCGGATGGCGGTCATCGACAACAAGAAGATAGTTGCCGAGGGTACTCTTGATGAGATCAAAAAGATCAAGAGTCCGTTTATAGAACGTTTTTTTAACAATTAAGAGACATAAGGATTAGGATGAACGCAAAAACAAATTACTCCATGGTCGGTCTGTTCGTGCTTATGTCGATCGTACTGATCTTTGTCTTTGTTATTTGGCTGATCAAACCGACTGACAAGGAAGATCTGGCATCGTTCCGAATCTACTTTACGGAGTCTGTTTCGGGTCTGAATATCGATTCGCCAGTCAAATACAGAGGGGTGACGATCGGTAAAGTGACAAAGATGTCCATTAATAAGGAGAATATCGAAGAGATCCAGGTCGACATCTCGGTCTACAGTGACACCCCGATCAAGACAGACACGGTAGCCAAGCTGAAAGCACAGGGTATCACCGGTCTCAACTATATCGATCTGAGTCAGGGGAGTAAAAGTGCGCCGCTACTCTGTGAAAATGGCGAAGAAAACATGGTGATCAAGTCGGTCCCTTCATTTTTGGTTAAGGTTGAAGAGTCGTTTGGATCGGTATCGGTCAACCTTTCCAGCCTCATGGAATCGGTACAGCTGCTGCTGCGCAAAGAGAATCAGGAAGAGTTTACCCGGATACTGAGGCACATCGCCGCGATTATGGCTAAAATGGACAAGACCATGAATCCGCAGAGTATCGATGACTTTCAACATCTCTTAAGTGCTTCGAGAGGAAGCTTTGAAAAGATGGAGAAGGTCGTACCGAAGATGGATAGTCTGGTAGAACGGACGGTCCTTTTTGAAGAGCGGTTTGAAAAGGCCCTCGCCGCATATCAGGTCAGTGTAGCACAGGTGGGTTCATCCATGAAGGTCTTTGAAGAGCGAAATGCAAACGGTGACTATTCGGTGAAAGAGGGCGTAAAAGAGCCGATGAAACAGTTCTCTGTCACCATGAAAGAGCTGGAATCGACGCTTGAGCAGATCAAGCTGCTTCTTGCACGTTATCAAGACAGCCCATCGGACATCTTTTTGCAGAGTGAAGAGCCCGATATCGGTCCAGGAGAGAAGTGATGTATAGACAAAAAGTTAGCGTACTGGCAGCAATGGCCATGGTTGTTCTGTTCAGCGGATGTTCACTGCAAAACAAGGTACCGCCAACCTCAAAATATCTGTTAAAGGTAAAGGGCGACAACACGGTTGCAACGTCAAAGGGATGCCAAGAGAAAGTACTGCGCATCGGTCTTGTCGAAAGCCCGATGCTTTTAAACACAAATGACATTGTCTACGAGACTGACAACGGCCGAAGCTACAGCTACACAAAGGCACGCTGGATGGCCAGTGTGAATGAACAGCTCTCTAATCTGCTTACCCGTTCGATCACACAGCAAAAGATGTTCAAAGATGTCATCGCGCTTAAGTCGTACGCCAAGAATGATCTGCTTCTGGAGAGTAGCATCTATGCGTTTTCTCAAACAATCCACGAAGACGGCAGTTCGACACTGAATGTCTCAGTGAAGTTTGTGCTTTTGGAACAGTACCGACGTAATATAGTCGCTTCGAAACTGATAGAACTAGAGAGAGAGGGTGTTGAAGGAAGTGTTGAAGGTGCCGTGAAAGGGTACGCAGAGATGATCGACGAACTGCTCGCTGAGGTCAACCTCTTCTTGAATACCAGTTGTGAACAATAGAGCAGTGTGCTCTATTTGCAGCCTGTGTTGACCTTAAAGATCGTATAGATCGGGCAGAAACCGCTAAGACCCGTCAGTAGAGGGATAAGGCCGATATAACCCCATAACCATCCAGTAAAGACGGCAAGAAAGACAAAGAATGCCCCGACAAACACTCTGAGAAAACGGTCGAAAAATCCTGTATTGCACATTTTGACTCCTTTTTTTTTGAGTATAGCATAAGTATAGCTTATTTGCGAGATTAATGTGCGTACTTTGTCACAAAATATATAGATAAAGCGGAGAAGATTTCTGTTACAATAACGCTATGACAGAAACAGTGTACAAAGAGCGACGGAACAGACTCATAGCAATGATGGACGATGGGGTAGCTGTGCTTTCGACGGCAACCATGCAGACACGTTCGAATGATACGGAGTACCCGTTCAGACCCAACAGCGATTTTTACTATCTGACAGGTTTTTCAGAGGATAACAGTATCCTGGTACTGTACAAAAAAGCCGATCTCAGCAAAACCGTTCTTTTTGTGCAGCAAAAAGTGCCAGAGATGGAGCTCTGGACGGGTGAGCGTTTGGGTGTCGAGAGTGCGAAGAAGCAGTTTGAGGTTGATGAAGTCTATGCTGTCGACAGCTTTGAAGAGCAGATGAAAGAGCTGATGAAAGAGCAGATACTTCTCTATTTTGATCTCTTTAGCGACAGTGCTATCTACGATGAGTTAAGGTTAATCGCCAAGACCATGCTGCATACCCGGGGTGTAACACGCTCACCAAGGACATACAGCGACATCACCAAATTGACGCAGCAGATGCGCCTGGTCAAGAGCGAAGAAGAGATTGACCTGATCAAGAAGGCGCTTTTGATAACGCAAGCAGCCCATCACCATGCCATGAAGGTATGCCGAGTCGGGATGATGGAGTATCAGCTGCAGGCAGAATATGAGTACACCTTTAAAAAAGAGGGGGCATACAGTGACGCCTATACCACCATTATTGCCGGTGGTAACAGCGCCAATACCCTTCACTACATCAAAAATGACCAGCCGCTAAAAGAGGGAGAGCTGGTCCTTGTCGATGCAGGGTGCGAGTACGGTTTTTATGCCAGCGACATTACACGGACATACCCGGTAAACGGCCGGTTCACACCTGAACAGAAGGCGATCTACAATATGGTTCTGGATGTGCAGTTGAAGGTGATCGCTGCGATCAAACCGGGCGGCTCAAAAAAGGAGCTGCAGGCCTACTCTGAAAAACTGCTGACGGAGGGGATGGTAAAATTCGGCATCCTGGAAGGTGTAACAGAGGAACTTATTAAAGAGAAGGCGCATAAAAAGTATTTCCCGCACGGTATCGGCCACTGGATGGGTCTGGATGTGCACGACCCTTGTCCGTACAGTGACGACAAGGGTGCGGAGATGCTGTTTACAGAGGGGATGGTCCTGACGATAGAACCGGGGCTCTACCTGCCTCAAGATGATGTGAATGTTCCTGAAAAATACCGGGGAATCGGCATCCGTATCGAAGATAATATCCTTGTGAGTAAAGAGGGGTGTATGAACCTCTCAGCCGGGATTGCCAAGAGTGTTGAAGAGATAGAGGCGGCCTGCCGCTAGTTGTAGCTGTAGCTCCAGCCGGTCGACCCGGTCTTGGCCTCTTGAAAATCTACTGAATCCGCTTCAAAATCCAGTATGTGCATAAATGCGTGGTCAAGTGCTTTTTTGTCATCTTCTTTAAAAAGGTGCATCGGCATTACTGAGTCAAGGTTTGTCTTGGCAAAGGCGACAGCGTCGATCTGACTGAAGACATCGACGATATTGGTGAGTTTATACTGCTGTGCAAATTTATCAAGAATCGCCTGCTGAATATCCACAGGAAGTTCATCCGTGGTGTTGAGAAAAATAGTGAAATGGATAGGCGTTGTCGGGTTGTCACGCGTCGTCGGTGCTGCCATTATAATGTATTCCACGCCCTCAAGATGCGCTTCGATCTCTGCAGGCGTCAGGTAGTGTTCAGCCTTGATAGATTGGTGTTGTTGCATAGTTTCTCTTTTTTTATGGCATTATAAACTATACAAAATAATAGATGCCTGCAACCAAGGAGGTAATGATGACACATCAGAGTATTGAAATCTATTGCCTCTCTAAAAAAGGTGCTGTCAAAGCGTATCCGTTTGACAAGGTAACGGCAGTCTACAAAGTCGGAAACAAGATGTTCGCGCTCAGCAGTGATGGCAGCGAAGAGGTACGTATAAACCTGAAATGTGATCCTCTTTACGCGGCTGAACTGCGATCTATATATGACTGCATCAATCCCGGATATCATATGAACAAAAAGCACTGGAACACCGTGACCTGTAACAGAGAGGCTGCCGACAGCATCATCGAAGAGTGGATCGATGACTCCTATGCTCTTGTCTTCAATGCTTTGCCTAAAAAGGTACAAAACGAGATCGATCGTAAAGGCTGATTGTGTTTCAAAACAGTATGCATACCGTTTTTCTGGCACTTCTGTCGATTGCCTTTTTGAGCGGCTGTGCACCCAAAGAGGCGATGGTTTATACGGATACCTTGGTGGCAAAAGGTCTTTTCAAAGAAGCAGCCAAAGTCTCTGAAGAAGAGATCGACACGGCGGACCGGACCCAACGAAACAATCTTCTATGGACACTCAACGCCGGTCTTGCACACCGTTTCAGTCACGACAACAACGCCAGTATCAAGGCTTTTGACGAAAGCGAATGGCTGATAAAACAGTACCGTGAACAGCTTCTAGATGCCGACATAGGCCAAGGGAGCGCAAGTATTCTTGTGAATGACACGACCAGACCCTATATCGGTACCCAGTATGACGGGGTGATGGCAAACATATACAAAGCAATCGATTATCTGGCCATGGGTGATCGCGAGAGTGCCAGGGTCGAGTTTAACCGTGCCGTTGACAGACAACGGCGTGCAAAAGCCTTTTACGCAACATTGATTGAAAGAAACAGGGAAGCGGTCGAGCAAGAGCAGCACAGAGACAATAAAGGTGTCAACACGGATGCCTCGATGCCGGCAGCCGAGAAGGTGCTGCACGATAAGTACCCTTCGCTCTACAGTTTTGAGGCCTATCCTGACTTTATCAACCCGATGGTCAGCTACCTGACAGGTATATTCGCCCTGAGTGAAGGCGACAACCAAAAAGCCTTCGGTCTGCTTAAAGAGGCCTACGGTATGAACCAGGATAACAGTTATATCGCGGCAGATCTTGCCTATGTCGATAGTCGTCTTGACGGCGCGGCACATACTGAAATCCCTTTTGTGTGGGTGATCATCGAAGATGGCCAGGCTCCGGTGAAGACCGAGTGGCGTATGGATGTCCCGGTCTGGATATTCTCCAACAAGCTCAACTATGTCTCTTTGGCATTGCCGCGTATGCACCCTCGCAGCAGTGCTTTTGAGGGCTACTCGATCGCGACCGGGGACAAGGTTAACCGAAGTGAATTGCTTTCAGACATGGATAGGGTGATCTTGACAGAGTTTAAAACAGAATATCCTGCCATTGTACGGCGTGCTCTCTTTTCGGCAACGACCAAGGCAGTGATACAGTATCAGACGCAGAGTCAGGCGCAGAACTCTGATGGCAATGCCGGTCTGGCCTGGGCCATGGCATCACTTGCGACAACGATCTATACAATCGCTTCGACACAGGCAGACACCCGTACCTGGACGACCTTGCCAAAGCGCTTTGATCTGATACGTCTACAACGGCCCGAGAACGGACGATTAACGATCAAAACTTCTTCCGGATTGAGCCTAAGCGAGATAGCTCTGCCGTTAAGAGAGCATGTATTAGTTTATGTTAAAATGGCTACAGCGGGGGCAATACCTTCGGTGTCTATAATTCCTTTAGGGAGAGATTAGTATGAGAAGATGGATAGGGTTGACGGTATTCGTACTGCTGTTTAGTGCCTGTGCCGATAAAACATCGTATGTAAAAGTGGTGGATGATTCGATCAGCGATGATATCTCTATTGAGAAGATCACTGAACGCATCAACAGTGAAAGTGGTCTTAAGGAGCTTCAGGTTATGGGTGAGAATGAGACAGACGAGTATATGAAACTTCGTTACCGTGTTGTCTGGTTTGATGAAGAGGGATTCGAGATCGACTCTATAGCCAAGAACTGGAGGGAGCTACCGGTCTATAAAAATGCCAACTTTACGATCCACATCGTAGCCCCAAATAAAAAGGCGACGGATTACCGTCTCTTTATCAACAAATAAAGGAAGATCATGAAGAATGTAATGAAGATCACACTGAGTGCGTTTTTGGCAGCCGGTCTGATGAGCGGGTGTGCGGATAAAACCGAACGCATCGACATGAGTAACGACAAGGGTGAGCAGGTAATGGGTCTCGATTATCGTGACTTTAACCAGGCTGCGGCGGAAGCGGTGCAGTCGATGTTAATGTCGGGTGCCCTGGACAAAAAGAGCGGTGACCGTTACGTACTGGCGATATCGCGCGTGACCAACGATACGATGCAGCATATCGACACGGACCAGCTTGTCAAAAAGATCCGTGTCGAACTGCTTAAAAGCGGCAAGGTGGTCGTCACTACAGCCGTCAGTGCCAACGGTGCAGAGGATGAGATGAGCAAACAGGCACGTGAACTTCGCAGTGACGATGAGTTTAACCAGCGTACCGTTCAGGAAAAAGGGCAGATGATCGCCCCGGATATGAGCCTTTCGGGCAAGATACTGCAGCGTAAT
This sequence comes from Sulfurimonadaceae bacterium, assembly GCA_041571435.1. Classification (GTDB taxonomy): domain Bacteria; phylum Campylobacterota; class Campylobacteria; order Campylobacterales; family Sulfurimonadaceae; genus Sulfonitrofixus. The sequence continues at coordinate 9,179 of JBFFUI010000003.1, read as the reverse complement.
GTCAGAATGGATGACGGCAAACAGCAGGTGGAGTACTACTTCATGCTCAGCCTGACTGAGATCAAGACCGGTCTGGCCTGGTGGGAAGGTGAGACGATCATCGGGAAGCGTGGTTCCGGAAAATCTGTCTCCTGGTAAAAGATCGTTGGCGCAATATGCACTCTAGTTAGTACCTTATACCAGTTTTTTTAGGAGATCGGTTATACCGATGTGCAGATTGTAGTTGGCGATAGGGAAGTCCAGCCACTCATCCTCGAGGTTGACCGTGTAGCTGCTGAGGTAACTGCCCAGTTCTGCAAGGTCGATCATATCGTAGTGTGTTATTTTGTCGGCACTGTATTTTGTGCGTTGCAGGGAACCTGCATCATTGCTTTTTTGGAGAGTGAATGCGAGCCATTTCAGGTTGGCAAGATCACAGTAACGTATGAACAGTTCACCGGTCAATGTCTCTTCGGGCTTTCCCTCCGGCGTGAAAAGAAGGTTTTGCTCTCTAAGCGGGATCAGTACCGAAAGTACAGCCGTTGCCAGAGGAATGCTTTTCTCCACCCACATCGGTGATTCATTGGTGCTTTTCAGGGCTGTCTGCAAGACAGCGATAATCTGTTCTTTATTTCCGTTTGCGAATATCTGTCCGATTGTCTGTATCATATGCTCATCTTAATATTTTTTCATAATGTAGCCTTTCTTGTATAATTTCACCCTTATTAAGCAGAACGATATTTATGATTAAGGATACAAATGCGAATTAACAAAAGTTTTGCGTCGAATGTAACAGCGTTGACCCTGATCCCTCTCTCGGTGCTCATTCCCGAACCATCAGTGTCAAAAGCGGTGCTCTATGGAGGCATCTTTGCGTTCTCCGGAGCTATCACCAATCTACTCGCGATTCATATGCTATTTGAAAAAGTACCGTTTCTGGTGGGTTCGGGTGTCATTGTCAACCGCTTTGAGAGTTTTAAAACAGCGATAAAAGAGCTGATGATGACGCAGTTTTTTACCAAAGAGCAGCTGGACAACTTTTTTGCCGGTGAAGAGAAAAAGATCGACCTCTTACCCATGATCGAAGAGACCGACTTTTCGCCGGCTTTTGACGCTTTGAGCAAAACAGTTATGGAGTCTGCATTTGGCGGAATGCTCGGCATGTTTGGCGGTGAGAAGGCTCTTGATGCCCTGCGTGACCCTTTCTCGCGCAAACTCAAAAGTGCTGTCGGCCGTATTGTTGCCAGCGAAAGCTTCGAGCTGCAGCTGCAGGATTATCTAAGCGACTCGACCTTGAGTGAAGATATGTTGAAGAAGATAGAAGAGGTTATCAGCGCTCGTCTTGACGAGCTTACACCGCAGGTGGTCAAAGAGATGGTTCAGAACCTTATTCGTGAACACCTTGGCTGGCTGGTTGTCTGGGGTGGTGTCTTCGGAGGACTGATCGGGGTTGGAAGCTCCTTTTTTCTTTAACAGGGATTGTTAGGTCCAAGTATCAGGATAGGCGGAGACAAGGAAACACCGTATAAAACAGCTTCTGACAAGTTTGGTTTAAATATAAAAAATTATTATATGAAAAACTTGCATTCAAAAGCCATATTATGATAGTATAATCCTAAATTCACCAGTAAGGAAAGCAAAGATGGAAAGACCAACACCGACAGATGTTGAACATGAAGTTACCAGTGTAGATATGATCGTATCGAAGTCAGATGAAAAAGGTGATATCACCTACACGAATCCTATCTTTATGAAGATCTCAGGCTATACAAAAGGTGAACTGCTTGAGCAACCACACGCTATTCTTCGTCATCCCGACATGCCGAAAGTGATTTTTAAATATCTGTGGGAAAACCTTAAAGTGGGTAAAGAGGTTCATGCTTTTGTCAAAAACCTCTGTAAAGACGGCGGTCATTACTGGGTGCTGGCTCAGGTAAGGGTCGCAACAAACCCTGATGGCTCTTTTAGAAACTATGTGTCGACACGTACGAATGTTCAACCTAAAGCAAAAGAGACTATTGCCGGCTTGTATGCTAAACTACTAGATATCGAGAAGAGTGAAGGTGTTGACGCTTCTGAAGCGGCATTGATGGCGTTTCTCGCCGAAAACGGGGTGACTCCTGACACGTTCAACGGCTTCATGGACACGTTAAACGCTGCATAATTAGACAAGAGGTTACTCAACCTCGATCGTCACATCGCCAATAACCAGTTTATCACCAGGACGGATTTTGGCCCGTTTCCGCATCTCCACTTCTCCGTTTCGGATGACGTGCCCGTCGGCCACGATCATTTTCGCATCTGCCCCGCTGTCCACAAGGTCTAATAGTTTGATAAGTTTGTAGAGCTCAATGTACTCTTCGGTCAGTTGATAAATCATATAATATCCTTTTCGCAATAGTAACAAAGATGATATTAAAATGCTGGATTTGGGAGAAGTCTGTCATTGATGAAAAAGCCACTTTTGTGACTTAATCATGGAAAGATCTCAAGATTTTTCGTAGATAGAAGTTGCCGAGAATGGTATAAGGACCAACTGCACACAACCCTATTAAGTTGAAATGAGTGAGAACAGCATTATAAAAGTTTATAATGTTACAGAGATTCTATCATGCTTAACTTATGCCAGTATTAAATAATGTTAATTTGTGATTTTTTAAATATTCGGCACTTTCAAGGGCAATCTCCAACTCTTCGTCGGTCGGAGTGACGTAGAGCTCAATGCGGCTGTTTGGTTGATGAATGGCGCTGCTTCGACTGTCCTGATTCTTGGTCTCATCCAAAAAGATGCCAAACGCATCGTCCAGTCCATCCAGCACCATACTACGGATCAGTGGGGCATGTTCGCCGATACCTCCTGTAAAGACAATCGCATCGACGCGTCCCAAGACAGCGGTATAGGAACCAATGTATTTCTTGATACGATAGGTGAAGATATCCAGCGCGAGCTGAGCTTCTTTGTCCATGTTGGAGGCTCTCTCTATGATCACTCTAAGGTCATTCTCATGGCAGATGCCTTTTAAGCCGCTTTCTCTGTTGAGCAGTCTGTCGATCTCTTGGGCACTCATGCCCCGATATTGAAGAAGGTAGGTGACAATTGCAGGGTCAAGATCACCTGAGCGTGTTCCCATGACTAGTCCCTCCAATGGGGTGAACCCCATCGACGTATCGACACTTTTTCCTTTTTTTATGGCACAGGCGCTTGCTCCGTTGCCAAGATGCAAGGTGATAAGATTGAGCTGTTCAAGCGGCTGCCCCATGTCAGCTGCTGTTTGCCGCGCGACATAGTGGTGTGAAGTACCGTGAAAACCATAACGGCGAATCCGGTGCTCTTCGTAGAGCGGTTTTGGCAGTGCATATAAGTAGGCATGTTCAGGCATGCTGTTGTGAAAGGCGGTATCGAAGACAGCGATGTTGGGGATTTTAGGAGCCAGTTTTGCTGTTATCTCCATCCCGAGAAGATTGGCAGGATTGTGCAGTGGTGCAATCGGATTTAATGCTCTAAGTTCAGCCAATACAATGCTGTCGACAAATGTCGGTTTCACGAATTTTTCGCCGCCGTGGACGACGCGGTGGCCGATGGCAGAGAGGTCACGTTCTAGATCAATGATCTTCTCTTTTTTCAGGGCCTCAAAGAGCAGCGCAAAGGCTGCGTGATGATCGGTGATCATCTCTACGGTATTGAGCGCTTTGTCTTGATGTTGAAGTTGGAAAGAGCCGCTGTTCTCAGCAATACCTTCGATTAGCCCGGAAGCAACGGATTCGGATACGTCCATGTCATAGAGCTTCCATTTCAGAGAGGAGCTGCCGGCGTTCAAGACAAGTATGTTCACTCTCTCTCCTGTGCCTGGACAGCAGTGATGGCGACGGTGTTAACGATGTCATCGACACTGCAGCCCCGGCTGAGGTCGTTGACCGGCTTTTTCAGTCCCTGTAAAACAGGGCCGATAGCAATGGCTTTGGCACTGCGCTGAACCGCTTTGTAGGTGTTGTTTCCGGTATTCAGATCAGGGAAGATAAAGATGGTCGCGCTGCCGGCAATACGGCTATCAGGCAGTTTGGTTCTGGCCACTTCCGGATCAATGGCCGCATCGTATTGGATAGGCCCTTCAATGAGCAGATGGGGGTGACTTTTTTGGACGATCTCTGTTGCTTTTCGGACTTTGTCTACGGTGTCTCCCTGTCCTGAACTGCCGGTAGAGTATGAGAGCATAGCGATGCGCGGTTCGATCCCGAAACGTTCGGCAGTCTTTGCAGAAGATATTGCGATCTGTGCCAGCTCCTCGGCATTGGGGTCCAGGTTTACGGCACAGTCACCGTAGACCAGAACACGGGTCTGAAGACACATAAAGAAGACGCTTGAGACGATGGAATTCTCCTCTGTGGTCTTGATGATCTGAAGCGCTGGCCGGATGGTGTCTCCAGTCGTGTGAACGGCACCTGATACCATCCCGTCGGCCAGACCGAGGTGGACCATCATTGTAGCAAAATAGTTTGGATGGGCCATGGCATCTCTGGCAGCATCCAGAGTGAGGCCTTTGGTTTTTCGCAGTTCAAAAAATGTCTCAGAAAAGCGCTCTTTGTACGGTGAACTGTCCGGATCGATGATCGTTGCTTTTGCAATATCTAGAGAGAGCAGGGATGCCTTGTATCCTATATCATTTTCATTGCCTAAAAGCACGAGGTCAACGACATCTCGTCTAAGCAGGATCTCTGCCGCGCGCAAAATGCGTTCATCACTGCTTTCTGGCAGGACGATACGTTGTCGTTTCTGGCGGGCACGTTCAAACAGCGTATAGGTGAACATCATCGGCGTCATGATATTGGTATGGCTCTCTTGCAGCCGTTTCAGGATCTTCTCTCTGTTGACATTGGTGTCAAATAACCCTTTTGCCAATGCGATCTTGCGCGTACTCTTAGGCGTGATACGTGAACGAACCACCTCTACTTGCGAGGCAGTCGTGTACGTGTCGGCTTCAACACTCATGATAGGGAGTTCGATGACATGAAAATTCGTAAGCAACCGCATCATACTTTGGTCAGGGGTGATCCCTCCGGAGAGGATAATACCCGCCACATTTGGCGATTCTTTGGCATAAAAAGAGACGAAGGTGGCGATGATAATGTCTGCACGATCTGCCGGTACGATGATCAAGTCGCCCTCTTTAAGACGGGGAAGAAAGTGTTCCAGACTCATCGCCGCGATCTTACTCTGCTTGACACTATTGTTCAAAGAGTCTTCGCTGCCCAAGACCATCTCAGCGTTTAAAGCCATTCTGATCTCCTGGAGAGAAGGGGTGTCAAGTTCACGGTTATTTGGCAATAGAAAGCTCATAACCCGGGTTGGTCTGTTTTGCAGAAGATCCTTGACAGCCTGCATCTCTGACGCTTTTATGCGGTTGACAAAAGTGGCGAAATGGCTGACGCCGGCATTTTGGACGATCTCCTCTTCGAGTTTGATCTCATCATAGATCGCACGGCTCAGCTTCTCTTTGGCGTTGAGAATAGGGATAAAAGGGGTCGAGAGATTTTTAGCCAAATGCAGATTGATGTCAAAATCGAGGGTTGCACTGAACAGAGAACGGGGAAGTCCTTCAATTAGGACAAAGTCGTATTTTGCTTCAAGCTTCTTATAGTGAGTGATAATGGTCGTGATGAACTGGTCGATATTCTCTTCTGCAAGGAAGTTCTCAACCTCGTCAGTATCGAAACAGAAACACTCTTCATAGCTTTGTATCAAGGAAAAGTGTTCGCGCATAAAGGTTATATCCCCATCGTCTCGTTCCCTCTGCTTTATGACAGGACGAAAAAACGCCACTTTCTGGTAACGGCTTTTCAGGATGTTCATCAGACCGATACTGACAAAAAGTGTTCCCGTCGCAAGTTCAAGTGATGCAAGGTAGAGACTGGAAGTTTTAGACATGCAAGTTCCTAGGTGAGACCATGATATGACTTATCTTACTTCAATCTTCATTGTGATAGCCTTACGAGATATTTACGCAAGAATAAAAGGCGAAAAATGGTGTGCCCGTGCGGTTCAAATAAAGCATATTCCGACTGTTGCGAACCTCTGCACAGCAGATTGCAAAAAGCACAAATAGCCGAAGAGCTCATGCGCTCTCGCTACAGCGCTTTTGCGCTTGGTAATGCTGAATATCTCTATAAAACGTCTTTGCCGGCACATCATGCTCCTGATGAACTTGACGCGCTGAAAATGCAAATGAATCAGGTAGAGTGGTTACGACTCGATGTAGTTTCCGCCTCCGAAGAGAGTGTGGAGTTTAAAGCCTATTATCGGGATGCCGGCGGAATTCGTCTTCTACATGAAAAAAGTACGTTTGTGTATGAAAACGGCCAGTGGTTGTATGATGAAGGTACCCTCTATACGACGAAAATAGAGCGCAACGAACCCTGTCCCTGCGGCAGCGGCAAGAAATACAAAAAGTGTTGCGGTTAGTTCTTCTTGTCTCCTTTAAATGAACTCGACCTTGTTCCGCCCGTTCTCTTTGGCCCGGTAAAGCGCCTGGTCTGCACGAGTGGTAATGCTTTCCTGGGTATCACGATCGCGCAGCATGGTCACACCGAAACTGCAGGTTATATGTTGGTCGATACCGGCATGTTTTTGCAGGGTCTTACAGGGCATTGAAGCGATACTCGTGCGTAGTTTTTCACAAAGACTGAGAACTTCTTCACGGGTGATATAGGGTAGAAAAAGTACAAACTCTTCACCGCCCCAACGGCAGAAAAGATCAGACTTGCGTACCTGTCTGTCAATAAAACTGCTTAGCGCAACCAGTATCTCGTCACCGATAAGGTGCCCATAGGTATCGTTAATCAATTTAAAATGGTCAATATCGATCATGACAAGAGCGGCAGATATTCTGTTTCTATTCTCCATTTCAAAGTGTGCATCAAGACATCTGTTAAGCTTTTTTCGGTTGTGGACCTGTGTCAATTCATCAATGTAGGATGCTTCTTCTATCTCTTTCTCACGGGTGATATTGCTGTAGATGGCTAAAAAACCTCGCTGACGTCTTTCGTTGTCAAAGAGTGGTGTGATCGTGCAGTCGATCCAAAACGGTGTGCCGTCTTTTTTCAGGTTTTGGACTTCCCCGAACCACGTTTCACCTCTGTTGATCGTAGCCCATAGACTACGGTAGAGAGAGGTAGGGGTGCTTTCCGAACGGAGGATATTGTGGCGATTGCCGATGAGTTCACTGCGGGTATAGCCGGTATGTCGGCTGAAAGCATCACTGATATCGATGATTTTGCCGTTTTCATCGGTCACAGAGTAGATCACATGTTGTCGTAAAAGTGCATTGACAGAACGGCTCAGATCACTATGGGCTTTTTCACTTTGTGCATGCATCACAGCGTTTTTAAGATCTGCGTCTGAACTGTTCATAATCATCTATTATATAACAGGAGCATGAAAAAATCAAGAGAAATGCCGTTGCCGATGTTTTGAGGCGTTAGCTCATGCGTATCAAAGTACCTCTACGCAGTTGCGTCCATGTTCTTTGGCAAGATAGAGGGCCCTGTCCGTACGCCCTATCAGCGAGTCGATCGTATCACCCTCTTGGATTGCAGTAACACCGAAACTGCAGGTAATGGGTTCTGAAATGTTATGACTCTTTTGCAGAATCATACTGGTCTGATCGGCAACAGCACAGCGGAGTTTTTCACAAAGTAGTGCTGCCTGCTCACTGTTGATGCCGGGGGCAAGCAGAGCAAACTCATCACCGCCCCATCGTGCAAAGATATCCGATGACCTGACCTGGGCCTTGATAAAGGCACTGACCTGGATGAGGATCTCATCACCGGTCAGATGGCCATATTGATCATTAAAGCCCTTGAAACAGTCGATGTCAAGCATCACCAGTGCACACGGCGTAGCATAACGTTCATAACGCTTAATGGCGTCCATGATGTCCTGGTTGATCTTTTTGCGATTATAGGCTTTTGTGACTTCATCGATCAGCGCGTGCTCTTCAATCTCTTTTTCGCGGGTTATGTTGTCACGCAAGGCGATGTAGCCGACCTTTTCGCCTGCATGACCGAAAAGAGGTCTTATGACGCATTTTATCCAGTAGGCTTGACCGTCTTTGGCAATGTTTTTTATTTCGCCCCGCCAGATCCTGTCACTCTCTATGGTCTCCCAAAGATCAGCATAAACGCTGTCATCCGTATCGGGGGCGCGCAGTAGGTTGTGTGAGCAGCCAAGCAGCTCTTTACTCGTATAACCGCTGCGTTCGCAAAATGCCGGACTGACCCTCTCGATGATCCCTTTGAGATCAGTCGTGGTGTATATGACATGATTATTTACGATCTCTTTGATCTGATCATCCAGGGCACTTTCTGATGGATGCAATACATAAAACGTATGGTTGACAGGATCAAAATGGTTCATGAATATCCTTCTACTCTATAGTTATAGTACTATGTAGATGAAAAAATCCTGAAATAAGCTTTCAAGTAGGGTCCTAGACGGCTCTGTCAGGCTAAATAGGCAAAGACATATAAATAGTAAAAAGTGAGCTAACCGGGCCATTACCTCTATTTTGTTATAATCGCGAAAATATTAACGGCAACCTCTTTGATGATGTAAGAGGTGGACCAAGAGAGAGATTATGGTTAGAACACAGAACTTGACGATGCGCTTTGGTAGCCGCATCCTTTTTGAAGATATCAACATTAAACTTGACCAGCATAAACGCTATGGCCTTATCGGTGCGAATGGTGCCGGTAAAACAACTTTTCTTAAGATCTTGAGCGGAGAGATCAAAGACTACGAAGGTGAAGTGATCATCGGCAGTGGTCTTAGAGTGGGCGTCTTGGGACAAAACCAGTTTGCCTTCGAAGACTATACGATCATGGACGCGGTACTCTACGGTAACAAACGCCTCTATGATGCAGTCAAAGAGAAAGAAGAACTCTATACCACGGGTGACTTCGAAGACGACAAGGTCAATGAACGTCTTGGCGAACTCGAGATGATCTGTGTCGAAGAGGACCCGACCTATGAATACGAGACACAGATCGCAAAGATCCTTGAAAACGTCGGTATCCCGGCAGAAGAGCACTACAACCTGATGTCGTCGCTCAAGACTTCGGATAAGTTCAAAGTCCTGCTGGCGCAGGTTCTTTTCCCGAAACCGGATGTCCTCTTCCTCGATGAGCCTACCAACAACCTTGATATC
>JBFFUI010000002.1:0-140265 GCA_041571435.1 Sulfurimonadaceae bacterium | reverse complement strand
GATCAAACAGATCCAAGAAGATATCATTTCAGCAGAAGTCCGTCATGACAAACATGCTGCAGAGATCCTTCAGGCTGATCTTGACAAAGAGGTAGCTAAGACCTACAAAAACCTCTCTCCTTATCAAGAACTGCAGCTTGCCCGTCATGCTGACCGCCCTTACGCTCTTGACTACATCAATCTTTTGATGACAGACAAAGTTGAACTTCACGGTGACCGCCATTTTGCAGATGACGCAGCGATCGTTTGTTACATGGGCTACATCGGCGGTCAACGTACTGTCGTGATCGGCGAACAGAAAGGGCGAGGTACCAAAAACAAGCTCAAACGAAACTTCGGTATGCCGAATCCCGAGGGTTACCGCAAAGCACTTCGTGTGGCCAAACTTGCTGAAAAATTCAACCTTCCACTGCTGATGCTGATCGACACCCCGGGTGCCTACCCTGGTCTTGGTGCCGAAGAGCGCAACCAGTCGGAGGCGATTGCACGTAACTTGCTTGAGCTTGCTAAACTTGACACGATTACCGTCTCTGTTGTCATCGGTGAAGGTGGTTCAGGCGGTGCGCTCGCTATCGGTGTCGCGGACAAACTGGCGATGATGCGCTACTCGGTCTTCTCTGTTATCTCGCCTGAAGGTTGTTCGGCAATTCTCTGGAACGACCCTTCAAAAGTCGAGGCAGCAACAAAAGCGCTGAAGATCACGAGTGCTGACCTTAAGGGTCTTGACCTGATCGATGATATTATCGATGAACCGCTTATTGGGGCTCACCGTAATAAAGAGGGAGCGGCTGATGCGATCGGCGACTACTTCTTGAAGTGTGTCAATGAGCTTGGCGCACTCAGTACGCAAGAGCGTATGGATAAACGATACAACCGCCTGACCGGCATAGGCGCGTTTGCCGAATAGAATAATCTCTGTCGTTGCATTCCTGTGACGGCATCCGTACTCCCGAAACCTTTTAGACAACCATCCCTTTATTTAACAAAATGATATTGTTAGAGCAAGTCTTTGCATGCTCTCTCTTTATGACTCATCCGTATATGATGCAGGCATATCGCCATTTTTAGTATCCAGCAAGGGGTCGAACTTGGGGCGTTTAAAGCGTTTACCCTGTTTTGAGAACTGTATCAACTCCTCAACGGTCTGCACGGTATCAGGAACAAGCTCCAAGGACATGATAAAGAGCTTTGCTGTCGTGATCGCATCGGAGAGCGCGCGATGGTGTGTTGCACTATGGTGAAGCTGAAGGGTGTCATTAAGATAGGTCAGCCCGTATCGGTATGACGAAAAAGTCCGCTCAGCCAGATCGATGCTGCAGAGATAGCGGTTGAGCATCGGCAACATGTTATATTTTTGATACATTGCCGAGATAAAGCTGTAATCGAACTTTACGTCGTGTGCGACAAAGATATCCGTCCCGATAAAGCTTTTAAACTCATTGAGGACGCGTTGAAGCGGTGGTGCATTTTTGGTATCTTCAACGCGGATACCGGTAAGTTCGGTAATGTGTCTCGAGATCTCATTGCACTGGACCAGACTTTCATATCGGTCGACGATCTCGCCGCCTTGCACTTTAACGGCACCAATCTCGATGATCTGATGTTTTTCGGGTTTAGAACCGTTAGTCTCGATATCAACAATACAGAAACTGGTCGTGTCAATGGGTTGTGTGTTGGTCTTGTAGAAGTAACGATTGTTCTTGACAACGAGCTCAAGACCTTGCGCGGGTGCCATCTGGAGTTCGATCTCCAGTGCTTCATCAATGAAGGGACGGATCTCCGTAATATCCGCTCCCTTTTTTGAGGCGAGTTTAAGAGAGGTTTTATGGTCAAAAGGCCGCATTAATGCAGCTCTTTTTTAGCGTTTGCAATAAAGGCTTTGACTTTCTCAGGGTCTTTAACCCCTTTGGCCGCCTCGACACTTGAACTGACATCAACGCCGTAAAAACCGTAGGGAAGAGTCTCGTGGACATTTTCGGGGCTTAATCCGCCCGCGAGGATAATGTGACTGTTATCTTTGCCTTTGAACCACTCAAGGTTGAGCCGCTTACCCATACCGCCGTAGGCCTCACAGTAGGCATCGACGAAACGGTATTGGCCGTCGAGCGCAGAGATATCATCTTCATTTGAAGCTCTTGTAACTTGAATGTAGGCAACATTGAGTGCATCCAAGGTCGCCTGAGGCGCTTCAAAATGGATCTGTGCAAGAGTGATGCCGCTCTCATCGCTCATGCGGTTGATGGCAGTAGCATCTTCATTGACAAAGAGGCCGACTTTCTCGACAAAGGGCGGAAGCTGCACAATGATCTGCTTCGCATCGTGTGGTGTAATGAAACGGGGCGACGAAGGGTAAAAGACAAAACCGAGGGCATCGGCACCGGCTTTTATAGCGGTCATTGCATCTTTTATGTTTGTGATACCGCAGATTTTAACTTTATACATCATCTCTCCATTGCCGGCAACATGGTCACGGACAAGATCTTTTTGTGTTAGACATGCAGGTTTGCTATGGCTTTTTCGTATGAGGTATGCTTAAAAACATAAGAACCGGCAACACAGACATCGACACCGGCTTCTTTGAGCAGCTCGATATTCTGATCGGTCACACCGCCGTCAATTTCGATAAGACAGTCGGGATTGATCCTGTCGCGCAGTGTTTTAAGACGCTTGATCTTTTCGATTACGGTCGGGATAAATGACTGGCCGCCAAAACCCGGATTGACACTCATCACCAAGACCATGTCAAGGTCAGGCAACAGGTACTCTATCGCTTCGGCAGGGGTGTGAGGGTTCAAAACGATGGCGGGTTTGATGCCAAGCGAACGGATATACTGGACAAGACGGTGCGGGTTTTTCTCCTCTTCGATATGAAAGGAGATGTAACCCGGTTTAAACGGTGCAAACAGATCGACAAAGAAGGTGTTGTTCTCAACCATAAGGTGAATGTCCAGAGGTTTGGTCGCAGCTTTGGCGATGGCTGAGACAACAACCGGTCCTATTGTCAGGTTGGGAACAAAATGACCGTCCATGACATCGACATGGACAAGATCGCAACCGGCTTCACAAATCGCTTTGACGTCACGTTCAAGGTTTCCGAAATCGGCAGAGAGTACACTTGGGGCTACTAGCATATTAAGGGCTTCTTTACTGTTTTTTGTAATTTTAACATAGTTTTGCATTATCTGCACGGTGCACTTTTCATTTGCGATAGGTTCAGATGACGTAAAATGAAGAAAAAATTATGTTATAATCAGAACATAAACAACAATGAAAGTTTGTCCATTTATTTATTAAGCTCATTTTTTGCTTCATAAAGATACAATGCGCAACTTAAAAAATTACGCAAGGATACCCTATGGCAAGAAAATGTGCAATCAGTGGTAAAGGCCCAATGGCTGGAAATAATGTATCTCATGCAAAAAACAGAACTAAACGTCGTTTTTTGCCAAACCTTAGAACAGTACGTGTCACACTAGAAGACGGTACAACTAAAAAGATCAGAATTTCTGCAAAAGAGCTTCGCACACTTAAGAAGAACTCGTAACCGATAAGGTTATAGCTTGAACCTGCGAACCAGGCTTCGAAACTTTCTACACTGGGAGGAATCTCCCAAACCAGACCCATCTATATTACCCGATTTTTATTCTAATCTTCACGCTTTCCGTCTACCCATAGTATTTACCGTCATGACGATGCTGATCGGTACCATCGGCTATATTATCATCGATGACTTTTCCCTTATGGACGCGATCTATCAGACCGGTGTGACATTCACCACTGTCGGCTTCGGAGAGATCGCACCTATTTCGAATGCAGGACGGATCTTTACGATCACCCTTATTATTACCGGTTTTGCCGTATTTTCTATGGCAGTCGGTATTATGGTCACTGAGTTGAATCGGGGCCATCTACTCAACACGATAAAGGAGCGCAGTATGTTGTATAAAATCGCGCGGCTTAAAAAACATTTTGTCGTCTGTTATCATAATGACTACACCATTGAGGTAACGCAGCAGCTTCGTGCCAATCACATTCCTTTTGTGGTGGTCGATCCACGTGAAGATATGGAAGAGATCGCCGAGAAGTTCAAGTACCCCTATTATATTCAGGACGAACCGCATACGGAACAGGCGATGCTGAAATCACATTTGAGCTCAGCTGATGGTATGATTACGCTGTCAAACTCTATTGCTGATAACATTGCGATCATCGCATCGGTACGCCTTTTTGAAAAAGAGCACTTTATACCAAAACCATACAATGTGATCTCGGCCGCCGAGACAGAGAGTGATGTCAGCAAACTTAAAAAGTTGGGTGCCGATACGGTCGTTTCGGCAACCAAGTTGACGGCACAGCGCATTACCGCCATGGCAGCACGTCCGGACATGGAAAACCTTCTGGAAGAGTTTCTCTACAAGACAGACACGCCGCTTGATATGGAAGAGGTATATGTACCGAAATACAGCTGGATCGTACTGCGTAAACTCAAAGAGACCCATTTGAGACAGATCGCGAACGTAGCTGTTGTCGGTATGACAAAAAAAGATGGGAAATTTGTGCCGATGCCGGATGGAAACAAGCTGGTTACCAGCGAATCAAAACTGCTTGTGATAGGGACACAAAGAGGGATCAATATTACCAAGGGTATTGTCCTGAAACGTCAAAAACCAGAGGAATTGAAATATGTATAAGATCACCAGTAACAGTGAAGGGGTCTGTGCACCCCTCGGTTTTTATGCAGACGGAATTGCGGCAGGATTAAAACCCAACGGCGCAAAAGATATGGCCTTTGTCTACAGTGACACGGTCTGTGCATTGGCTTCAGTATTGACGACCAATAAGATGGCTGCGGCACCTATCCATCATGCAAAAGGGGTCAAACAGACCAACTTTGTGATGATCAACTCCAAGAATGCCAATGCGATGACCGGTAAGCCGGGGATGGCTGACCTTGAAGAGATCCTGGAGAGTGTGAAGCAGCAAAAGAGCGGTCTTATCAATCCCTTGATGAGTTCAACGGGTGTTATCGGTGTGCGCCTTCCAAAAGATAAGATCGTTGCGGGGGCAAAGAAGTTTGATCTCAGTGTCAAAAACCCGCATGCCGCTGCGGAGGCGATCATGACAACCGACCGTTTTTCCAAAGAGATCGCCGTGGATGTTGAACTTGAAGACGGCAAGATTTTTACGATCGGTGCAATGGCCAAGGGTGCAGGTATGATCAACCCGGCGATGGCAACGATGCTATGTTATATCACAACCGACGCTCAGATCAACTATATTACTATGCAGGAGATCCTGGAACGTGTCAACGCTAAGACATTCAATGCGGCAAGTGTTGATGGCGATACGTCGACGAATGATACTGTTTTCCTGATGTCTAACGGACGTGCCGTCTGTCATGACGACGATGCTTTCGAAGAGGCGCTGTTTATGGTCATGGATTTTCTGGCCAAAGAGTTAGTCCGTGACGGCGAGGGGGCGACGAAACTTGTTACCTACCATGTCACAGGTGCCTATAGCAATGCGGAAGCCGAGAAAGTGGCCAAGACTTTGTCCAACTCACTTTTGATCAAAACAGCGCTTTTCGGCGAAGATCCAAACTGGGGCCGTATCGCAATGTCGGTCGGCGCCAGCGGCGCGGTATGTGATGAAGGGAAGCTGACGATCGCTTACGAAGATGTTCTTCTGTTTAAAGAGGGCGTCAACCTCTTTAATGATGAAGTGGAGCTCAGAGCGGCTGAGATCATGAAGCGTGACGCCTTTACCATCAATGTTGACCTGGGTATCGGCGGCGGCAGTTTCAGAGCATATGGCTGCGATCTCGGCAACGAGTACGTAAAAATAAACGCCGACTACCGTACCTAAAAGTTCCAGCTTCGGCGCAGGGACCAGCCCCTTGGCTGTCTTGCGCTGGAGTTCACCTCTCGACGCACACTAGTGCGTCTTCGGATTCACATCCAGCACAATCTACACCGACTCTGAAACTTTTTCCTGTTCAAGAATTGGTTTAGATGAGCTTTGCCATCTTTCTTAATTTTTAACTTATTTTTGGCAGGTGCCATTGCTGTTTATAGGCTACGAGGCGGATTATGACGCCGATGATACCGACACTCAAAACGGCGATACCTGACATGAGACCAAGAGCGTTGACCCCCGACAGCAGTAACGCCACCATGACGGCAATAGAACCGTAGAAGTCACTGACAAGTACCGTAGGAACCTGGTTGATCATAATATCCCTCGTTACCCCGCCGCCGACTGCAGTCAAAAAACTCAGTATCAGTACGCCGAAGACATTAAAGTCTGCATGAATGGCGAGAAGAGCTCCTGTGATACTAAATGCGACGAGTCCGACGGTGTCGCTGACGACAAAAAGCCATCTGTGTTCTATCGTCTCTGAACGCAGGGACCGGAACGAGAAAGCGATGATGATCGTTACAAGCAGTGTAATAGCCGGATAGTATTCGCTAAAAGCGAAGGGCGTGCGCTGAAGAAGGGCATCGCGTAAGATACCTCCACCCAAGGCAGTAAGCGATGCAGCGATAACCACACCTAAAAGGTCAAGCCTGTTACGTACACCCACCAAAAAACCACTGAGACTAAAGGCCATAATCCCAATAATATCCGTGAGTAGAAAGATATCCATCTTTAGATGTTTATATACTCTTTTTTAAACTCTGCATAACGTGCTGCCGACGCATAGAGCTCTTTGACCTCGTCATCATCAAGTGTCCGTACGACTTTGGCAGGACTCCCCATGATGAGTGAACGTGGGGGAAAGACTTTGTTCTTGGTGACCAGAGAACCGGCACCGACAATCGACTCTTTGCCGATGACTGCGCCGTCCAGAATGGTAGCACTCATACCGATAAGGCAGGCATCCTCGATCGTGCAACCATGCATCATTACCCGGTGGCCGATGGTGACATCGGAACCGATGATCGTAGGGTTACCGTCACTCATGTCCGCTTTTTTGTAGTGGGTGACGTGGATCATACTCAGGTCTTGGATATTGGTACGATCGCCGATGGTGATGTAGTGTACATCGCCGCGAACGACGCAGCCGAACCAGATGGAGCACTCTTCACCCATCTTGACGTTACCGACAACATCGGCCGAGGGTGCGATCCAGCTGTTGGTACCTAGCTGCGGTGTCCACTCTTTATAGGGGTAAATCATGTCGATCCTTTACGTTGAGCTCTAGCTCTCTTTAAACAGTCGTGTCGCCAGGTTCTGAACATAGTTCGGCGTCTCTTTTTTGATTGACTTATAGACTTTGTTGGCGTGGCTTTCAAATAGCTTCTGATTATTGATGATTTTGCTCTTCTCGCTTTTGATCTTATGGTAGCAGCCATCACTCTGCAACTCATGGGCGAGTACATTGTCAGAGATCTGAAGCTGTAACATGTTGAGCAGTTTATCGGCACTGGCAATGTCGTCTATCCCGCTTAAGAGCTCAATACGTCGGACGAGGTTACGTGGCATCCAGTCAGCACTTGAGATGAATAACTTCGGGGTAGCGTGTTTGAAATAGAAGACCCGGGCATGTTCAAGGTATTTACCGATGACGGAGATGACGCGGATATTGTCACTGACACCGGCTATACCTGGCTTCAGACAGCAGATACCACGAACGATAAGCTCTATCTTCACCCCTGCCTGCGATGCCTTGTAGAGCCCGCGGATAACATCTTCGTCAACCAGTGAGTTGACCTTGGCGATGATCTGGCCTTCACTCCCTTTTTTTGCTTCGTTCTGGATCATCGAGAGGATCTTGGGTTTGATCTGCGTCGGTGACATGTAGAGCTTGTTAAGCTTCCCTTTTTTACTGAAGCCGGTCAGAAAATGAAAAAAACGGGTCAGGTCATTGGTGATCTCTTCGTTACTGGTCATGTATGAAGTATCGGTATAGATCTTGGCGGTCTGTGGGTTGTAGTTTCCGGTTGCAAGGTGGGCATACTGTTTGAGACCATTATCAACGCGTCGGGTGATCAGGGTCGCCTTTGCATGGACTTTAAAGCCGGGGATCCCGTAGATAACATGGGCGCCGGCATTTTCGAGGGCTTTTGCCCAGATAAGATTGTTCTCCTCATCAAAACGGGCTTTGAGCTCGACCATCGTCGTAACCTGTTTCCCCATCTCGGCGGCCTGCATCAGAGCGTTGACAATAGGCGAGTTGGTACCTGAACGGTACAGTGTCATCTTGATGGAGACAACGTCCGGGTCCTTGGCGGCGGTCTGGATAAGTTTGACGACCGGTTCAAAACTTTCATAAGGGTGATACAACAGTGCATCCTGTTTATCGAGGATGCTGAAGATGTTCTCGTTGCTATCAAACGGCGGTAAGAGGCGCGGTTTAAAAGGCGGTGTTGTCAAATGGGCAAAGTCTTTGCTGCCGACGATCTGCCAAAGGCTGCCCAGGTTGAGAATACTTGAGAAACGGTAGATGTCATCTTTATAGATATTGGTGTGGCGGTTAAAAAAGTTAAGCAGGTCAGGATTGCTCTCCTGACCCAACTCAAGACGGACCAATTCCCCTTTTTTACGAAGACGCAGACCCTCTTCCAGTATCTCCATAAAGTCATCAGCCTCTTCCTCTTCGATGGTAATATCGGCATTGCGGGTGACACGGAAAGGAACATGATCCCGGAGAGTATACCCCGGGAAAAGATCGCTGATATGTTCGGCGACGACACTCTCTATCGGGACGTAGGTACCGCTTTCAAGCTCGATAAAACGGGGCAGTACACGTGGAATACGGACGATCCCGTTTCGTTCTACCTCTTGATTGTCCAGGTCTATAAGTTTGACGATCAGACCGAAGCTGAGGTTGTTCAGATGCGGGAAGGGGTGGGTCGCATCGACAGCGATAGGAACGATAACCGGGTAGATCTGCTCTGTGAAGTAACGGTTGAGCTGATACTTCTGCTGCTGGTTGACCTCTTTGAACGAACGGACGAAGATACCCTCTTTTTCCAGTTTTTTAAAGATCTCGGAGAGGGTGTATTCGACGACCTGAAGTTCCTGATGCAGATACTTACGGATCTCACGCAGCTGCTGCATAGGGGTCAGACGATCGGCACCTGAGACCATCACCCCGGCAGAGAAGAGTTTTTTAAGACCGGCAACACGGATCATATAGAACTCGTCAAGATTGGTACCGTAGATAGCCAGAAATTTAAGGCGTTCAAGCAGTGGTTGTGATTCATCCTGCGCCTGTTTAAGTACACGGGTATTAAATTGAAGCCATGAAATCTCACGATTGTTATAGTATTTTGGGTCTTTTAAATTGATCACGTTTCGCTCATTATAGATATTAGTTTTGATGATTATAGCATAATGGTGCAAAACGCCTGTTTCAGGGATTAAGGAGACGTGCTATTTTTTCATAGAAGGCTTGCTGTGGCAGTTTTTTCCATTGAGGATAATACCGTAAGGGGTACATGTGGTGACGTGTGTGGTAAAGAAGTAAAACAGGTAGAGCGTTACAACGCCGATGGTGTAGCGGCCGACAAAATTGTGTGCAAACTCAAAACTGTCAGGGTAGTCGATGACGAGCAGTGTGATCAGGACGATGCGCACCATGTTGAGTGTCAATAACACGATCATGCCGCCAAAAAACCATTTGATCTTGATACGGTAGCGAGTCGGATAGGCAAGAATGGCCGCGAGATAGAGCAGCAAGGGTGTGAGACCATTGCACTCATTCAGGATCAAAAGATGCATGCCGTGTTCGAAGATGAGGCTGTTGCCGGAAAGCGTGACAGGAATATCCATGAACGTTATCCAGAGCCCGGTGATATAGATGGTGGCATCGGTCTGAAGCCCGTTGATGAAGTAAAACGGCGAGTACGTCTCAAAAAAGATAAGTGCGAAAAGCAGCAGAGACCAGATAGCATAACGCAGTACAAACCACAGCATACAGAGACGCTCCTTCCTTCTTACAGGGTAAAAGAACCTGGCAGAATGAGTACCTATATTATCACCTTTTAGGGTTATATTGGGCTGAAACAGTTATGATATAGGAACTAATCTCAAGAAAGTATTTATGATGACGATCACTGATACCGCACTTCTGCAAAAAATCATCTCTCTGCAATCCGCTATTATCGAAGGGTATAGTCTCAAAACAATTTTGCGTCAAGAGACCCAGTTCTTTTTGGAAGAGAGCGGAGCCAATGTTATTGCCGTCTGTCTTGAGAATGAAGGTGGGGCCGATATTGAACTGATCCTGGAAGAGAAGTTCAAGTTCCTCTCTCTGTTAAGCAAGTATAAACTTTCGGCCAAACATCTGGAGCTCGATAGGTTTCTTCAGCAATGCAACTCGCATTTTACAGCGTCACAAACCCAGGTCAAGGTCGAAAGTCTTCATAATCTTTTTGATGGCCACCTCTCAAAGAAAAAAACGGCCGAGTTTGAAAAGGAGCTGGGGTTTGATCATGCACTATTAACGCCGATACGAAACAAGGCCGGCAGACGGATCGGTTTGATCATCTACCTCTTTACAGGGAGCAAGAATAAGACCGGGGACATTTCGCATCTGACCGAGATATTTGAGCTTCTTACCCGCCTTCTCTACGATGACGACAGACATATCCTCCGTGTAAGATGTGTCCAGATCGATAATATGATGAAACGGTTGACGGGAAAAGAGAAAGAGGTTACACAGCGTGTTCTGCAGGGGAAGTCACATAAAGAGATTGCGCAAGAGCTGAATATCTCTCTCAATACGGTTAAAACACATATGAAAAATATATTCAGAAAGTATGGCGTCTGTTCCAAAATAGAACTGCATAATAAACTAACGGTCATCCATTAAACAGTGGGACATCTTCAGTCAGGAATATCTCTGACTGAAGATGTTTGGTTAACGGCCTTTGCCGCTACCGCCACCGCCACCTGCGTTAGCCGACTTTCCGCCTCCCTGGCCTTTGCCGTAACCCTGGCCCTTACCGCCGCCTTGGGCTGTCCCACTGCCTGCACCTTGTCCACTACCTTGACCATTTGTACCCTGGTATTTGTATTGGTTTTGATATTTGTATAGGTGTTTGATCTGCTTTTTACCTTGACCACCGCCGCCATTACCTGTTTTTTGCTGTGTCATGGTTTTTTGCTGCAGTTTAGTAGGGGTCTGCTCTGCACCTTGTGCACCAATAGTAAGAAGCAGTCCTGCTGAGACTGTAAATAGAAGCTTGTTCATTTTTAACCCTTTTTGTGAAGTTGTAAATATTATAACACAGGGAGTGTAAGCGGTGTGTTAGCAGAAGGGAAACCCGCTCCCAACGGCACTAAAAGGCTATGACAGCAGAGAGGTACAGCTCGTAAAAATCGGCCATCTCTTCGGCTCTTATATCGTTGTATGTGTATTGAAGATCGATATTGATGTTTTGACGGAAAAGGTAGTTTATCCCGACTGAAGGGGCATCAAAGTCATAGGAACGGACAAATTCCAATCCCTCTTTTGTATCATTGCTTTTGTAGGTCAGATAAGCGAGCTTGATGCCAAACGGTGTAACAGGGTTGATTTGGAACTCAATCGATGCGCCCTGATTGTCGGTCTGCTGTAGGCTGTCGCTGCTGACATTGAGGTCTGTTGAAACACTGTTTTTGAGTACGACGTTGATCGTCGTCATGGTCATCATATCGGCGATCGACCCTGAGGCTTCAAAGTCCAGACCATACCCTTCTTTATGCACAGTCACAAGTTCGCCACTGCGGTCAATTGCACCACCGTCAAGACTTAGATTGCTTGCTTTGACATCACCGGAAAAACCGTATGCACCGAGCATAAGGTCCCACCCGCCTATCGGCTGATTATAGGCGATACGTCCGAAAGGAAGAAGACTGCCGCCGGCATCGATCCCCTCACTGTTCTGTGACGGAATAGCCGCTCCAAGGGTCATCAGAAAATGATCATCACCGTAATAGGCTTGAATACCGGTTGCCGGACCGCGGCCAAGGGCAGTCGCCTGTGCGGCATTGGTGACGTTTGCGAACTCAAATTGTTTCAGCGGTGCGTAGAGACCGGTGTTATAGTTCTCCATACCCGTGAAGATCCCGTTCGTCTGTGTTGAGTAGAGCGAAAGACCGCTATAGCCGTTGAGCGACGCAAAAGAGAGTATCATCTTTGCCCCAAAAACAACATCGCGATCTTCAGACGGATCACCAGTCAATGCAACAAGACCACCCACATTTTCGGCAAACCGTCCACCGAAGTAGAGGCCTGTACCATTGAGGACATTGACCTCGCCACGCACCGATTCGACTTTGCTGTAGCGCGCTTTCAAGACAGCCGAAGCATTCAAGACGCCTGGCAGGCTCAACGGCATGTCTGAGCCCTCTATTGCAGACTGCAGCTCATTTTCGGTGTCATAAAGCGTATAGCCTGAACGGGCAAAGTGGCGACCGTAGCTGTTGAGTTTCGGCATGTTCTGGACGTGACATGCGCTGCACTCTTTACCCGTCTGGCGTGAAAATCCGGGTTGAGCATAAGCGGACTCTGCCACGGTCAGCAGTAAGACTGTTGAGAACAATAGTACGTTTTTAGTCATTTTTTTCATCATACACTCCATTTAAAATGAGATCGTTAGAACAGTTAAGAGATCGTTATAGTTTTCGATCTCCTCTTTTTTTGCATTGACCATCGAGTACTCCATGGTCAGCAATACGTTTTGACGGAATGAATAGTCAAACCCGAGTGTGACGGCGTCCTTGTCCTTGACGTCGATCTTGTCGAGTTCATAGGTGTGTGGGCCGCTGTCGTCGGCGGTCAAGTAGGCCACTTTAAAGCCAAGCGACGGCCATGGGTGGATGGAGAGATCGACAGAGTAGGCTGCCGTCTCAGCGTCTTCCGGTTCACCATAGACTGAGTCAGAGAGTGGTTTTGTCTCATAGACCATCAAGGAGGCATCACTCAGCGTTGTTTTGTTTTTCGGTACAGCAACAAAGGTCATCAATGTCTCGATATCCAAGATGACACCTTCGAGCTGCAGGTCAAAACCGTAGGCCTCTTTTTTTACCCCGACAAGCGCATCGGGGATCAGACCCGAGAGTGCAGGATAAAATGTGGTATTGCTGGCTGTAGCAGTACCGCTGATACCGAAAGCCCCTACAGTAAGCGTCAAATCACCGAGAGGCTGCTCATACGCTATTCGGGCAAAAGGGATCATGCTGTCGCCAATGTCGATGCCGTCATTGTTATGTATCGGCACATAGGCACCGAGTGTCACAAAGAGATTTTCGCCTCCATAGTAAAGCTGCAGACCGGTGGCCGGTCCGCTTCCAAGATCGGATGCCTGGGCAGCGTTGGTCAATTTGTGATTTTCGAACTGGCGCAAGGGCTTGTAGAGACCGGTATTGTAACTTTCGATTCCGCTGAACGGACCATAGTTGTTTGTGGAATAGACGGCTAGACCGCTATAGCCGCTGCCTGTTTCAAAAGCGGTTGCGATCTTTCCGCCGAAGATCGCTTTGCCCTCTTTCTCTCTAAATTCGATGATCGTACCGACATTGTTGGCGACGCGCCCGGCAACATTGATGGTCGAGGTTTTGAAGAACTCATAGATTCCGCGGTTGCTGTCGATCTTCTCGCCGTCAACTTTTGATTCAAGGACATTGCCTTTTCCGTTGATGGCCCCGTCACTTTTTTCGATCCGTCCTTTTAACATCAAGGACATGTTAAGCACCGAGGGAATACTGAGGCCAAGTGCTTCGCCGTCGATAAGCGACTGTGCACCGGACTCCGAGCTCATGGTATAGGCTGAACGGGCGAACTCGCGTCCAAAACGGTTCAGTTTGGTCTGGTTTTGGGTATGACACATCATACACTCTAACCCGGTCTGTCGTGCAAAACCGGGAACAGCCTGTGCGTTTTCCAAAAAGCCAAATAAGAGCAGACAGCATGAAAACAAGGCAAAACGATGTAGCTGCTTCACAAAGACTCCTTTTTATTAAGATACATTTGAGTAGTCAAAAAAAACAAAAAATGCATCCTACCAAGGGGTGATTTTTTAATGATTTTGAAGAGATTTGATTAACATCCATTTTAAGCAAGTCTGTTTTAAAATAGCGTAAAAGAGAGAGAATAGAGAGGAAAAGATGAAAAAGATTGTTTTGTTGCTGACCCTGGGTGCATTGGCACTCTCCGCTTTCGATGGCGCATCTATCTATAAAAAGTGTGCGATGTGTCACGGCAAGAAGGGGGAAAAGATCGCTTTGAAGACCTCACCCAAGCTTAACACGCTAAGTGAAGAGCAGATGACGACAAGCATCCGGGCGTTTCTGGATGGAACGAGCAAAGTCTCGTCACGCTACCTAGGTATGCACCAGGCGAAATTAAAAGGTGTGGATGCGGATGATGCCGCGGCGTTGGCGCAGCATATCTTAACCCTTAAATAGGGTCGTTATATTTTTCGCCGGCCGGCTTTATAGTCGATCTTCCACTCTCCGGAGAGCGATGAGAAGTAGAGTTTTTTAGGGTGCCCGTCTTCCGTGTAACGGACGGTCATGCGGTCTGACCCTTTCGGATCAAATGAGAGAAGTGCTATGTCATGTTCTCTTGCTTCGGCAGCCAAATCATTTGAGAGTATTGTCTCAACTGTGTGCAGTGCCTTTTCATCATCGCTGATTTTTTTTAGAAGGGCTTTGAATTCGGGATCTTTGAATGCGCGTTTAAACCCCACAGCTTCCAAGGTAAGGAGATAGGACTCTTTTGTCATCAGAGTAGACTGTGCCTGCAGATCCCCTCGTTTAAGTGTCTCGTAGTAGGCGAGGAGAGCGAGTGTCAGCTTCTTTTTCACAGGGGTGTTGATCATTAGCATGTTCATGGTCTTCTCCTCGTTTTATTATGTACCGTTTATGACTCTCTGGCGATCGCTGTTTGAAATGCATCCAAATGGTTCAGGCTTCCTGCTTTCAAGTTGTCGTAGACTTTGACAACATCCGACGGCATCCCCTCGGCAGCCTCTTCAAGATCGTCAATATCGGTCAGCTCGATCAACTCGCCGACTTTAAGTGCTTCGAGCAGTGAGACGGAACCGAGGCCGATACAGTTGTTATAAAGCTCTTGCATCGCCAGCAGTTCAAACTGCCCCACATACTCCTCCTCCAGCGAGAGGTTGACGCTTGAGGTATCGATGCCGTAACGTTCACACAGGACCTGTGCCGACAAAATATGCTCCTGCTCTGAAAGCTGGATATTGGCAAATGTTGACTCCTCCGGATAGAGCTCGCCCAAGGTGATATAAACATCCCTTGCCACTTTCTCTTCCTGGAAGATGAAGAAAAGTGTATCTTTCTGTTCTTCAGTCAATTCAACCGTTTGTTTGTTACGGCCACCACCACTTGCAAATGCTGTCGAAGCCGTTGCAATGGCACCGAGACCCAATAGTCTCAAAAAATCTCTACGTTGATTTGTATTTGTTTTCATCTTATAACCTTTGTATTATTCAGATAATAAAATTATAGGCGAAGAGCGTTAGCGATGTATAAGTATAAGCGGGAAAAAGAGGGGTTGGAAAGAGATGAGGTGTATAGTCATGCCCAGATGAACTACCTGGGCATGATGCCAATACCGGGTTTACTTGGCGAGTCGTTTACGTGCGATGAAACCGCCTATGGCAAGGAATCCGAAGATCATTGCGAAAAGACTGACGTTATCCATCGTTGAAAAGCCATCAGCTGTATCGTTGTTACTTGGCGGTGGCGTAACCGGTGTTTGTGCCAGTGCCGTGTCCGTTACAACAGCAGGGCTTCCAGTACCGTCATCGGCATCGTTATAGGTCGCTGTCACCAGTGAACCATTCGTTACGTTCAGAATACCGTCGTTATCTGTACCTGCCACGTCTGAATCGTTGGTAGCGAGTGTACCTCTGAAGTACCCCGATGTCTGCGCGATCTCTGTCAACGTCACGAGCTCTGTCTCACCGAGCGTATTTGTCACATTGATCTCTACAGTTTCAATGGTCGTGTTGTCTTCGTTGAGATCGCCATCCGTGACAATAATGGTCAATACATCACCCGGTGCAAACGGATCGGCCCCGATTGAAACGGCACCCAGGCTTCCCGCCGTACCGAGAATCGGCGGATTTGTGATCCAGCCCGGTTCCGTTCCGGTCGTTCCTTTGACCGGTGTGATACGAATCGTAAATGTCGCTGTCTCACTGGTGGCGTTGAAGTCATCGAATGTCGTAACATCACCGATATTGATGATGTAGTTCAGACCCAGGTTAAGGACATCTTCGATGAGTCCGACACTGTACAGACGGTCTGCCGCCCATGACTCAAGGGTGGCGTTGTCGACCAGGTTGAAATTTGGTCCGCCATAGGTCCAGGCGTAGGTGCCGTCACCATCAACGTCTGCCCAAAATGCTACGATATCCGCATCTGTTGTCGGATCATCGTCAAAATCGTGGAAAATACCAGTCGGTGCCCATTTTCTCGGCAGCCATTCGCCGAACAGTGTTAGATAGTTGCTATTATAGTTTACGTCCAGTGAAGGTCCGGAAGTCGCCCCTTTCTGGTCACCGTCAAGTGCGACTTCAAAACCTGCAGAGTATTGGCTGAAGAAACCAGGCACCGGGAAGTGCTTATCTACCGGTCCCCAAAGACCGTGTGCAAAGGTCGCGCGTTCCGCTTCTGCCCAGATGTCATCTCCTGCATTTTCGCCTTCACCGATCGAAAGGGTAATGTCAGCTGAATCGGCACGCGTAAAGTTTGCACCGACACCGAAACCGACTTCAACGTTATAGCCCGAGAGTCGCTCTTGCGTGTAGTTGTTGATCTTTTGAAAGAGCTGGTAACGGCGCACTGCCGGATCCGCTTCGGGTGCGACATTGAAGACAAGATCAAAGCTCTCAACGCCCGCACCGTCAACAAGCGTTTGCTGCAGGTTGGCTTTGAAACGTTTGTGGGTCTGGAATGGACTGTTACAGTTGGTTGGATTAGGACTGTCTGTATCCAGGTAGCCTGTATCCAGATAAGAGGTCGTCATAATACAGTTGTCCGGTTTTCCGTTTTGAGGGTCGCCCGGCGAATCGGTAATGACTTTTATACCCAGCGGTTCGCCTACAGGCCAGGTCTTGCCGTGAAGTTTTACCATGACTGTACCGCTGTCATCTTTTACCTGGCTCTCAAAAGAGTCGCCATAGGTCATTGTCGGGTAAGAGCCATCCGTTTTATTGAAATCACCTGTTCCGGAAAACCCTGCCGGATCAAACAAGTCATCCGTCATCAACACATCGACGTTATCCAGATTCAAACCATTAAATCCAGGTGCTACACTCGGTGCAGCTTGTTGCTGCGTTGTAATAATACCTGCGTTCAATGCAGAAGCAAGCCCCAGTGTTACAATGAGACTTAAACCAATTGCTTTACGTTTGTTCCGTATTGCCATCAACATTTCCTTTTAAAAAAGTATTCTACATTTTTGAAAAACATTATAGAGCAATTTTCATGAAAAGTCATCACCCATATAGGTGAATTTAGAATAAATTGTTAATGTTTTAATCTTTTAAAATGTTATATTTGTTTTGTTGTTTTGGGGTGACCTTCGATTTAGCCTCGGCTTTGTATACTTTTATATCAAAAGGAATATCAATGACTATAATGCAGATTATCTTACTGGCAGCATCGGCATTTTTTGCCTTTAAGATCTATGAACACATGCAGGGCTTGCAGGACCCTGAAGGCAGCGAGGATGCGCACGAAGCGTTAGAAGAGCGTGTCAATATCGACACGTTGGTCGAAGAGGCCGACAGAGCTTATGATGAAGGACGTCTGTTGGAAGCCAGAGAGCTGCTTCAAAAAGCCCACAATTACAATAGCGACATCCCGGAGCTTGCCAACCGGTTGGGCTTTGTGTTGAGTGCCATGGGCAACAATGAAGAGGCACTGAAACTCTACAACCATTCGCTCTCACTTAAAGAAGAAGATGTGACGCACCTCGCGATCGCCTCCCAGTTAAAAGCGATGGGACGCTTTGATGAAGCGCAAGAACATTACAAGCGTGCCATTGAGCTCGATCCCGATTATGAGGTGACCTACTTCAACTACGCCAACCTTCTGGTCGAGATGAAGCGTATTGCAGAGGCGAAGATGATGTACGAAAAAGCGTTGCAGATCGAGCCGGATCTTGAGGCAGCCAAAGAAGAGCTGGAGAAGCTTAATGCCAGATAATCAGGCACGTTTAGCCGTTTTGATCGATGCGGACAATGCCCAATCATCCATTATCGAAGGGCTGCTGGACGAGATCGCCCAGTATGGTGTTTCGAGTGTGAAACGGATCTACGGAGATTGGACCGACGGCCGCTTAAAGGGGTGGAAAAGTGCGCTGCTTGAACACGGTATCAACCCGGTTCAGCAGTTCGCCTATACGACCGGTAAAAATGCGACGGATTCGGCACTGATCATCGATGCGATGGACCTGCTCTACAGCGAAAAACTTGACGGCTTTTGCATCGTCTCGAGCGACAGCGACTTTACACGGCTTGCAAGCCGGATCCGTGAGGCTGGTTTGAAGGTTTACGGTTTTGGAGAGAAAAAGACACCGAAAGCTTTCATGAGTGCCTGTGACAAGTTTATCTATACAGAGATACTGCGTAAAAGTGTCGGCACTAATGAGCCGAAATTGAAAAAACCGGTACAAAAAACACAAAAACCGGATCTCCGCATTTTGAACACGCTGCGTCACGCCGTTGATGACACGGCGGATGAAGCAGGCTGGTCGCACCTCGGCTCGGTCGGACAGAACGTGCTTAACAAGTCCCCGGAGTTCGATCCAAGAAACTACGGCTTCAAAAAACTGCGCGAACTTCTGGAAGAGAGCAAACTGTTCGAGTTCAGGGATGTCGATCCCCTGATGCCCAACAGCGGGGTACAGGTGCGGGTGAAACGAAAAAGGAGTTATGAATGAGATTGGAAGAAATTTACAGGCTCTTAAACACGCTTTCGCCTTTTGAGATGCAGGCGTCATGGGACAACTCCGGTCTGATCCTCGGCTCTTATGAACAGGAGATCTCCACTGTTGTATTGAGCATCGATGTTGATGAAGAGCTTATAGAGAGTGTTGAAGAGGGGACGCTGATCATCACACACCATCCCCTTATCTTCAGCGGGATCAAGTCGATGGACTTCGCAACCTATCCCAGTAAGCTGCTGGCCAGAATGGTCGAGAAGAAGATCGCCAACATTGCCATGCATACCAATTTCGACTTGACCCATCTTAATGCCTATGTAGCTGAGAAGGTTCTGGGTAAAACAGTGCAGAGTAGGGAGGAGTATCTGCTCTATTTTGAGGTCGAAAAAAGCTTTGAAGCCTTTAGTGCAGAGGTGGCAGAAGCCTTTGGTCTGACACATGTCAAAAGTGTCGTCGCGCATGACAGAATGATCAGGCGCGTGGCCTTGTGCACCGGCTCGGGTGCTTCGATGATCGGTGAGGTAGAGGCCGATCTTTTCCTGACGGGGGATATCAAGTACCATGATGCGATGGAAGCCAAGGTACTCGGACTCAACATGATCGATATCGGCCACTTTGAGAGTGAACGCTTTTTTGGCGAGATATTGGCTGAAGATTTGAAAAATTTAGGATTAACGGTTATAATTTCATCATCAAAAAACCCATTTACTTATTTGTAGATAAGAAATTCCCGACAAACGGGGCTTCTTACCACTTTTTTGCAGTGGGATGTACGCACCAACTGCGCTATTTTAAGGAAAAAGATTGAACAAGCACCTAGAACAACTCATCGAACTATCAAAAGTCGACAAAGAGATCGATGCCTTTGAACCACAGATCGAAGAAGCCAATATCAAGTACGAAGCTGCACTGGCTAAAAAAGAGAATTTAGCGTCTGAGATCGCAACGCTTGAGGAAGAGTCAAAAGCTGAGCAGGTCAAAAAACAGAAAAATGAGCTTCATATCGCCGAACTCTCTGCTAAACTTGAAGAGAACAGCAAAAAAAGCGGTGATGTCAAGACAGAACGTGAGATGAAGTCACTTCAACTTGAAGAAGAGATCGCTAAAGAGCAGGTCGCTTTTGCCAATGAAGAGATCGAGCGTTTGGAAAAAGTGATCGAGAACAAGCAAGAGAAGATCGCTGAACTTCAAGGGCAGATGGAAGAGATCGATGCAAACCTCACCACGGTTAAAGAAGAGGTTGATGCCAAACTTGCAGAGATCAACATTGAACGCCAGAAAGTGTTCGAAGCAAAAGAGAAACTGGTATCTCAGATGAACCAAAAAGGTCTCTCTTTCTATCAGAAGATCCGTCGTTGGGCTAAAAACACAACCGCTGTCGAGGTTAAAAACCAGGCATGTATGGGATGTTACATGGTCATCAATGATAAAGTCTATGCAGAAGTGATCAAAGGCGAAGAGATCACTAACTGCCCGCACTGCGGCCGTATCCTTTACATCGAACCTTCAACAGAGGCAGCTGAAGCGTAAGCACACTTCAGTCAAGGAGGTGTGCGTATGATAAGACCATTTACCCTTCTTTACTTTCTTTTGGCGGCAACACTTCATCTTGTTGCCACTCCATTTTTACTTCTTTTATCGTTCAAAAAAAAATACAGAGAGTCTATTCCGGCACGTTTTTTCCTGAGAAAGAATCCGCGTTTCAGAGAAGATGATATCTGGTTCCATGTCTGTTCTTTGGGAGAGGCGAGAGCGTTGAAACCGCTGTTGGAAAAGTTACAAAAGAGAGCGGTATCGATCTCGACGATCACGCATACCGGGCATGCTGAAGCCTCCAAGTATTCGGCCGAGGTACGTTATCTTCCTTTTGAGTCACTGTTGCCCTTTTGGATCGGAAAACATAACATTCTGGTGGTGCTCGAGGCGGAGTTTTGGTATCTGCTTTTTGCGGTAGCCCGTGCCAAAGGAGCGAAAGTCGTCTTGCTCAATGCCCGTATGACCGAGCGCAGTTTTCCAAAATACATGCGTCTGCGTTGGCTCTATGCGCGGATGTTCAGACGGGTCGATAAGATCTTCTGCCAGAGTGAAGCGGACAAAGCGCGTTTTGAAGCCCTGGGTGCAGAGAATATCGAGGTGGTCGGCAATATCAAGCTGGCACAAAAAATCGTAGCGCCTAAAATGTACCTCAAGCCGCAGGGCGAGATGATCGTGGCGGCAAGTACGCATGATGGGGAGGAAGAGCCTATTCTCAAGGCTTATCTGGAGTATGTGAAACTGCATGATGCCAAGCTTGTCGTTGTGCCAAGGCACCCGGAGCGGTTTGAGAGCGTCTACACGCTTCTGGAGAAAATGAAAGGCAAGGATCTCACACTGTCAAGATGGAGTGAAGCGAGCAGCTTTGATGCAGATATTACGCTGGTCGATGCGATGGGCGAGCTTAATAACATCTATGCCATCAGTGATGTCGCCATAATAGGCGGTGCCTTTAAAGAGGATGTAGGCGGGCACAACCCGCTGGAACCGGCGCATTTTGGCTGTAAGATCATTACAGGCAGACATGCTTATATGCAGCAGGAGCTGTTCAAGTATGTCCATAATGTACAAGAGGTTGAAAAGAGCGGTATACTGGATGCGCTGAAAAAGGCGGAGAGTATGGAACGATCCTATGTCGATGAAAAGATCGATTTAGAGAGTATAATTAGATATTTAAACAATTATTAATAACGAGTGTAAAAAGGTAGATTATGGATTACAGCAAGAAAAAGAGAGCTTCTGACCAGCGTGCAAAAAACAGAAAAGACGAGTCAAAAGCGAAGGTTAGAGCTAAGGCGTTTGCCAAGGCTGACGCAAAACGCCCCAAAAGAACAGACAAGAAGAGCAGTGCTTCAGCGGGTGACGAGTATATGGCAGAAGGCGCTGCAAAAAGCAGTGAGCATATGGAGAAGGCCTATAAACTTTTAGCCCTTCAGGAGTCGATCTCCAACTCGCAGGCAAAAGCCCTGATCGACCGGGGATTGGTCTACGTTGCGAACCGTAAGGTCACGGTTGCTCGCGGTGAGCTTCCAGTGAAGACAACCTTCAATATCCAGGAGGTCGCAACGGCCAAGGTGATCTATGAAGATGAGGATCTTCTTGCCGTTGACAAACCGGCTTTTTTAAATGCGGACGAAGTCGAACGTCAATATCCCGGCACACAGCTGCTTCACCGTTTGGATCGTGAGACGAGCGGCGTGCTTATCCTGGTCAAAAACGAAGAGTACCGTCTCAAAGCGATCGGCGAGTTTAAACGTAATAGAGTCTACAAAGAGTACACCGCATGGGTCGAGGGTATGTTTATTGACGAGACCGAGATCGACAAGCCGATCTTGACCGAAAAACGTCACAACAAAGCCTTTTCAAAGATCTCTCCCAAGGGTAAACCAGCGCATACAACGGTTATTCCACTGGAAGTAGTGGGGAAATATTCAAAGGTTAAAATCATCATTCGTGAGGGACGAACACACCAGATCCGCTGTCATCTGCGTTCTATCGGGTTCCCTATCTCCGGTGATGAACAGTACGGCGGCAGACGTGCAAAACGGGTCATGCTGCATGCCCGTAAAGTCGAACTTCTCGGCAAGACTTTTATAGCAGATGAACCGAAGATCTTTGCACACTACTCTTCATAAACGACACAGATAAAAGCAGTATCGGGATTTTCGGACGCTTCTTAAGTTACATGAAAAAAGAGTATGTTAAGATTGATGATTAAAAATGGGTTTTTGCAAATCCCAATATTTCAAGACACTCTTTGAGCGCTGTAGACGCTCTTTTGAGATCTTCCTGTTACGAAAGTGAGTCATGAAGTTTTTTCTTTTGTTTTACGCTTTATTTTTGTCATCTGCACTGTTCGCAGCCCAGCAAACATTGCAAGACCAACGTGTCGAAGAGAACCTTTTTATTTTGAAGATCATTGGTGTTGTCATTTTGATTTTGATCATAATGCCTTTGATACGGCGCCAATTGAGAACCCTTGCCCCAAAAGTCGAGAGACGCCGAACAATTCCTGTTGAAGAAGAGACGAAACCGGAAAAAAAGAAAAAGAAACCATTGCCTCAAGATGAAGACAAGGAAGAGGTGGTGAGAGATCCGGTGGATGTTGCATTGGAAAGCCTTTTTAACGAGCGTAAAGTCCCTCATGAAAAAAGGGAGGGTTTCGCCTCTCTTTACAGACGTTATGTCGAACTCAATATGGGAAAAGTAGAGATCAAAACAGGTTCCTTTGATTTTAACACGGTCTTGGATGCCGTGATGACAAAAGTGCATGCGATCGACGACCGTAATTTTGAGATCATCTTCGATATTAACGCGAATGTCCCTTCACAGCTTATCGGTGATGCAGAACGTATGGGCGATGCGCTTTTTTACATCGTACGAAATGTCGTTTTAAAGAGCAGCTCCTACCTTGTAGAGGTCAAGATAAAACGGTTGAACCTGGGTGACGGTGCACTCCATCTTGAGTTCGATATTCCCTATGCCAGAGACAACTACCAAGAAGACAAGTTCGATATCTTTACCCCTTTTGTAGAAGGAACGACACCGACAGGTCTTGAACTCTACCTGGCAAAAGAGTATGCCACTCTGATGAACGGTGATCTGACATTTGAGCCTGTGGGTGAAAACGACAGTGCCTTAATGCTTACGGTCAAACTCTTTATGCCCAACCCAAGCGAAATGCGCCACTATCGACTCCCGTCAAAAACGATGACAGGCCACTCGGTTCTGATCGTAGACGATCACAATGCTTCAGCCTTGGCGATACAAAAGATGTTTGAATATTTCAAGAATGAGGTGGAGATACTGTCATCAAAAGAGCTCTTTTCGGCACTGGAGATGCTGGACGACTATGATATTGTTGTCCTTCAAGAACGCTACTTCTCAAAACACCTTATCGCCAAGATAGAAGCAATCAAATCCACACGGGTGATCAAAGCGGTCTCTCTGAACAAAAACGAAATGTTCGAACACAGTGACGAGAAGACTATAGCGCTGCTCGACGGCGAGATATCAAAACCTGTAACGGTCCAAAAAGTCTTTGACCTTCTAGTGTCACTATACCAAGAGAAATAGGCTGTTTTAATGAAATCACATCGGTATTTAAGATGTTAGAAGAGTATCTGCAGCTAGATACACTTGAACTCATCTATGCTTTTATATTAACACTGTTCATATTTTTGACAGGGTACTTTTATATTATCAACCAAGAACACAGTCGTGAGATCAAACGGCTGAATATTGTTTTGGCAGAGACAGAACTTGATAGAGCCAGTCTTCAGGCAAACAGTACAATTGTGCCGGAAGATTCTAAAAGTGAAGATAACGCACCCGATGTTAAAGCGGGTTCCAATAGTACGCTACTGCAAAAGGAACTGGAAAATTACCTTCTCAAAGAGGACGATAAAGCACAGGCGGCTGAGCAAAATTTTGTTGAGTTAAGTGCGGATTTTGTCGATTTTCTGAAGATGAAATCGGGGAAGATAAAACTTAACGAGATACCTTTTACCCTTAATGACATGCTGGGCGATCTGGCAAAAAGCCTTCGTTCCCAGACCGCCCGTACGAAAGTTGAACTAATCTTCGATATTGATCCGAGGCTTCCGCCAAAACTGATCGGCGATAAACGCCATATCCGTTTGCTGCTTTTTAATGTTCTGTCCAATGTCATTCATCATCAGTCAGAGACACAGGTCGTGCTGCATGCTGAAAGTACAAAAGTGGATCGGGGCTTAAAAGTACAGTTCAGGGTACAGGGTTGCAATATGAACAGCAGTTCAGGCGGTCCAGACACTCTTTTTGTCCCTTTTGCTGACGGTGACTACGATGAAAGCACACAGATTGAGTTTTACATAGCCAGAGAGCTGTCGCGAATGATGCATGGTGATATCACTTTGGATATAGATGAAGCTGGCAGAAACGAATTCCGCATAGAGATCGTTTTGAAAGAATCAGATCCTGACAATAAACGGCTGTACCGGCTCCCGTCACGCGATATGACAGGCCATAAGATATTGATTGTCAGCGAGAACAGGATGTTGGCACAGTCTATTCAGAGCATGTATGAATATTTCAAAAACGATGTAACACTGCTTCGCTCATCCGAATTTGCTACAAATCCTAAGGTCATCACGCAATTTCATACGGTTGTCATCGATAAAAATGCATTAGGACTTTCTGCTGTCGAGAAGATACGGGCCATTAAAAGAGCAGAAAAGGTCAATGTCGTGGCACTCCTGCATGCCAAAGATGCCGTCGGCTACCAGCTTCCAGTAGGCGCGGTTGATCATCTTCTGATCAAACCGGTAACCATAGACAATATCTTTAACTCGATCATTACACTCGAAGAGAAGAAAGAGACAGGAGAGAGTGCCGAGGCATCTGAACAGCGTGGTGAACCAACGGTCAAGAGCGAGGAAAAGAACCTGTTTGAAGAGTTCTGCGGCAGGCGTATCCTGGTTATCGAAAACGATCGTGCCAATCAGCAGGTGCTCTTTTCTCAATTACGGCGATCGGGTGTCAATCTTACGCTGGCCCAAAATGCGCAAGAGAGCATGTGGATGTTTTCGAAGATGCCGGTGTTTGACATTATTCTCTTAAGCGATGAGATTGACAGAAAGGATACGCAGCGTTTTTCGCAGAAAATCCGTAATCTAAACCGTTATAAAGGTGTTCCGATAATCGTTATGTCAAAAGAGGGCGTGGCTGATGAGAGCTCTGCTGCTGATCAGGTCACCTCCAATCCGATACAGCCTTCCACGCTGCTGACACTTTTTAATTACTACTTGAGCAAAGATGATCTGCTCGGCGACAAGAAGCAGTACTTTCCGAGCAGAGCGTTTTTCAATACGGTCTCCCTTGCTGCCCGCGATGGTTTTGAGATGGCAAGTTTTGATGAAGAGCTCTATCTTGACATTTTACGGGAGTTTGCAACTCTTTACAGCGAATCGTCTATAAAGATGAACGGTATGTTGGTCAAAGATGATCTGCAAGCGCTTCGACAGCTCTGTCTGGATGTTAAAGGGGTTGCTGCCAATATCGGCGCGCTCAAGCTCTCCAGTATCACAGCTAAAATCCATGCCACCATATCGAAAGGCAAGGCAAAAGATCTTATGGCGTTGATGAACCAATACCAGCCGGAGCTTGAACGTGTCAAAAAAGAGATTCAGTCGTATTTGAGATAGCAGATCAACCCTATCGAAAGATAGCACAGCCGCGATTTACAAATCTTTTTTAAGAAAAGACGATTCTGCAAAATAAGTGTCAAAAAGTACTGATTTGGGGGAAAACAGACAGAGTTTCTCCAAAGTAATGTTTAGTTATAATTCGCTACTTCATTCCGGCAGTAGGACTGCGGAACCATATAATTCATTGAGGAGACAATGTGTTTGATACATTGACAGATTCGTTTACATCGGCCATAAAAAAGATCCGTTTTCATGATGATGAAAAGGCCCTGAAAAAAGCCCTTGGCGAGCTTAAAAAGTCACTGTTAAAAGCTGACGTACACCACGGTGTTGTGCGTTCTCTGATCGCTGAGGTCGAGCACAAGACCAAAATGGCAGGGATCGGTAAGGATCAGTTCCTCGAGGCAATGCGTGAGAGTCTCAGTGCCATATTGGATGTCAAGGGCAACCAGGGGTTCGTCTTCGCACCAAACCCACCTACTGTTATTTTGATGACAGGTCTGCAGGGTTCCGGTAAGACAACGACAACCGGTAAACTTGCTACGTTTCTGAAAGAGCAGAAGAAGAAAAAAGTACTGATCATCGCCGCTGACCTTCAGCGTCTAGCTGCGGTGGAGCAGCTGCGCCAGATCACCGAGAAGATCGAAGTCGATCTCTTTGCTGATGAAGCGGGCAAACCGGTCGAGGTGGTCAAGGCCGGGCTCGAGCAGGCGCGTGCAAACCTTTATGATGTCGTTTTGATCGATACAGCCGGTCGTCTTGCGATCGATGAAGAGCTGATGGCTGAGCTTAAAGCCGTCAAAGATGTTGCGAACCCTTCAGAGATCTTCTATGTCGCTGATTCGATGACGGGTCAAGATGCCGTTCGAACCGCGACAAGCTTTAAAGAGCAGATCGGTATTGACGGGGTCATCCTGAGCAAGTATGATGGTGATGCCAAAGGCGGGGTTGCTCTTGGTATCGCTTCTCAGGTCGAAGTGCCGCTTCGTTTTATCGGTAGCGGAGAGAAGATGGAAGACCTTGAGGTCTTTTTGCCGGAGCGTATCGTCAACCGTCTAATGGGCTTTGGTGATATCGAAGGGCTTGCCGAAAGAACAGCCAACGTCATCGATGAGAAAAAAGCCAAAGAGCTCACCAAAAAGATCAAAAAAGGGAAGTTCAACTTTAATGACTTTTTAGAGCAGATGGAGGCGATGAAAAAGATGGGCTCTATGAAGTCCATTATGGGGATGATACCTGGTATGGGCGACATGTCCAAAGCGCTCAAAGATTTTGACATGGAGAACTCGAAAGAGATCAAACAGATCAAAGCGATGGTCAGTTCGATGACCAAAAAAGAGCGTGAGGATCCGGACCTTCTCAACAACAGCCGCAAGCTGCGTATTGCCAACGGATGCGGTATGAGCCAGGTGGAGGTCAACCGCGTTTTGAAGCAGTTTAAAAATGCTGCGAAGATGGCGAAAAAGTTCTCTGGTAAAAAAGGGATGCAGGATCTTCAGGCGATGATGGGTCAGATGAAGGGCGGCGGGTTCCCTCGTTAACGCTGTAGTCGCATCTAAGACAGACGTCTTAATGGTGCGTAATCACTGAACTTGGAAGTTTTGGCTTTTTTCGCTATACT
This sequence comes from Sulfurimonadaceae bacterium, assembly GCA_041571435.1. Lineage (GTDB taxonomy): Bacteria > Campylobacterota > Campylobacteria > Campylobacterales > Sulfurimonadaceae > Sulfonitrofixus. The sequence goes on along the minus strand of JBFFUI010000002.1, from coordinate 112,511 downwards.
TTCATTTCAATTTACATTTTCTTAAACAATACCTCTGTGATAAGAAGATGAAAGTGACCGGATAAAGTTTAAAGAGAGTCCCTGCAAGGGGTTTTCTTTAACCTTTCTGCCGGTTACATGTGTACGTCCGCATACAGACGGTAAGAGGAAAGTATTATCTATAGTGTTTTTGCACTCTCTTTAACCGCTTTCCCCCTATCTTCTTTATGATGTTCTGACGACAGATGTAACCAGCAATGGGTAATACAATACACAGGAACAAATATGACAGTTATCAGACTAACTCGTATGGGTCGTAAAAAACAGCCTTTCTACCGTATCGCGGTAACAGATTCTCGTAAACGTCGTGATGGTGGTTGGATCGAACTTATCGGTCACTACAACCCGATGAACGATGAGAAAACACTAGTCGTAGACAATGAACGTCTTGACTACTGGCTAAGCGTTGGTGCTCAAATGAGTGACCGCGTTAAAAAAATCACTGGTAGATAGTCATGGTCACTGATTTCGTCGCTCAATTTGCCAAAATGATCGCGAACTATCCGGAAGATATCCAGGTAGAAGCACATGAAGGTGATGAAATGATCGAGATCGTTTTACATGCTAACCAGGCCGATGTAGGCAAGCTCATCGGCAAAGAGGGCAAGATGATTGGTGCGATTAAGACACTTATCTCCGGCTGTAAAGCCAAAGACGGTAAGAGTTACCGGATCAATGTCGAAGCCGTCAATTAAAGAGATGCTTCATGTCGCTACGCTGGGCCGCACTGTCGGCTTGCACGGTGACATGAAGTTTCATGACAAAAGTGATTTTCCTGAACAGTTTGTAGCGGGGGCAACCTTCTATACACAAAAGGGAGACACACTCACTATCCACAGTGTTAACGAGGCCAGAGGGACCATCAGGATCCAGGGCTACGAGAGCATGGAGAGTGCCAAGAAGCTGACCAATACCAAGCTTTTCACAACGATGGAAGCGACACGCGAACAGTGTGAATTGGAAGAGGGCCAGCACTTCTGGTTTGATATCATAGGCTGTGAGGTCTATGAAAACAACCAGCGGCTTGGTGTTGTGAAAGAGGTTGAGCGCATTGCTATAACCGACTACTTGAGTATCGCGACCGACGATGCGCTAGTAAATGCAGGAGAGAGTAAAAGCTTTCTGGTCCCGTACCAGCCGCATTTTGTTCTCAGCACAGATGTCGATGCCAGACGTATAGACGTTACCGGCGCGCTCGATCTCTTGCAATCCTCATAGGTCAGTAGTTTGCGTTTTACCTACGTCACGCTCTTTCAAAATCTGATAGAGGGGTATTTTCAGGATTCGATCCTCAAGAGAGCTCAAGAAAAAGGGCTTTTTACGGTCGACTTTGTCAATCCGCGTGACTATACGACCAACAAACACCAGAAAGTCGATGACACGGCTGCAGGTGGGGGAGCAGGTATGGTGATGACGCCGCAACCGCTTTTTGATGCACTGAGTGCACTCAGAGAGCAGGGCGATGTCCATATCATCTTTACCACTCCGGTTGGTAAGCCGTTTCGGCAAAATGATGCCAAGCGTTTGGCATCAAAAAGTCATATTGCCTTTGTAAGTGGTCGTTATGAGGGTATTGACGAACGTGTTATCGAGACATTTGCGGATGAGCTCTTTAGCATTGGTGATTATGTTTTGACAGGTGGGGAGCTTCCGTCGTTGGTGATGAGCGATGCGATCGCTCGAAACATCGACGGTGTCCTTGGCAACAGCGAATCTCTCGACATAGAGAGCTTTGAAACGCCACTTTTAGAAGCACCATCGTTCTCAAAACCATCTTTATATGAGGGAAGTGCGGTTCCATCAGAATATATAAAGGGAAATCACAGTAAAATTTCCGCACTAAAATATGCCATGTCTGAAGCGAAGACCTCGTTTTTCAGACCTGAGCAGCTGATAAAGCACAAAAAAAGGACATCTTATGAGAAATAAGTATATTGAAAATTTCGAAGCAGCACAAATCGCATCGAAAACTATTCCTGAATTCCGTGCCGGTGATACACTACGCCTTGCTGTAACAATTAAAGAAGGCGAGAAAACTCGTGTTCAAAATTACGAGGGTGTATGTATCGCTAAACGTGGTCAGGGTACAGGTCAAACTGTTACTGTACGTAAAATTGGCGCTAACGGCGTTGGTATTGAGCGTATCTTCCCGATCTACACTGATTCTATCAATGAGATCAAAGTACTTCGTCGCGGTCGTGTACGTCGTGCTAAACTTTTCTACCTACGTGAACTTGCAGGTAAAAAAGCGCGTATCAAAGAGCTACGTAAGTAGTTTCTTTCTGACTGCCTTTTGGCAGTCGCCTCTTTCATCTAATTTTTAAACATTCATCTATCTTTTTTTAATGCTATCCCAGTATAATTGGCATTTAACCGTTGACTACTTTGGTGATCATGATGTACCAAAATATTATGCAGCCTTTGCATATAACAAGATGCCGTATTTCTCGGAACCGGCTTTACTACCCAATAACATAGAGGATTAATGTTTAATACACTTTTTACGCTCTCAGCACTGTTTTTCATTGTTGCCATGCTGGTACAGATCTTGGTGACGCAGGCTTTTTTTAACCGGCTTGAGAAGGCCCACAACGAACTTTATAAGCAGATGGGCAGACCAAAATGGCGGATTCAGCTCGCAGACGACTCGTTTCGTAATGCCGTTAAGTATATCCGTTCCAAAAAATTCGAAGAGCTGAACGACCCGGAACTCTCCGCCATCTATAAAAAGATCAAGATGGCGGACTATGCGGCGATCGCCTTGGCGACGGCAGCTGTCGGGATTACACTGTTTCAAGCATTACGGCTGACGTAAAAACGCTAGTAATCCTTCATCGCTCTGGCGATATCTCTCTTTTGATCTTTCTCTTTGAGGTCCTGACGTTTGTCGTGCAGTTTTTTACCTTTGGCGATAGCGATCTGTAGTTTGACGATGTTCTTGTGGTTGTAGTACATGATGAGCGGCACGATGGTCATACCGTCACGTTGGACCGCTCGCTCAAGTTTGACGATCTCTTTTTTATGCAGAAGCAGTTTACGCGCGCCGCGTTCTTCATGGCGGTAATAGTGATGGGTCGTGTCCAGAAGGCCGATGTGGGCATTAAAGAGAACGACCTCGCCATCGTCGATGCGAATAAAGCTGTCTTTGAGGTTGACCCGTCCGGCGCGGATCGCTTTGATCTCGCTCCCTTTTAAGACAATACCGGCTTCAAACTTCTCTTCGATGCTGTAATCGTGATAGGCTTTTTTGTTTTTCGCAATGGTCTCACCCAAAGAATTTCCTTCTTTTTATATTGCTGTAATCATACAGCAAAGATCGTAAAACATGCATCAATTCAAGCGGTGTATACGTAGAGGAAAAAGTTCCATTTGCCAGAATCTTTTACCGCAATCAACTTTTTTACATGATCTGAAGATTGTTCCTGTTATAAATTGTCATATTCTATCAAGGAGACGAAATGAGACAATGGTTCAAACCGTTAACCGTACTGATCATAGCGATAGCCGCTGCGACAGCTTTTTCAGGGTGTGGCCGTGCTGCTGGAGTCAAGGTCGAAGTACCGAAGCAGATGAGCGGTACCGTCTATACGCAGACGGCGATGTGGGAAGATAAAGGAAAGATCAACGGGATCAACTACTCTGTTGGACGCAAGATTCCGGTCAATACGGCAGTCAAAATTATTTCGATGTCGTCAAAAGAGATCACGTTTGAAGAGGTGGCCCATCCGGGTATCCAGTTGACGTACATTAATGTCAACAAATACACGATGAGAAAAACCGAAGAGCTGTTGCCACTCTATTTCGGTGCGAAAAAAGTCAACCTTTCAAAGTTTACAAAAAACGAGCAAACTTTCATCAATGATTTTGCAGGTTTTTACAAAGCAGGCATCAGTAAGGAAGCACTTATTGTAGCGCGCGGTTACCCGCCTAAGCATGCAACGGCGTCACTTGAGTATGACACGTGGAAATACTGGCGTAACAAGTGGGTCTACAAGACGATCAGCTTTAAAGACAAAAAAACGTATATGCTCAACGGGAACCCGTTAGAGAAATAAAACAGACAAAACGCTAAAAGGCGTTGTCAATCAGTCTTGGCAGAGCATCAAGTTCGGCCGAGACGGTCGCTGGAAACTGTGTTCTGTTAAAGGTCTGCTGGCGTTTTGCCAGCTGGGCCGTATGGGTGATGATATTTTCGACCATCGCCTCTTTGGAACACTCTCCGTCCAGATACTCCAGTACCTCGATAATCCCGATCGCTTTCATCGCATTATGGTTCCTGCCGTATTTATGTTCCAGCATTGTTACTTCATCGATCAGTCCGGATTCGGCCATATTGTGGGTACGTTTGACAATGCGTTGGCGAAGCACGTCGCGTTCCACATCAATATTGAAGATATCTAGTGACGTGACGACCGGCTTCGGCGGGTGTGCTGCAAACCAAGCGGTCGGGCTCATCTTACTCTCTATAACCAGCAACAGCATCTTCTCAATGCGGTAGGCATCGGTAGGCTCTATGGCCTGCATGTAATCGCTGTCGATATCGACAAGATATGCATAGGCCGATGGCAGATCCAGTAGCATCTTTTCTACCTGTGTTATGGTTGATTGCGTGTAATCCGGCAGTTCGGAAAGGCCGCTGATCAGACTCTTCAGATAGAAACTTGTACCACCCACAATAATAAGGTTTTTACCATCTTTTCGGGCTTCATTGACCACTTTTTGATACAGCTCAATGAAGATAGCGACACTGAAGTGCTCGTCAGGGTAGAGCACATCGATACCGAAATGCTTTACCTTTGCCAATTCAGCGACTGTCGGCTTGGCCGAGGCGATATCGATCTCTTTATAGATACTGAGTGAATCGATTGAGAGGATATAGGCATTGTGTCTGAGTGCCATCTCTATGGCAAGGTCACTTTTACCCGAGGCAGTAGGACCGATGATTGCGATCTGTTTCATGGCGAAATTATAACAGATATACGGGGTAAGATACAGCCGCACGGTTTTGCGATAGAATATTGCATGTTAAAATATCTGTTATCATCGTTTATTATCGTGACGCTTATGAGCGGTTGCAGCAAAAATGCCATTTTCCCCGCAGACACCAAGGCGTATGATTCACCTGTGAACTATGCGTATGGTTACCAAGAGTTCTATTTTGAGAGCTCGCATGGGGCGCTGCTGAGGGGCTGGCTGTTCAACTCAAACGGGCCGTCAAAGGGTGTTGTCGTTGTAGCGAATGATATGATTTTTAACATGTCGGAACGTTTCAAAGCGTGGACATGGCTTCCTGAACAAGGGTATGACCTGTTCATTTTTGACTACCGCGGCTACGGTGAGTCCTCGGGTGAGGTCGATATGTTCGGTTTTGTCGATGATGTCAGTTCGGCTATCGAATACGCACATCTATTGAACAAGGATCTCCCCGATGGTTCTTGTCGGCCAGTCGATGGGCGGATCGTTCGTCATCGATGCTGCGGCAAAAAAGCGGTACCCCTACGTCAGAATGCTCGTCATCGATTCGACGATGAGAGGCTTTGCATCGACAGGGAAGGATTTGATGAAAAAGTATATTCTATAGTGGCCGTGGATCTGGGTTCCGGAAGTGTTCACGCCGTAAGGCGTTGACTCCATAGACTTTGTCGATAAACCGGCAACACCGATGCTCTTTATGGTGGGGCTTAACGATGAGATCATAGAACCGAGCAACTCGGTCGATCTCTATATAAAGGCAAAAGAGCCCAAAGCATTGTGGATCGTCGAGGGAGCTGGTCATGTAGAGTGCATCCATCTCCCACAGGTAAAAGCGGATCTTCTTAGCACGATGGACACTGCGTTGGACGGACGCATTCCGTTTAACAGTGAAATGCATTTTTACGAACAAAACAGCATGGATAGATAAGAAGCCAAAAACAGAGCATGCGCTATTGAATTACGCTAAAATATGCCTACAAAAACGATGTGTTGCCAAGGAGATCATAGTTGCAAAGAATGTTTCAACGACTTAAGTATTTTAATGAACTGGTGATGTTCCAACACTCCATCTTCTCTCTCCCTTTTATTTTTATCGCCATGATCGTCTCAGCTAAAGGTTGGTTTGGTTTCGGGCTTCTTTTTTTAGGTGTCCTAGCGGCGATCACTGCCCGTAATTTTGCGATGGGACTGAACCGCTATGCTGACAGAGCGTTTGATGCGGAGAACCCGCGGACGCAAAATCGTCCGAGTGTTGACGGACGCTTGGATGCCAGTTCGATCTTCGTCTTTACTGTTGTCAACGCCATAGTGTTTGTTGCAGTGGCGTACATGATCAATGACCTTGCTTTTTATCTGAGCTTTCCGATGCTTCTCGTCCTGGGCTCATACTCCTACTTTAAACGTTTTAGTTCCTGGGCCCATATCGTACTCGGTCTCTCGCTTGGTCTTGCACCCATAGCGGGTTCGATCGCAGTAGAAGCGGCCATTCCCCTCTGGACAGTCCTGCTGAGTATCGGTGTGATGTTCTGGGTTGCTGGATTTGATCTCTTGTATTCACTACAGGATATCGACTTTGATGTAAGACATGGTCTGCACTCTATTCCTTCCAAGTATGGAGCAGAGGTAACGATGCTGATCTCAACACTCTTCCATCTGCTTGCCCTTCTTTTCTGGGCACTGTTTGTCTGGAGTGCTGAACTGGGCAATTTTGCGTGGCTGGCAGTCGTATTCAGTGCCGTGATGCTCTCGTATGAACATTACCTGGTACGTAAGGATTTTACCAAGATAGACCGTGCTTTTTTCACCATCAACGGCTATCTAGGCATCATCTTTTTAGCGCTCATCATAGTCGACCATATGGCATTTTAGACATATTTTGTAAAATGTCTTCAGCCTTAGCTTCGTCTAAGGAACAATTGCATATAATTTCGGCCTCTTAACAGAGATGGTGTGCGCTCGTAGCTCAGCTGGATAGAGCACTGGTTTGCGGTACCAGCGGTCGGGCGTTCGAATCGCTCCGGGCGCACCATTACTTCCAAGATTATTTTCCCACACAATTTAATTTTACCAATGTTAAAACGATTTTCTTGTATTTAACAAATATGTAATTTGTCATACCAACCTTGATCTACCTACTGTAAGTTATTTCATAATGTTTCAGAAAATCAACTACTATAGACGGCACCAGTGTACAGGGTGCTGTTTGGCCATCTTCTCTTATTTATATAATCCTTTGATATCCAATTTGTTTTCAGCTCAATGTGTAAAGTTGAAAGACTCATGTACTATAATTCGATAAAGATTATGAGTATAGAGAACAGTAGGCTGCTGTCGCTATGGAACTCCTTTTAAGGCATATATGATGAGTATCTTCGCGTTGCAATCGCCGGCGGGCGGCTTTTTGGATGAAGACCTGGACCACTTTAACAAAACCTTTGACGATTGGTGTGTCCACTTTGACAACTACGAAGATGCTGCGCTTATTGCCGAGAGCCTTGACCAACGAAAGAGCGTTGAGATCGTCGAGATTACACCGCTGACATATCCGAAATATTTTTTCCACAACCTCCAAGGCAACATCCATACAACGCGGCAGATCGGTGATAAGATCATCTGTATCGTGGAGCCATTTATGGGGTCAAATTTTCGTATCGCTGTTTGTGACTTGAAGACGAAGCATGTGAAATTGATGCCGACACGTTACAAAAGTGCCTTGAGTGTCGAAGCCGCATTTTCGAACTTTACGATTTGAACGACGCTATTTTACCTTGTGCAGCTCATCGATAAACTCTCTGGCACTATCGCCGCGCCAATAGTCGGCAAGCCCTATTAGCCCATCCACGAGGTAGCGTGTCTCAAAGCCTTTGAGCTTTAGGAAAGTGCGTGCCATGATGGCCCGGTCTTTGTGTGGACACGCCGTGACGATCACTTTCGTTCTGTCGAGTTCGTTGAGACGCTTTGGAAGCTCGTTCAGAGGGATGTTGAGAGCCCCTTTCATATGCCAGGCCTCAAACTCCTCTTTAAAACGGATGTCAACCAGTTGCGCTTCTCCTTCTTCCAGCATTACCGTCAGTTCAACACTGTTGATCTTCATCGCTTTGCGCTCTTCATAGGTAAATGAAGTGAGGTAGTTGTCATAGGAGATCTGTTTTGTGTCGGCGCTTCCAACCGTAGCGATAAATATAAGTAGTAATAAGTGTTTATACATAGCAGCCTCTTTTTGCATAGATGCCTATTATAATCTTATTTTAATAAGAGGCTTTTACCTAACGGTTTTGAGAAATAAGATCATTATATCAACCTATCTTGATATAATGATTATAATCCGGTATACTTTTATTTACAAGGAGAGGCAGATGGATATCTTTTTAAAAAGTATTTCGGCGCTCAATGACGAGACCCGTGTGTTACTCTTGCGTTTTATAGACAAACACGGCAGTTTGTGTGTTTGCGACATGCAGGCGTCCCTGGGCATGATCCAGTCGCGTCTGTCGCGTCATCTGAAGATCTTGAAAGAGGCGGGATTCCTGCGTGTCGAACGTAGAGGGACATGGGCGTATTACTCGATACGCACTCCCCTTGATCGCTTCAGACGTGAAGCGTTGGAAGAGATCAAACACCTCGGTATCGATCTGCCGCCGCTGAAAAAAATGTCAGAAACAGAAGGGTGCAAAGTATGAAGAAAAAAAACGTTTTAATCCTGTGTACAGGGAACAGTTGCCGCTCGATCATGGGAGAAGCCCTTATCAATGCGAAGCTGGGTGACTGCGTCGAAGCACAGAGCTCGGGTGTGAAAGCGAGCGGAAAGGTGAACCCCAATGCCCAGGCGCTATTGGAATCAAAAGGGTATTGGCGGGAAGATTATCATTCCAAGGTGATCGAGACGGTCCTGGATACACCGTTCGACCTTATTGTCACGGTGTGCGACCATGCCAAAGAGACCTGTCCCGTTTTTCCAAAAGCGGTCAAGACGATCCATGTCGGGTTTGATGACCCGAGCGGTAAAGCGGTCGAGGAGTATGAAAAGACCTTGAACCTTATCGAGGCGGAGCTTCTGCCGATCGTCAAAGCAGAGCTCTGCTCAAAATAATTGAAACGGGGTCAAGATGTGGCATGAGCTAAGCGGACGATTTGTCAACGGTGTATTGGGGCTGGAAGGTCAACTTGGCGATGCCCTGCACTTTTTTATCTACGACACGGTCAAGATCTGGTTTCTGCTCATTACCATTATCTTCGCCGTCTCTTTTTTGCGTACCTGGTTCAACACCGAGTATGTGCGCGCCCACCTTCAGGGAAAGTCGGCGTTTTACGGCCATGTCGGTGCATCGCTTTTCGGGATCATCACCCCGTTTTGTTCCTGCAGTGCTATACCGCTCTTTTTAGGGTTTATACAGGCAAGGATTCCGCTTGGCGTTACCTTCAGTTACCTTATCTCAGCGCCGATGAACAATGAGATCGCGATCGCGATGCTGTTCGGGCTGTTCGGGTGGAAAGTGACGGCCATCTATATCGGCTTTGGACTCACTGTCGCTATCTTTGGCGGGATGCTTATCGGCAAATTGCAGATGGAAAAAGAGATAGTACTCGATGTCAAACCGATCGACGAGAAGCTGCAGGCAGGGTTGGTCAAACTGAGTTTCAAAGCACGTGTCAAAGAGGCATGGGATTACTCGTTTGACATCTTTAAAAAGATCTACCTCTACGTAGTGCTCGGTGTCGGTGTCGGTGCGTGGATACATGGCTATATCCCGACCAATTTTATCGCACAGTATACAGGCGAGGGCAACCCGTTCGCCGTCATCATCGCGGTGATCATGGGTATTCCGATGTACTCAAACGCAGCCGGTGTCATGCCCCTTGTGGAGGTGTTGACGTCCAAAGGGATGCTGCTCGGGACGGCCCTGAGTTTTATGATGGCGGTGACGGCATTGAGCCTTCCCGAGGCGCTGATCCTGAAAAAGGTGATCTCGCTCAAGTTGATCGGGGTCTTTTTCGCGATCGTCGGTAGCGGGATCATAGCGATCGGCTATCTCTTTAATCTTATATTATAAAGGAAGAACAATGTTTACAATCAACAACACAAAAAAAGGTGTCACTGCGACGCTGACGGGCTTCAAGAAAGAGGATATCAGCGCCAAGATCGAAGCGTGCCAAGAGGGAACATGCGAATGTGCCTGTGATCCCGAGATGATGAAAAAGATCGATAAGATCGAGGTCAGCGGCAGTGCGAATGAGACAAATATCACCGTTTCAGGGGACATTGATGCCGATACGATCGCACCGATGATGCAAGAGTGTCTTTTAAAAACAGATGAGGATAAGTGATGAAAATAGAGGTATTGGGTACAGGCTGTGCCAAGTGTATTACACTTGAAAAAGTGGTCAAAGAGGCGATCGCCAAAAGCGGTAAGTTTGTTCAGCTTGAAAAAGTGGATGACATCATGAAGATCATGGAGTATCAGGTCGTAAGCACGCCGGGTCTTGTGATCGACGGCAAGGTTGTCAGTACCGGCAAGGTGCTCAGTGTCGATGAAGTCCTGGCCTACATCAACGGATAGACGTGCAAGAGACTATACTGGCACTGCTTGAGTCTCACTCTGTTTTGGCATTTATAGGCGCATTCGGTGCCGGCAGCATTACGGCAGTGGCCCCGTGTTCACTGATCTCGGTGCCGCTTCTAGTGGGAAGTGCCGTTGCAGTAAACAAGGACCTTGAAGGCCGAAAGCGTGTGCTATATACCTATGCATTTGCCACACTTTTTGCCTTCGGTGTGATGCTGAGTTTCTCTATTTTAGGGTATATCGTTGCTAAGTTCGGCGGCTTCTTTTCCATCGCACCGATGTGGGCCTACATAGTCGCCGCACTTATGAGCCTTTTGATCGGGCTCTATGCTTGGGGGCTGCTCGGCGAAGTGGACAAATCGTCCATCATGCAGCATCTTATAAAATACCGTCTTTTCGGCGGGTTCCTTATCGGTATCATCTTTGGTCTGGTCAGTACCCCTTGCGCTTCTGCGCCGCTTGTGGCCATCGTCACCGTCGCGGCAAACAGCGGGTATGTCTACGCGTACGGGCTTATCCTGACCTTTGCATTCGGACATTCGCTTCTGCTCTTGGGCGCAGGGGTATCAGTCGGTTTTGCACAGAATCTTACCTCGAACACTACCCTTGCAAGACTATCGACCTACCTTAACCGGGGTTTTGCACTGATGTTGATAGGGTTTGCGTTCTATTTTGGCTATCAGGCCTATTTGCAGTTGTAAGATTGCAATTATTATTTAAGGAGACGTTATGAAGAGAGTACTTTTATTATTATGGGTTGGCTTTGCATTGCATGTATCGGCAGACGAACCGATGCTCAAAGAGACACCGTACATCTATGTTAAGTCAAGTATCGGCAAGGGGAAGCCATATCTTCTGGAGATAGGTTCTGACAGTTGCCGCAGCTGCATCATAATGGGAAAACTACTTTACAAAGTCAAACAGAAACACAGCAGGTATCAGATAGCCTTTATCAACGTTAAAAAAGAGCGTCATGTAGCGCAACAGCTTCAGGTGCGCATGATCCCGACACAGATCATCTATGATAAGAGCGGCACCGAAGTCTATCGTCATATCGGTCCTTTGGAGACAGAGGAGCTGCTGGGGCTGTTTGAAAAGTATGGTTTTGAGTCGTAATGGATGATATTGATTGTTTGCAGCAGCGAAATATCTATTAAAAATGTTTTGTGATTGTATGTGGGAGGGAGTAAGATGACAGCGGGAGTGCTGTCATATGGATGTGATTATTTGCCGATCTTCTCTGCGATCGCTTGAATGTCTGCATCGCTCAACGCCGCAACCTGACCTTTCATAACGCCTTTCATTGGGCCGCCGTATGAACCGTCTTTGTACCCGTTCAGGGCTGCAACGATCTCTGCTTTTGACATGTCTTTGATGATCTTGCTTTTGTTAAGAGCAGATTTTTCACCTGCTGCACCATGGCAAGTGACACATTTAGCATAAGCATCGGCAGATGCGACTGAAGCTGTAGCAGCCAGAATAAGAGTTGTAATAATCACTTTTTTCATGTGAATTCCTTTGGTTATTTGAATTTATAATAGTTGAAAATATGTTAGGTAGAACACTGCTGGCAGGAAGATCGAATATAAACTATGAAGTTGTAGCATTTAGTAACAAATTTTCATACTTCACACTAGAGGTCGTTCAAAATAAAGAATCATCCGGGCGACTATAAAACAGATTATGCATGGACTCTGCAAATAGGCACTTTGGTACAACAAGTAAAGAGAAACTTATGTACAATTAGCAAAATAAAGGCATACATTGAAAAAAACATTTAAACTGAAACAAGAGAACAGAAACCCGGATCGTCTGCTCGAGGCTGTCAAATATGAAGTCCGAAAATACCTTAAACGCGAGCGTAAGAAAAAACTGCCCGAAGATGCCGTATATTGGGATTTTAATTGCCGTTTTGGGCGCAGCAGCGAGGAGGCACAGGTGCTTTCAGCATCCGAGATAATCGCTGCATTGGACAGTGCGCGTGAAGCGGAGTGGGATGCATGTTATGTCGAGATTATTGCAAAAGCGAGCATGCGACAAGAAAAGACGCCGGATACCGGTTCAGACACGGAAGCCTAAGCGACACCATAGGGTCTGCTAAAAGTTACGCAAATCTGATATACAGAGACAAAAATAGCCTATCCAATGCTCTTGTGACTTGTAAAAGAGTGATCGACTCTGTTACAATAGTTTATGATTAAAAAAATAGCCTTCACCGTTGTATCGGTATGTATTGTCGCACTTTCTCTTTTAGAGACACTGGATGTCAAAAGTTCTGAGCAGCTTGACACCGCATTGGTCCGTTCTTTGACGACCTTCGCTGTTGCCAGAGGGCTTAACGGACTGGTCTCCTTCGCGCAGGGAACGGAAGTCAATGTCACGCCTGCCGGTCTAGGTGCGACCTTCACTCCCGGTCAGCTTCTTGATCCCATCAATGACATGGTCGAACGTTTTTCCTGGGTGATGTTGATGAGTTCCGTCTCGATCGGTGTTCAGGAGGTGATGCTCCATTTTGGAAAGACGGTACTTTTTAAAGCAGTGTTCAGTGCTGTGGCACTGCTTTTCATTCTGCAGCTTTGGTTGCCGAAGTTCAAACTGCCTTGGCGTATCGAGTCGAGTTTCAAAGTGCTGGTTGTCCTGACAGTATTACGGTTTTCTGTACCGCTGCTGGTGATGATGAACGAAGCGGTCTATACCCAGATACTGGAACCCAAATATGAACATGCATTCCGTGAGGTTGCCAAGACCTCCGATGAGGTCGGGGTCATCATAGAAGAGGTGCAAATCAAACAGACCGAAAGGCAGGAAGAGCGTTCATTTATGGATGCGTTAAATGTCTCAAAAACCTATGAAGCGTATAAAGATGAGCTCAAAAGAAGTGTCGGAGAGTTAATTGAAAAATTCAATGATGCGATGGATAGTATTATCCGTTTGATCACCGTTTTTATCATTAACACGATAATCATTCCTCTAGTGGCTTTGTGGCTGTTTGTTTACGGTCTGGGATATCTTTTGAGACGGGATTTTGTCCTTGAACTGTGATCAGCGGACAACTTGATATAATCTGCTATTAAAAAATAAAAGAGTTCTATGCCGACCGTTTTAAAAAAACTGCGATACATCGTCTTGATGTTGCTACTGATATCGCTAATCTCTTTTCTGGCTATTCATGCTGCACCAAACAGCTTCTTCGGGGCAGGGGAGCTCAACCCCAATATGACTGAAGAGGCAATTGCGCAGCTCAAGGCTGTTTATGGACTGGACAAACCGCTCTACCGGCAGTATATCGACTGGGTTGTCAACCTGGCCCAGCTCAATTTCGGTATCTCTTTTGTTACCGGGGCCGATGTGAGCAGCGAGATCGCAAAACGGCTGCCGATAACACTGCTGCTCAATATCCTCTCTATGCTCTTTGTCTTTGTCATCTCTATCTATCTTGGGGTAAAAGCAGCACGCGTAAACGGTTCGTGGATGGATCACGCAATCCGTCAGCTCTCTCTGGTATCTTTCGCGATGCCGTCGTTTTATCTGGCACTGCTTTTGATGCTGTTTTTAAGTGTGGAGCTGGAAGTGCTGCCGATTGCGGGACTGCACTCAGTCGACGCTAAAGAGGGCTTTGCCTATTATGCGGATATGGCATGGCACCTTGTTCTGCCAATCGGTGTAATGGTTTTTGTCAGTATCGGTTCGATGATCGTCTATATCCGCTCGTTGACACTTGAGATATTAAAAAGTGATTACTACTATTTTGCCCGTTCGCGAGGGTTGAGTGAGGCCATTCTTCTTCGCCGTTATATCCTGCGGAACCTTATACCGCCGGTTGTGACTCTTCTGGGTCTCTCTCTTCCGGGACTTATCGGAGGCAGTGTTATTCTGGAGACGATCTTCAGCATCGAGGGAATGGGACAGCTCTTCTATCTGAGTGCGTTGAGCAGGGATTACCCGGTCATTATGGGGATCTTGATCATTACCGCATTCTTGACACTGCTGGGCAATATGATGGCAGATATGCTGCTGTTAAAGCTGAATCCGTATGCAAAGCGAGCGTCTTAACTTTTTGGGTTGAGAGGGAGTAGAGAGAGGGTGTTTAAGTCACTCCCCCTGTCTGGGGAGTGGAGAGGTTTATGAAGCCTGGGTCTAACCGAAAAGTGCTTCAAGTGAAGAGACGTCATCTTTTTTCTCTTCGACTTTCGCACCTTCGGCACTTTCGCCGCCGTCTTGTTCGACAAGTTCGATAGCGTAGCCGGTCAGCATCGAGGCCAGACGGATATTGATACCGCTTTTACCGATAGCTTTTGACTTCTGGTCAGATGGCAGCGTGACGACCGCTTTAAGCGGGTTCTCTTCATTGTCCGCTTCGCCTTCGATGATAACCGAATTAATGATCGCCGGACTCATCGCACGGGCAATGAACAGTTCCGGTACGGTCGTGTATTCGATACAGTCAATGTTTTCGCCAAGCAGCTCTTCGCTGACGGCGTTGATGCGCACCCCTTTGACACCGACGGTCGCACCGACCGGGTCAACTTGAGGATGTGTTGAAATGAGGGCGATCTTTGCACGTTCACCCGGAATACGGGCCGCTTTTTCGATCAATACGACTTCGTCAGCGATCTCCGGTACCTCCAGTGCCAAAAGACCTTCAAGGAATTTAGGAGAGGTACGTGAAAGTTCGATCTGGATGCCATTAATTTTGTCGATGTTAACACGACGTACAACAGCTTTGACAACATCACCAACAGCGAACACTTCGCCTTTAATACGACTCTTCATCGGCAGAATAGCACGTACTTCATCCATCTCGATGTAGGTGTTGTTATTATCATCAACACGGGTCACACGACCGTTGACTATGGTGCCGATCTTCTCTTTATACTTGTTATAGAGTTCATCTTCGACCAGACGTTGAACGTGGTATTCGATCTCACGGTAAAGTGTCATTGCAGCGGTACGGCCATGACTCTCGATGTCGTGTTCAATCTGGAATTCATCACCGACATCGACATCAGGATCGACCTCTTCACGGGCACGTGACAGCGAGATATAGCCCTGATTGACATCACCCTCTTCGGTATAGAGATGATCATCGTCGTCATCGGCAACGACCGTAATGGTCTGATAGACACGAATGGTCTTTGTCTCTTCATCGATCTCTGCATCGTAGGTGAAATCTTCATTGATCAGACGCTGTGCTGTCTTGATAAAAGCGTTTTTAAGTGCCGTCTTGACACTTTCGGGACTCAACCCTTTTTCATGTGCCAGTGCATCAATAATATCTAATACATTTTCCATAATTGTCTCCATTAGTATTCGTCTGGTTCGTTCCAAAAAAAGATGTTTGGTGATTCATTTCCAGGAAGGTCAGAATTATAGCATAAATTGATTTTACTCTGATTAACGGCAGATGAAAATGGTACCAATATGCGTTTGTGAAGGCCAAAAAATATTGCAGGTTTTCAAAAATGTGCCAAGAGTGTTTATCGGTTGAAGTGCCCTAAAACAGGGAAAATATGTAAATATTTGGCGATCATCAAAACGTGGCTGTTCTTTTTATGCGAAAATTAACCCTCGGGTCGTTATAATGCAGATAATAATACAAACTGCATAAAGGACTGTAATGGAGCTGAAAATCGCCCGTACTGACGCTAAGTCAAAACCAAAGAAGATAGATGTTAATAAGATTGAAGATATGGTCAAAAAAGAAGGGACGGTAATACTCTACTTTGATCGTGACAACTCTCACAAGGATCTTCTCTCACTTCAAGACCATTTTGAAAATGAGGGTAAAAGCTTTTACATGCGTGAAGTGCGTTACGGTCTTGCAGACAATGAATATATGTACGAAGTACACATCTTATAAGGTGTCATTGGATTAATGTCTAAAAAACTGTTTATCGAGACCCTTGGCTGTCAGATGAATGTTCGAGACAGCGAACACATGATCGCCGAGCTCAATGCGAAAGAGCCTTATGAGCTCACCGAGAACGCTGAAGAAGCAGATCTCATTATCATCAACACTTGTTCGGTACGTGAACGCCCGGTCCACAAACTCTTCTCAGAACTCGGTGTTTTCAACAAAAACAAAAAAGAGGGTGCCAAGATCGGTGTTGCCGGTTGTACGGCATCACATCTCGGTAAAGATATCATCAAACGCGCACCGTATGTCAACTTTGTACTTGGCGCACGTAATGTCTCCAAGATCGGCCAGGTCGTCGAGAAAGACAAATCGGTTGAGATTGACATCAACTATGATGAGTCCGATTTTGCGTTTAAAGATTTTCGTTCGTCTCCGTTTAAAGCCTTTATCAACATCTCGATCGGTTGTGACAAGAGCTGTACCTTCTGCATCGTCCCGAAAACACGCGGTGACGAGATATCCATCCCGGCGGACCTGATCGTAAAAGAGGTGCAAAAGGCCGTGGAAACAGGCGCTAAAGAGGTCTTTTTGCTGGGGCAGAACGTCAACAATTACGGGCGCCGTTTTTCGGGTGAACACGCGAAGATCAACTTTACCGAACTGCTGCGTCTTGTCAGTGCCGTAGAGGGACTGGAGCGTATCCGATTTACCTCACCTCACCCGTTGCATATGGATGACGAGTTTATCGAAGAGTTCGCACGCAATCCTAAGATCTGCAAGTCGATGCATGTACCGCTGCAGAGCGGCTCGACAGAGATATTGAAAGCGATGAAGCGCGGTTATAGCCAGGAGTGGTTTCTAAATCGTGTGGCCAAACTCCGTGAGATGGCCCCGGATGTCAGTATCAGCACAGACATCATCGTCGGTTTTCCGGGCGAGACTGATGCGGACTTCGAAGATACGATGAATGTGGCTGAAGCGGTGCAGTTTGAGCAGATGTTTAGCTTTAAGTATTCGCCACGTCCTTTGACCGAAGCGGCGGAATATACAAACGCTGTTGACAGTGAAGTGGCTTCAGAGCGTCTGCACAGACTGCAGGCATTGCAGGACACGGTTGTCGACAAAGTGATGCTCGATCAGGTAGGTAAAGTACATGAGGTCTATTTTGAAGAGCTCCGCTCCGAAGGGTATGTCGCCGGTAGAAGCAGCAATAACTTTCTGGTCAAGGTAAAAGGCTCCGAAGAGCTTCTGGGCCAGACACGAAATGTCAGGATAACTTCTTCTGCAAGGATGAGCCTCACCGGAGAGCTTCTTGCGTAAACGTCTGCTGCGTGCACTGGCTCTCTTTGCGATACCGCCTGTTGCCGCACTCCTGATCCGTCTTTTTTACATCAGCAGTAAAAAGGTCTTTCATCTTCCCAAGAGTGTTCCTGAAGAGCCTATCATAGCGGCATTTTGGCACGGTGACCTTTTCTTCATTCCCTTTATCTATTTCAAACTGCGTGAAAAGCCTGACGTCAGTGTTGTGATCAGCGAGCATTTTGACGGCAAGATCATTGCAAAGACCAACAGTTTCCTGAAGCTCAAAAGTATCCATGGTTCCAGTACCCGAAGCGGTGCAAAGGTACTGATAGCTGCGATGAAGGTACTTAAAAGCGGCGGTGACGTCGGGATTACGCCTGACGGCCCGAAAGGACCCCGACATGAAGTCGCAGACGGCATCATCGTCATGGCACAAAAGACCAACAGCAAGATCGTGGTGCTCTCTTGTGTCCCGAAAGAGTACTGGCAGCTTAACAGCTGGGACAGGTTTACGATTCCAAAACCGTTTACACAGGTCGACCTTTACGCTTCGGAGCCCATTGACATAACAGGAATGGAGCGAGACGAAGCAAGAGCGTTGATCAAAGAGCAGATGCTGCTTCACGATTATTGATCATGAAAAAGAGTCTGGACGATTACCGAAAGGCGTTTTTACGCTATCTGGAAAAGTTCAGAGGCTACTCCGATCTAACACTTAAAAGTTATGACGAAGCACTGAAAGAGGCCTTCTCTTTTTTGGAGCTTGAAGAAGAGAATGGGCATACGACGCTCAACCTCATGCCCTACCGTCTGCACATCGCCCATCTGAAACCGACGACCATCGCTAAAAAGATCTCAGCCATGCGCAGTTTCTGTGCCTACCTGGACGAACAGGGCGAAAAAGTCTCACTCAAGGCGGACGAGAGCATCAAGGTGCCTGCATCACTTCCCAAACCGATCAGCGATGCGCATATTAAAGAGGCGCTTGCCCATGCGCCGTTGAAAGAACAGGTCGTCGTCACGCTGCTCTATACGCTTGGCCTTCGTATCTCAGAGCTCTCATCTTTATCATTGAACGACATCTCCGGCGAATGGGTCCGTGTGATGGGTAAGGGACAGAAAAGTCGGGATGTACCGATGCTGGCATCGACGTACACCCTTGTCAAAAAGCACCTGAAAGAGACAAGACCGCAGACATTTCTCTTTGAATTAGAGGGGGAACGCTTAAGTGAAAATAGTCTAAGATATCTGGTGACTAAGTGTTTCAAGCGCGTCGGTCTGAAAGTGACGCCGCATCAATTGCGCCACTCGTATGCAACGGCACTTTTAAACAACAGCGCACGGATTGCAGACGTCAGTGAACTTTTAGGGCACGCTTCGATGTCTACAACACAGATCTACACGAAGTTGGGCAGCAGTGTTAAGCTGCAAAACTATCTAAAAGCACACCCTTTATGTCAGGATGATGATGAAATTTCTTGAAGCTTTTTTGCCAACACTGTTTATCACGCTGCTCCCGTCGTCTGAAGGTGTCCGTCTATATGCCGAGCTGCGTAAAAAAGGGAAACTGAAAAAACGGTTTGATGAAGAGAATATTGCAGAGCTCTCGGCGTTGGAAAAGAGAATCAGAACGTTTGAAAAAGAGTGTGGCCTGAACTATGTTGCGCTGTTGGAGACAGAAGCGGCCCAGGGCCTTTTGTCGAACTGCAGAGATGCGCAGGGAGTAGAGCTGAGCAGTGTCGACCAAATCTGCATGGACGAGCGTTGGGGTCTCTATATGGACAAAGATGACCTCTTTGAACGACAAAAACAGTTCAAGACAATCGGTCTGGACTTTATCTTCTCTCCCTTCTCACTGTTGTATGACTTTTTCGAACAGGTACTGAAAGAGCGTGACGGCCTTTTCCTGCTGATTACCGGTGATCTTATCGTCAGTGCTGTTTTTAAAGAGAGTGTTATGATCTATGGTGAACAGATACAGATGCATGAGGCGCTCTCACTGGTCGATGAAACAAAGGTGGTGGATGTCTACGTCGAGAAGATACAAGCGGCAGTCAAAGCCTTTTACGATGCCAAAGTGGACGAGACGATGTTTATTGAGAAGGTCTTTATGGCTGATGGAGCAAACTTCGATACCGAGCTGGAGAACCGTCTTGAAGAGGCACTGTTTGTCGAGGTCGAAAGACAGCATATCGATCTTGCGCACCAACTTGTTCTGTTAAGCGAAAAGGAGCTTGCATGAGACATAGCTTCATACCGCCACGACAGAAAAAAGTCCTTGGAGCAGAGCTGACATGGCTACTGTCCACATTTGCTGTTCTTGTTATTATTATGTCTGCAAGCGCACTCTTTTTAAACAGTGCTATTGCATCCTATGAACAAGCGCTGGCAGAGGTGACAAACAAGACGCAGACGGTCAAAAACGAGCAGCAGCGTGTTCTTTCCGAAATACAACGACTGCAGAAACTTGAAAAACTCCGTGAGGAGATCAGTACTAAAAACAGACTCAACAAAGAGAATGTCAAGAACTTCTTTGACCTTGTTCCTGATGGCGTGGTGCTGGAACTTGCCGAATTCCGGGAGAACACGCTACGCCTGAAAGGGACGACTGTCAGTGAAGAACATTTCAACAACACCTTGCAACGCTCCCTGGCATCTCTCTTCGCCCGAAGTTCAACACAGTTTACAGTATTGGAAGATGGTCGCTACGGCTTTAACAACATCTCGGTTATGGAGGCAGAAAATGAGTAAATTCGCTTCATTCGGCTCCATAATTCTGCTTTTTGTACTTTCGAGTGTAATTGTCGTCTTCGGATTTTATGTCTTTACGCCCAAGATCAAAGCTTACCGTGCACTCAACATAGATCTGATGCAAGACAGTGCCGACCTTGAGAGTGCCGAAAAAGAGTTTGAGAAGTATTATGCACAACTGCAAAACCTGCAGGAGCGAGAAAAAAACATCGATATGGCGCTCCATAGACATTTTGACGTGGATCAATTCGAAAGCTACTTAAAGCAGTACTTTGCATCGTTTTCCCTTCGCAGCGTTATCAGTGAAAAGAGCGGGCCTTACCAGATGGAGATGATAGCAGTCCGTGCAACGATTGCAACACCGACAGACTATTATCGTTTTATCGATGCATTAAATCTGTTTGAATGGGTGGCGGAGGTTGACGGTACCCTCCTATTTAAAGGGGTAGAAAATGGGATCGATACCCATTTTAAGTTGAAGGTGCGAACCGTTAAGTAAAAACGACTATGGATGAAATCGACTGAAAAGACTCATCAGCATTTACAAGGTTTAGAGTCGTTTAGCAGTGACTCGACGCATTCAAAGGCCTCTGTATTGGTATAGAGATAGGGCCTAAGTTTTTTGGGTACATTTAGAAGACGACACTTCTCTCTGAATGCTTTTGGCATTTCGTCTGCCAGGTAGGGTGCTACAAAACAGTAGTTCGGATGGAAACTGACAACATATTGGCGTCCGACGACATGCTCGTCAGCTGTTTTCAGCATCTCTTTGTCCCCTTGACGCATCAGGAATCCCAGTGCTTTTAAAAGGCGGTCAACAGCAATGACAGAGCTGCGTCGTGAAACGGGACGTTCAAAATAGTAAAGCTGTTGAACACGTTGTACATCGATCTCCTGTTCTATGCGTTCGGTCAGGTCTTCATCGAGGTATCTGAAACTTTTTTTGATCCCTTTGGCGTATTTCTCAAGCAGCGGTGTGGCAAGGTTGTGACGGAAAAAATTGCGTTTGTACTTTTCATCGCTGTTGCTCTCATCCTCAAAATATCGGATGCAGTTGTCTTTGAGGTAGTTATTGATCTGCTCTCTGGTCGTTTCAAGCAGAGGGCGTACTAAACGGTAGTTTTTGCGCTTCTCGATGACAGACATACCCAGCAGCTCATAAAGACCTGCCCCTTTGCCCAACTGCATCAGCAGCCACTCCAGACGATCATCGAGCTGGTGGGCGGTGATAAGGTTGGTATAACCATGCTCACCAATGAGCGATTCAAAAAAATCATAGCGAACATTGCGGGCAGTCGCTTCGAAGTTCTGCTCAGAGAGCAGGGTCTCTAAGGTGTAGCACTCTTTATGAAACTCTGTAGCGAGAGCGTGTGCATAGGCCACCTCCTGAACAGACTGGTCGCGCATCTGATAATCCACAATCGCAAGATCAAAATCAATTCCGGCCTGCTGCAGTAGAAAAAAGAGGGCAGAGGAGTCTACACCGCCTGAGAAGGCAAGAAGGTTTTTACCTTCTTGTAGAATGGGGAGGGTGTTGTTATTCAGCATGCCCGATGACAGTGGCTGTCAATGTCGTACCGACGATGCCTGTCACTTTCGCTCTGTAGATGTGGCCAAACTCCAGCTCTTCATCAATGCTCTTGTCATTGATATAGATCTCGCCGTCGATCTCCGGTGCCCAGATGGTCTTGCGGGCAGAGAGAAGGAACTCGTGTTCGTCACTTTCGCCGTCGATGATCAGCTCGATCTCTTTTCCGATCTCGGCTTGCAAGGATGCCATCTCGGCTTCAGCGCAGATCGCCCCCAGGATATCTGCCCGTTCGTCGATAATTTCCTGAGGCAGTTTCTCATCTGCCTCGTAGGCAGATGTCCCCTCTTCATCAGAGTAGCCAAAGACGTTTGCACGGTCAAAGCCGAACGCTTTGACGAAGTCGCAGAGCTCGTCGAACATCGCCTCTGTTTCCCCGGGATGACCGACGATAAAGGTGGTCCGGACAAAGGAGTCTGGCAAAGAACGCATGTAGTTGAGCTGTTCAAGCGTCTTCTCTTTGCCAAAACCGCGCTTCATCATGCGAAGCATATCGTCGTTGATGTGCTGAATCGGCATGTCGAAATAGTTATGGAATAGTTTTGATTTTGCGATCTCCTGGAGCAGTTTCATGCTGGTCGTGCTGGGGTAGAGGTACAAAATACGGGCACTCTTGACCCCATCGATCAGTTCAATACGTTTTATCAGATGGATAAGACCGTCTTTTATATTTTGATCACGCAGAAACGAGCTTGAGTCCTGAGAGATAAAGCTGAAGTCGTAATAACCCTGCGCGACCAGACGTTCGACCTCATTGGCAATACTGTCAAGGTTGCGCGAATTCAGCTTGCCTTTAAATGAGGGAATTGCACAAAACGAACAGCTCTGGTTGCACCCTTCCGAGATTTTGATGTAGGCATGATAGGTTGAGCCCGTGACTACACGCTCTTCACCGTCGATGAGGTAAACGGCATCGCTGAATCGGCTTTCGCGTTCAGCCAGTAGTTTGTCGATGTTGGCATAGTCGCCGACACCGGTAAAGATATCGACCTCTGTCAGCTCTTTGGAGAGCTCTTCACTGTAACGTTCGCTCATACAGCCTGCCATCACCAGAACAGAGTCCTCTTTGCGACCCGCATCGAGGGTTAACATGGTGTTGATAGACTCCTCTTTGGCCGCATCGATAAAGCCGCAGGTGTTGACGATGATAACGTCAGCTTCAGTAGCATTATCCGTCATCTCATACGCTTTTAACCGTCCGAGCATCACCTCTGTGTCAACAAGGTTTTTGTTACATCCAAGCGAGACGATGTGTAGTTTGTTACTCATTTATGTCCTTGAGGGCATTTTTTTGCCCCTTTTTAATACGCGAATTATAACATAGATTATGGGTCGCTGACGTGCCATACGGATTTTAAAAAAGGGGTGTGCTCTTATGGATGCCGGATCCATTCACTTACAATCTTCCGCACTTTTAGTTAAAATAGCAGCACTAAAGCGATGGGGTATGTGTGTCAGAAAAAATATATGATGTGATGATTCTGGGTGCTGGTGCTAGCGGGATGATGTGTGCCGCACAGCTTAATGAATCGAGCGAATTCTCGGTACTGGTTGTAGAAGGCAATGAAAAAGCAGCTAAAAAACTGAAGATCTCCGGCGGCGGCAAGTGCAATATCACGAACGTCAATGTCAGTGCCAACAACTATCTTGGGGACGAACAGCTGATCGAATCTGTTTTTTCACAGTTTTCCAAAGAGGATCTGCTTTTGTGGCTGCAGCAGAGAGGCCTGCAACCGGTCATAAGAAAAGAGCAGTACTATTTCTGCGCCGAAAGTTCCGATGAGATTATCGACATTTTAGCCACGGCAAGCCGGAAGACAAAGTATCTGCTCAACACAAAGATCATCGCATTGACAAAGTCAGACTGCTTTGAACTTACAACGGACCGGGGACACTACAAGGCAAAAAAGGCGGTCATCGCAACAGGTGCAAAAAGTTTTGCATCGCTGGGTGCGAGTGCGATCGGTCTTGAGCTTGCCCGCAGTTTTGGACATAGTGTCAAACCTTATGCACCTGCGTTGGCGGGTCTGACCCTGCAGGCAAAAGAGTTCTGGATGAAAGAGCTCAGCGGCATCAGTTTCCCGGCTGAAGTCCATGTAGCAGAGAAGGTATTGAGTGAAGATATGCTGATGACACATCGCGGTCTGAGCGGCCCGGTCATACTCAGTGCATCGCTCTATTGGGAACGTGGCGAAATCACGATCAATTTTCTGCCGGGGGAAGAGTTGCCTGCGCTCATGCACAATAACCGCAAACTGCTCTCTACGGCACTGCCGCTGCCCAAGCGGTTTATGCAGGGACTTTTAGGTGAACTTGGGGTCAAGGACAGACCCTGCATCACCTATAAAGATGAAGAGTTGGAGATGCTGGCAAAGGCGCTGCACCACTACACCTTCGCGCCGGCAGGCAGCTACGGTTTCAGCAAAGCAGAGGTCTGCAAAGGCGGTGTCAGAACAGAAGACATCAACAGCTGGAGTCTGGAGAGCAACCTGACAGAAGGGCTCTATTTCGCCGGTGAAGTACTTGATGTCACCGGTGAACTGGGTGGGTACAACTTCCAGTGGGCCTTTAGTTCGGCCGTAGCTGTTGCGAAAAACATTGTCGAGCAGGGGTAATTGGGTTCACTTTTTAACGTAAAAATCAACAATATCGTGTATATCGATAAAATTTGTATAACTTTTAAGAATAGTTAAATCCGAAGGCGCTATAATCAGTAACATAATGAAGTGATATTGTCACAAATATCTAAATACAAAGGGTAATAAATGTTGAAAAAAGTCTTAAGTTCAGCGATTTTGCTTGCGGCTGTTAATGCAAGTGCTGGTGAAAATTATTTTGCTAACGAGTGGGATGCAAAAGGTTTGATCGCGATTGAGGGTGCTGCAGGTTCTGCAGACCTTTCCTATAGAGACACGACGACGACTCCGGGTACGACGATTCTCGCTGTAGATGAGACATCAGCTGCTGCTTCAGCGTCAGTGAAACTGGGGGGCGAGTCAAAACACTACAGACTGTTTCTGGCCGGTACATACTACCAGCTTGATGCGCCAAATACAACTGCATCAACAGCGATGTCACTGGGTCTGCAGGTCGACTACCTGATCCGTGCCGGTGAGCATTTCAATATTTTCATGGGTCTTAACGGTGGTGGTATCGTTTCAACATTCGAGGATGACTCAACAGGAACAACGTATAGTGAAACAAACCAAAACGGTTATGGTGGTGCCCAAGTGGGTGCAAACATCGATCTCATCGACAACCTGGGTATTGAACTTGGTGTGCGCGCAAAACATGTCTTCTCAGATAATGACACCTACACTATTGACAATATGTACGAAGCATACGGTTCGATCGTCTTCAAATTTACAGGCGAATATTAATCGTCTCTTCCTACACAGTAGAAGTCTCTACTGTGTAAAATACTACTAAATCCCCAGCTAAATATAGCAATATTTATTTTTATCTACATGTGCAAATATTTTTTTAATATCTCCGTATGATAAGGCTTTTATATATAAAATTTAAGTGTAAACCAATATAAAATATCATATACTGAAAAATTGGCAGAGTTGTCAATAGAAAAAATGCAATATACCTTAAATAAGGGGAGAAAAAATGGAAGTTTTTAGTAGATTTTTCATTTTATTGATACAGATGATAAACAGATTTAAAAGCATGGTATTGTTCTTTACAGTATCGCTGATAACACCTGCAGCCCTTATGGCTGCCGCCCTAGTCAACCTGAACGGCCCTTTCGATCTTAACAGCACAGGGGTATTTGTTGGGGCTACACAGCAGACGTCATTGACCGGGTCAGTGACAAAAAGCAAGTACGAAGCATATACGTTTAACCTGACAGAGACAGGTCTGGTCTACGTAAGCTTTAATGCCGGGACAGATGCAGATGTGGTACTTGCAGCAGACAGGACCACACTACCGACACTGCCCACGTCAACGACCTATGGCTTCGAAGTCTATATCAATGGCGATACGCTTTATGTGCTCGTCGGCGCGGACACTAGTGCGACAGCAGTGCCTTTTGACTTGAACGTCACACTGGTCCCGGAGACTATTCCAAGAATCTCTATCTCCCCAGAAACAAAAAACATTAAACTGGGTACGCCGACAGTCGATTTGAATGTCAATATCACACGTTGTCCATATGAGAACGACATTACGGTGACGTTCATCAACGATGCTAATTTCAGTGATACGGGTACAGTACAGTTTAATACGGAATGTAATACGACTGAGACGATCACGGTCAACGTCCCTACAAACCTGACAACTCCGGGGGACACATTCGATGTCAACCTCTCATCAGTCCAGTGTGACAACAGTGAGTGTTACATCGACCCTTCTGTAGCAACGTTAACACTGCTCAGTACGATTTCAGATATGACGGTGGTAAAAGATGCACCGAAGATCAAACAGGTCAGTACTGACATCAATTATACTATCGATGTAACAAACCAAGGTGCGGAGGCTGCTACCGATGTCGTCGTCTGGGATATCGTTTCGTCGAGTGTGACATATATAGGCTACACCGCACCCGCAGGGTGGAATTGTAGTTATGTCACTGCCGATCGAAATCTAAGTTGTGCCTACACTGGTGATTTTGCAAGCGGTGCCACCGACACGATCACAATAGAAGTGACCGGACCGTCCACGCATACTTATGTGACCAACAGTGCTTATGTTGAAAGCAGCAACGATGGTGATATCCTTAACAACATCTCCAGTATAGCGACCGAGTTTGTCGATACCGCAACGGCAGACGACCTCTGTTATTATGACTCAGGTTTTGATGATCAGGGGAGCCAAAACTGTACGGCTATAGACAGCTTCTATCTTGGTTCCAATTGTACTTCATTCGTGAGTGTCGGTAATCAAAACCCACTTAAAGTGGTCTATTATGTTAATGTCAAAAAAGTGTATACACCTCCTACGACATTAGGGACTTGTGATTCAAACGCAGACTGTGGCCCATTCTCAGATGGAACATCCAACGGTTATGAATATAACGCGACGATTTTGAACCCTTTTAGAAGCATACTGGCCACAGATATAGATACGGATGCTAGCGGAGTGAGCAGCGTGAGCTTATACGGAAGTTATATGCGAGACGGTCTGGTTTTTAACGGTGAGATTCCGCCTTGTAGTGCCAGCTACCCTTCAGATTCTGGAGCTGTGACATTTGGAAAAGTAGACGTGCTTGATAACTTTGATGAGGCAACTTATGATAATGGGGCGGCTTCTGTTATCACAACTAAGGTGACGGAAAAACCATTGGCAGTTGATATCGTCTATTTGGGAGAGAACCCGGACGGCGCACCGGAAGATTTTGACGGAACGCCGTTTGCAATGATCTTGGAACTGGCGGAAATCGATCCTGCTACAGGGTTATATTCTAAGCTGTCGCCTCTGAAATATCCTGACGGTACACTGGTCACTGCACAGATAGACAAGACATCAAAAAATGTCGTTGCGACATCATCGACAGGGTCGTTTACAATACCAAAAGCGTCACGCGATGCCAAGATCGCAGCCCGGTATAACATCTTAAGCTCTACATTGTCAGCACAGGAAGAGCAGTGTATCTTGCGCGCGAGTAAAAACGGTAACCTGGCAGAAATATCAGCATGTTTCAACAGTGAGTCAAGGCTCGAAGAGGTCTTTATCAATACTGCAGACACTTGTCTGAATATATGGACTGCCAGCAACGGCCAACCATATGGCCCATGTAGCTCAAATGCCGGTAACTCCGGCTTCCCGTATATTGCGCCTTTTGATAGTGAACCCGCATGTCTCTCGTGTCTAGTTGGTCCTGAGATACAAGCACTGTCAAAAGACAATTTCGCCGTTCGACCTGACCGCTATGATATCAGTTCGTCAGAAATAAGCTACCCCGATCTGTTGCGAGCAGGTAAGGATTATAACATCACGATTGTTGCGTATGACTACATTGATGAAAATACATCGAGTTATGATCAGTCTATTGCCAACCTTGATGACAATGTTACCAAGTATGGTTCAGACGGCGTAATCCACAACACTTTGGCTGGTTCGACGACTGGAAATTTAAGTGGTGGTGGAAACTTCGTAAATGGAGTGACTGTGACACCTGCAGTCTACAATTATAATGAAGTGGGACATATTACGATCGATCTGGTCGATGCAAACTGGTCAGAGGTGGATTTTGACGATACACCGATGACATGTAATCCTGATGGTGCTTATGTGTGTGGAAATGTTGATGTAATGTTTATACCGGACCATTTCAAGGTGATAGTGGATCTTAATAATAGCAGCAACGGATTTACCTACCTCTCTAATGATGCGAATATGACGCCACATATGCATGTACAGATATGGGCAGAAAATGAAAATAATGCAACGACAGTCAACTTCACAGATGTCCCTCTATTTGGATATGAACATAATGTGACCGTATTGATGACAGTGCCGACTCCGGCAGGATTGCCTACGATCGAACATGAGATCAGTACTGCAAAACTTATCGGTTTTACTGATGGTTATAGAGATTTGAATTGGAACGAGAGCAACGAAACATTGGCATTCTGGTTCAATTATATTCGTCAAACCAATAAGCCGGTAAACCCGTTCAGAGTTTTTGGCAGTGACGTCATCGTAGATGTTAATTCCAATTATACGGGAACTGCACCTGAAGGTACGGCAAACATTGCCGGTACAGACAGTGATGATGAGAACCTTACTTTCGTGTACGGGCGTAGCCATATGCCGCGTACGCGTGCCATGTGTACCGGTGCACCATGTGCCGGCAACGTAACGTTCTTCTATGAGTTCTATGGCGACAAGGGTGCTGCAGATTATAATCAGACATTGATCACTGATCTGTTGGGAACATCGCCTAAACGAAGTGTTGACAGCGTAAACTGGTATCGCAATACCTTGCACAATACGGCTACTGACGGTAATGTGACCTTTTCTACACAAAATATTCCGGATGGTGGTATTACCCCAGTCTTTACACATAGCACACAGACGACGTCGGCTTCTTATAGCTATGATGGTTCAAAAGGGTTCCCGTATAAAGGTACCGTAACAGTGCCAAGCAGTTTAACTGCAGGGACACAATCATGGTTGATATATGATAAATATAAACCGGACCCTGCGACTGAGATACGTGGTGAACTTGAATATTATGGACCGGGATCCTGGTCGAGCGATACGGGTGCGGCGGAGTCTGTGAAAGATAGCTCCGGTAAGAAAAACAGAAACACTAACAGGAGAATTCGATGGTAAGAGGTCGAACTCTAGCAAATAACGCCCGACGTTTGATGCGACGTGCGTTTACAATGATTGAACTTATTTTCGCCATTGTCGTTATTGCTGTTGTCATGCTGACAATACCGATGATGATACAGGTCAACAACAAAGCACTAGAAGTTAGTGCCGCGCAAGAAGCGATCTTCCTGGTGTCGGCTGTTTTGTCAGAGACAACGACACTCATTTGGGATGATAACTCCTTGGAAGGGACAGCTACGGCAGTGTCATTAAGTAAAATACTTGATGTCGGGGCAGTAGGATCTACCTATGGACGAACCGATGTCAACAGTTCGATTCGCGTTGGAGGCCTCAATGAGGATCTGCACCGAAGCTTTTTTGAATATAATGCCACAGATCCTTCGCACTATCCGGCATTACCTGACAATGCGGTGACAACCTTGGCTCATGATATCAGTAATTCTATTGCTGACAGTGCTGGATATAAAAGAAGTTTTACTATTACAGCAAAAAGACAGTATGTACCGGACACTTTTGCGACCCCATTCGTCTTTACGGCAGGGGCACCGGGAGTGCAAAGCAATATGAAGATGACACAGGTTGAAATCAACGCAACGGTAGATGGTGTCAATGAGGTCATCGCAAGATTACGGGCTTATACCTGTAACATCGGTGAGATTGACTTTGCCAAGAGGAGATTTTAATGCGTAAGGGATTTACACTACTCGAACTCGTCTTTGTTATTGTTATCTTTGGAATATTGTCCAAATTCGGAGCGGATCTTTTATATAAGATATATGAGAATTATGTCTACTCCAACACCTTTAATCGTCTGGAAAACCAGAGTGAATCAGCAGTAAAACTGATTGCCAACCGTTTGCAGTATCGCATCAAAGATTCAACTATTTCGCGAACGAATGTCGGCAGTAACATTATTATACCAATCGCTGATGCAACTAGTGCGACCAGAAATGTTTTAGAGTGGATCAGCATGGATGTTGATGGATGGCGTGGTTCTACCGCTGGCTCCACATTACCTGAATGGAGTGGTTTTATAGATTTGACAGCATCTACTCCAACGGCATTGGTCAGTCAAGGTACAAGTACATCAGCAGATGACATGGCAATTTTCTTTATTGGTAGTAATGTCGACCTTAACAGTAGCGCCTTTGGTTGGGACGGTACTGATATTGGAACACAAGTCGGTGTCGCGATGCATCCGATTACTATTACGACAGCTAATATTTTAACTACGACTGATGGTAACTTTACGAACGTCGATGTTTATGAATATTATCAACTTGCCAAAACAGCATATGCTGTGAGCCTGGAAGGGCGAAATCTCTTTCTTTATCATGACTATCAACCTTGGTCTGGAGATCAGATCAGTGTCCCGAGCGAGAGAACCCAATCGCTCATCTCAGACGATGTTACCAGCTTTAAATTTACGCCTATGGGTGATATAATGATTATTCAGGTCTGTGTAGGTGACAACAACGTGACCGGTGTCGGTGAATACTCTATCTGTAAAGAAAAGGTGGTGTTCTAATGCGAACTTATCAACCTAAACGTAATGGCTTTGCCATGATCATGGCGATCTTCTTCATGATTCTGATCGCTACACTGCTATCATATATGTTGTCATCGACAACCGAGACCGCAAAACGTACAACCAATGTCTATGTGAATGAGCAGGCACAACTGCTTGCCAAAAGTGCTGTAGAATATGCATTATTACGGGTTTCAGGGTTTGACCGTTCTGGAGGAGACTGTATGAACGGTTTTACGGCTGTTTACCCTGATGCCGTAAACCCGATATTTGATATCAATGTTACCGTTCAGTATATAGGTTTTGGGCCACTGGCCACTGCAGGAGGAGATTGCGCTGTCTATATACCAAATATCCTAACGCCTGAATCCAACGGTTCAATGCTGATCGATGTGTACGTTTCCGATAATGCAAGTCTGAACTTAAGTGAACCGATCCGTTATCACCGTAGAACACTGCAAAAACTGTAAAACGATTCAACCCTCTGTAAAGATATATCAGGATGCACGACTAATCGTGTAATCCGTCCTCATTAACGCTTAGTAGAGCCCAAACTTCCCGTCATTACGTTTGTAAAGTACGCGTGTCTTCCCCTCGATATCTAGAAAGATCTCAAACTGTTTGTTGCTTTCTTTAAGATCGTCGAGTACATCGGCAACTTCACGGGGCTTATAAAGGTCCAGCTCGTGGGGTATGATCTCATCCTCGACCCCCTCTTTGGCACTCTGCATGTCAACGTTGATGGCACCGTTTTTAGCTTCGTTAAGAGTTTCATTGCGGTGGTCGTTGATCTTACTGCTGAGACGGCGCAGGGCTTTTTGTGCACGGTCCGTGGCAAGATCGGCTGCGGCGTAGAGGTCGTCATCTTTTTGCTTGATGATGACCGTATTCTTTCCTGCAATGTTAATGGTGTATTCAAGTGAAATACCGCGATGACGCTCTTGTTTAGCGATGACGACATTGGCGGAAATAATGTCTAGGTTGTATTTTTCCATCGAAGTTAATGAAGCATTGACATACTCTTTGATAGATTCGGTAAGTTCGATCTGGCGACCGGTTATTGAGACATTCATGGACTTTCCTTTTTGCGTGATTACAATTATTATAGCACAGGATAAACAGGTTATGCACTTTCGCTTGTATGTAAAGTCATCATCACCTTTTGAACAATAGCTTCATCTTCACCCATGTCTACCCATCTGAACTTGTCGCCGCTCTGTATTTTACCGACAAGCAGGTCACCGCTTTTTCTAAACTTCAGATCAAGTGCCGCGATATCGAAGCCGTTGTCTGTTTTGACAAAGGCATCAAGACGTTCGCTTTTGGGCATATTGGTATAGAGATAGCAGTAGCCCTTGAGACCATTACGGCTGACGCGTCCGCGCAGTTGATGAAGAGTGGAGAGGCCTAGACGCTCAGCACCTACAATGACGATCGTGGTAAGTTGTGGGAGGGAGATGCCGACTTCGACGACTGTCGTAGCCAGCAGTATATTGCCTCTTTCTCTATATTCAGCCAACACTGCTTCTTTGTTCTTATCCTTGCCATGGGTCACATAGACATTACTGAACCGTTTTTCCCAATATGTACGTGCCTCATCGATACTCTGATAGGCCAAAGCATCGCTCTGTTCAACAAGGGGATAGATGATGAGGACCTGGTGCTTTAATGCGAGCTCCTCTTCTATCTTTTTCAACAGCTCAGGAAAATCACTCTTGTGGATAACAGAGGTATCGATATCTTTTTCAAATGGGGTCTGCGTTATGAGACTGACATCAATATGGGCAGAGTCGATCATCGCTTGGGTACGCGGTATTGGTGTCGCCGAGAACTGTATAAAATGGGGCCGTTTGTCACCTTTGGTAAGGAGTTGTTCCAAAAGTTTTCGCTGTGCGGTGCCAAAACGGTGTTGTTCGTCGATCATGATGAGCCCGCTGGGCGGCAGTTCGCGATAGAGCAGGGCATGGGTACCGATGATAAAGTCATATTGGGCGAGGTCAAGAGTATTGTTGGTACTGTTTTGCACAAGAACGCTATTAAGGTGAGGCAGATGTTTCTGCGCCTCTTCAAACAGCTGGTTTGCCAGGATGGTTGTCGGTGCCATCAAGATAGCACGGTGAGGCTGTGCCATTAGTGCCGAAGCCAGGATGACCATAGTCTTTCCGGAACCGACATCGCCGACCACCATACGCTTGGCCGATACCTCTTTTCTCAGGTCATGTTGGATCGCTTCAATAGCATCGACCTGCTCGTTAGTCAGAGTGAAAGGGAGCCGCTCTGCCCACTCCTGCCAGTTCCCGGTAAGCTGATGCAGGGCTGGGAAGTAGCGCCTTTTGTTGCCAAGCACTTTCATATAGTCGTAGAGTTCGGCAAACTTCAGTGCCTGAACCTGATGTGGTGAGAGTCTCGACCCCTGTTCCGATGACGGAAAATGAATGCTCAGAAGGATATTGATGACAGCATCGGGGAGCCCTTCTGCTCTCAGGTTGTCACTGTTAATGTAGCGTTCGATGAGGCGGCGCATAACATCGGCTCTAAGCGCTGTTTTGTATTTAGGGATGATGGTGCCTATTTGGTCGATCTTGAGTGGATGGGTCATCTGGCAGTGCCCGCTGCTGCAGTTGATCTTGCCATAAAAAAAGCTCTGTTCGCCAATGACAAAATGCCTGAGAAGATAGGGTTTGGGATTGAAAAGTACCGCTTCGATACGGTGGTTGAAATTATGGGCAAAAAGTGTGACAACTGTACGTTTAGGTGAGCGTGATATCTGTTCAACCGTGGCATCGACAACCTGCATCTTGTCCATGAGCATCTTGGAGTGGATGCGTTTGTCTTCATAAGCAGTCGGTGCGATAGTCGCAAGCGCAGTTATGCTTTGAACACCAAGACGTTTGAACTTCTCAAGATCTTTTGGCTCTATCAAGCTGGTCACCTTTTTTTTGTTTAAGTATATCGCCAAATGATTGAAAAGCGCGATAATATGACAATAGTACGCTCGATTAACCACATCTTCGATAAAATAAGTTTTTTAATAAAAAGAGCCCCTGATACTGACGTGGATCAGGGACTTTATCATTGAGTATTGAGAGTATATGAGACAGATTTTTCTATTGGCAGCATTTCTTCTTTTCCTGACGGGTTGCAGCAAAGATGTTGAAGAGTACAACAAACCTGCGGCGTATTGGTACAAACGGATGATCGAGTCGGTCTCCGAGGGCAATCTTGACAAAGCAGACAATTACTACAGCTCTCTCCAGAGTGAGCATATCGGTTCACCGCTGTTGCCTGAGGCGACAATGATCATGGCCCAGTCACATCTGCAGTATGAAGAGTATCTGCTCGCTGAACACTTTTTAAACGAGTACATCAAGCGTTATGCAACACCGGGTGAACTGGAGTACAGCGAGTATCTCAAAATAAAAGCAAAATATATGGCCCTGCCAAACCCGCGTCGCGATCAGGGGCTGATCAACGAGGCTATTATGGCCGGTAACAATTTTAAGACAAAGTACCCGCACTCTATCTATTATCCTATCGTAGATACGATGGTGACGCGGCTGGTCTTGGCTCGTGCCAGTCTAAATGAGAGCATAGCACTTTTGTATGAACGCCTTGACAAACCTATGGGTGCCGAGCACTACCGTAATGTGCGCAGAGAGGACTGGGTTAACTGGGATGATGTCGAAAAAGCCGATATCGCCTGGTACAAAGAGATCTTTGAAGGTGACGGTACAGAAAGCTGGTACGCGTTTATGATACCGGATACACAAAGTGTTGTTTCGCGTAACAGTCAAGGACAGGTCAAAGTCATAGAGAGAGAAAGCAGAGAGTAAGAAGTAGAGTCACAGTGTGCGTTTAACCCGGGTACCAACGGATGTTAAATTTTAGATTATAAATTATCTGTGCTTTTTTATTAGCCGGGTAAACTTCAGTCATAACCTATAGAATACAAAATGCAAACTGTTTTACAGGGTGTTTTGCTATTATTAACGTATCAATACACCTTTCGTACAAAATACAAAAACATCTCTCATATCCTTATTGATCAAAAAGGGAGATAGAGATACCGAATACTATATAAATCAGGAGTTTTAATGCAACTAGACAGCTATGATAATTTTCCAACAGATTTACCCGTTATTGCCGAAGATGATATCTTTTTATACCCTTTTATGATCTCACCGCTGTTTTTGAGCGATGAGAAAAATATTGCAGCGGCAACCGAAGCCATTGAGAACGATTCACTGGTGATTGTCTGTCCCACGAAAGATGAGCATGAAGGCGAACGTGACTTTGATGCAATCTACGATGCAGGTGTGATAGGCTCGATCATGCGTAAGGTGGCACTTCCAGATGGGCGTGTCAAAGTTCTTTTTCAGGGTCTGGCACGCGGCCGTATAGTGACGCCGTTGACGACAGAACCGATTCTTCATGCGACGGTAGATAATATAGAGCCGCTTGAGGCAAACGAATTGAAGATGGATGCCATCATTGAAGTGGTACGTGAAAAAGTGCGTACACTGTCACAGGTCAGCGGCTATTTCCCGCCGGACCTTTTGCGTACGATCGAAGAGAACCATGAGCATAACCGTATTGCCGATCTTATCTGCAGCACTATAAAGATGAAAAAAGATGAGGCCTATAAGCTTTTTATCGAAGCGGACATAGAGAAGCGTTTTCTGATGCTGATCGACATCCTTGTCAGTGAGATTGAGGCAAATAAACTTCAAAAAGAGATCCGTTCCAAAGTACAGGACCGTATCGAGAAGGTCAATAAAGAGTACTTTTTAAAAGAGCAGCTGAAGCAGATCCAAAAAGAGCTTGGGACGGACAATCAACGTGACGAAGAGATTGAGGAGTACCGTAAAAAGCTCGAAGCCAAAAAGTCCAAGATGGGCGAAGATGTCTACAAAGAGATCAATAAACAGTTAGAGCGCTTTTCGAGAATGCATCCCGATTCTGCAGACGCAGGTATGATTCAAAGCTATCTTGAATGGGTCCTTGAAATACCGTTTGGCGACCTTGCAAAGAAGAAGACGGATATACTAGAGGTGGAAAAGCAGTTGGACAAAGACCACTTCTCGCTCAAGAAGCCGAAAGAACGGATCGCTGAGTATTTTTCTGTAAAAGAGCTGTTGGAACTTCGCGGTAAAAAAGAGGGCAAACAGGCCGGGGCGATTCTCTGCTTCGCAGGCCCTCCAGGCGTGGGTAAGACTTCATTAGCCAACTCTATCGCTACGGCTCTGAAGCGTCCGCTTATCCGTATTGCTTTGGGCGGTCTCGAAGATGTCAATGAACTTCGCGGTCATCGTCGTACCTATATCGGTGCGATGCCGGGCCGTATTGTGCAGGGGCTAATTGATGCCAAGAAGATGAATCCTATTATCGTCCTCGATGAGATCGACAAGGTAGGACGTTCAGGACGTGGGGATCCGACAGCG
The DNA here is from genome assembly GCA_041571435.1 of Sulfurimonadaceae bacterium. Lineage (GTDB taxonomy): Bacteria > Campylobacterota > Campylobacteria > Campylobacterales > Sulfurimonadaceae > Sulfonitrofixus. Next base: position 76,180 of record JBFFUI010000002.1, on the reverse strand, counting down.
GTACTGCTGGAGATTCTTGACCCTGAACAGAACAGTGCGTTCAGAGACTACTACACCAACTTCAACATCGATCTCAGTAATGTTATTTTCATTGCGACAGCCAATGATGTCGGTCGTATTCCTGCACCACTGCGCGATCGTATGGAGTTTATCGGTGTCAGTTCCTATACGCCTCAAGAGAAATATGAGATTGCCAAACGCTATCTTCTGCCGCAAGAGCTGAAAAAACACGCGTTGAAATCATCGGAACTCTCTATCTCCAAACCGGCGCTCAAAGAGATAATCGCGAGCTATACCCGAGAAGCGGGTGTCCGTAATCTACGTCGGCGTATTGCTGATGTGACACGCAAAGCGGCCAAGATCATTTTGGAAAATCCGAACAAAAGCAAAGTCACTATATCACTGAAAAACCTTAAACAGTTTTTAGACAAAACGGTGTTCGAGATCGACAAAACGGACAACATTGACAGGGTAGGAGTTGTCAATGGTCTTGCCTGGACGGCTGTCGGCGGAGATGTGCTTAAAATAGAGAGCATCCGTATTAAAGGAAAAGGGACGTTCCAGCTGACGGGTAGTCTCGGCGATGTGATGAAAGAGTCGGCGCGTATCGCGATGAGTGTGGTTAAAACACTGATCGATACGAAGAAACTTGTCATCGATAAAAACCAACTTCCTTTAAGTGCCAAAGAGATCGAAGAGAAGCTGTCAGTGGACAGCAGCGAGGTCTATAAGCGTTATGACCTCCACATCCATGTTCCGGACGGTGCAACGCCTAAAGACGGTCCTAGCGCAGGAATTGCGATGTGTACAACGATCGCTTCGATCCTTAGCGGCAAAAAGATTCGTTCTGATATCGCAATGACCGGTGAGGTCTCATTAACGGGTGTCGTCATGCCGATCGGCGGTCTGAAAGAGAAACTGATCGCAGCGCACAAGGCTGGTATGAAGGAGGTTATTATTCCTCAGAAAAACTACGAACGCGATCTTGATGAGATTCCGGATGAAGTCAAAGAGGCACTTGTCATTACACCTGTCTCAAGAATCGAGGAAGTAATGTCAAAAATGCTGGTCTAGTGATCGCTCTTTCAGTATATGTCCCTTCTCTTCAAGCCGCTCCAGTCATGAGAGTGGCGTTCATCAAATAGCTCTTCTTTATACAGTCAACAGTTAATGATATTCAGTTCATATGATATGTCAAGGTTTAACAAGCTGGCAGCTCTATTTACCCATCGAATGGGATATCTTAACGATAATAGAAATAAAATTTCGAATTTAAGAATGTAGATAGAAGGGGGTCTTGCAGCATATGCTGCAAGAAGCGGATTATAGAGCGAGCGTTGCGATCTTTTCTGCCACGTCAGCTGCGCGAACCGGTTTCATGAGGAAGCCGTTTGCACCTTTTTCAAGTGCTTCAGTCTTTTTAGTCTCATCTGTCGTCAAGACGATGATCGGAAGCTGCTTGAGGTTTTCATCCGCCCGCACGATTTGTAGCATCTCCAGACCGCCCATGACCGGCATGATGATATCGAGTAAAATCATGTCTATATCATGTCGTTGTTTTAGAACATCAATAGCATCTGCACCGTTTTTGGCTTCGATGACTTCAGCGATGTCATCTATTTTCATCAGCATCGACTTGAGAAGTTTCAAGTTGATCATATCATCATCGACAGCCAATATTATTAAATTTTTTGACATTTTTTATATCCCTTTATTTTGTATATTTCTCTACGATCAAACGTAATAGGTCTTTGTTGACAAGGTTGTTAATAATCTCATCGGCAATTTCATTGTGCTCAGTGTTCTCGCGCGCTGCCGGATCAACCATCATAACGATAGATGTTTTCTTTGGAAGACTGTTAACAGTATTTTTCAAGAGCGTGTAATCGATGCCAGGCATCTCTTTGTCGATCAGAATCACACTAGGGTTTTTCGTTTTGAGATCTTCGATCAATGTGTTAAATGAGGCTGAAGTGTTGAAATCAAGTTTCAATTCATCTAGCAGCATTGAAAAGAGTTTTGTCTCAATAGGACTTTTCTTAGCCAGTATGATGTCAAGTCGCTTCGCTTCTGCAGCCGGTTGTGGTGCAGCCGGTGTTGCGAGCGCTGTCGGTGCTGCAGTCGGCGCTTCAACAACCGGTGCTGCTGGTTGAACTGCTGCTGGTTGAACTGGTGCCGGCTGAGCTGGTGCCGGTTTAGCTGGTGCCGGTTTTGCCGGTGCTGCAGCAGCCGGTTCCTCTGTCTTCTTCTCAAGGTCAGCGATGTCCACAATCTTGTGTGCAAGGAAGTGGCTAAGGAGTGACGTAAGTTCTGTACGGACAAGAGGTTTAGTGGTATACTCATCCATACCTGCACCCATGAAACGTTCACGGTCACCTTTAAGGGCATTTGCTGTCAGCGCGATGATCGGGATATGCGGAATTTCAAAGTCCTCTTCATAATCAAGGATCTCTTGTGTCGCTTCCATACCGTCAAGTACCGGCATCTGAATATCCATGAAGATGACATCATAATCACCGTTTTTGCGTTTTTCAAAGGCTTCAAGACCATTGTTCGCAACAGTGATATCAAGTCCCATATCCTCAAGGGTACGGCGGATCAGTTTCTGGTTAATAATATTGTCTTCTGCAACAAGGGCTTTTGCATTAAATTTAGATGTGGCTGCATCAAATTTCTTATGGCGGATCTTCTGCGCTTTTTTGTTGTTAAATGATTCGAGGTCAAATGACTCAAGTGCCGTTTTGATTTTCGATCCATGTAAAGGCTCATACATGACTTTAAAGATATCAAGACCCATCGAGTCGATTTTCTTCATGTAGTATGATTTGGTCACCAGGACAAGTTCTTCTTGTGTTTTAGCAAATTCTTCAATAGCAGCTGGCGTGGTGTAGTCATAATCAACAAACAACATATCGTAATTGATCTGACGTTCATGTTTCTGAAGTTCAGAGATGTCTTTGAACGTTGTATAGCTTACCCCGTAGAAGTCAAGGTACTCTTTAAGGTAGATCTCTTGACGTTTTGTCTTGGTATCTGAAACCAGAATCAATGCATTGATGTAACTGAACGTACCACTGATGGATTCATTGAGTGTTTCGATCTCTTCAAATTCCAGTTCGAAGAAGAAGGTTGTACCGTGTCCCGGTTCACTTTCAAGATCAAGCTTTCCACCCATCAGTTCAACAAAGCGGCTGGAAATCGTAAGACCAAGACCTGTACCGCCATATTTACGTGATGTGGATACATCGGCTTGGCCAAAGGCTTCGAAGATGTTTGCTTTTTGTTCTGCGGTTACACCGATACCACTGTCTTCTACCGAGAATCGGATACGCGCACGGCCAGGTACATCAGTTTCGATTCTACGGATATCAACATTGATACTACCGCCAGTACTTGTAAATTTGACTGCATTAGAGAGAAGGTTGATGACGATCTCTTTAATTTTTGTAGGGTCACCTTTAATAGGGCGTTCAAGTTGAGGATCGATATAACAACCAAGGTCGATATGTTTTTCAGAAGCACGTACGGCGTAGACATCAACAGCAGATTCAAACTCTTCAATCGGGTTGAAGACGATCTCTTCGATCTCAAGTTTATTGCTCTCAATTTTAGAGAGGTCAAGAATGTTATTGATGATCTCAAGAAGATTTTCGGAACTTTTCTCAATAATGTCAATAAACTCACGCTGCTCTTCTTGCAGATCGGTATCTTTAAGAAGTTCGGTAAACCCAACAATACCGTTAAGCGGCGTACGGATCTCATGTGACATGTTGGCAAGGAACATCGATTTGGCCTCAGAGGCCTCCATAGCTTTTGCAGACTCCAGTTTGGTCTGATCGATGACGCTTTCAAGAAGGGCGTAGGCCTGCGCAGTACCGTCTGATGTGTCAAGGTTGATTTTGTGTGCAAGACCCTCTTCCTCAGACGTATCTTCTGCAACACGGTTAAGGACAGATTCAAGGTTTTTGATATTACGTGCAATATCGTTTGACAGTACGATCGCAAGGAATGCAAGAAGAAGGGATGCTACCCAGATAGCAATAGAGATAGCAAGGACCTGAATAGCGTTTTGCTGAACAGTGAATGAACGGTCAGCCATTGCATCAATGATCAGTGCTTCGGCATCTGAAAGAAGATTGGTCTTTTCAGAAAGCATTGTAAACCAGATACCTGACTCTGTCGAGTATAGACCATCATTGACGGCCTGCATGATCTCTGCACGTTCCGTAGTAATATCTTCAAAAAGCTCCGCATTGTCTTCATCTTCAAAGAGTGCCTCAAGCGCTGTTTTGACTTCAGGGTTTTGGATACCGCCATAGTCGATCGAGTCAGCTTTACCAATCAGGGTAATCCAGACATTCAACTCTTCTGCATCGAACTTGGTGGCACGGGCGAGGGCGTAACTGATAAAGTCCCGCTCGTCACCGGTAAAGTGATTTGCATCAAGGATGTTGATGTAGGCTGTTGCAAGTGATGCAATTTCAGGGTCGACTTTAAAGGCTCCAATGGTACGAAGTTCATTCAATACCTCGGTTTCTGCGACACCATAGACCGATGAATAGATGTCTTCAAAGTCGAGTTCTCCGGCATCTACATTTGGACGATTCTCTTTAATGATCTTAAAGAGGTCATCAATGGTTTTTTGACTTTTACATGCCATACACTCAACATTTGCAGTGTGGTCATGCAAAAGAGCGTTATTTGAAAGGTGCTGGTCAAATGCGGCTAGCTTCTCATCAACGATATCACGCTGCGCGATCAGTGATTTTTTAGTTGTGTCTGATTGGTTACCCAGATACATGACCGTCATACCGCGTTCACGAGAAAGGTTACGAATCAGATCATTCAAATAGACGTTTTCGTCCAGTTTTGCCTGCAATACTTTTGCGGCCTGGTAACTTGTATATGCTGTATATACGTAATAACTTGCTAGAGAGAAGAGGATCAGAATCGGAAAGAGACTGATCAGTCGCAATCTATTTTTAAGTGCTATCATTGTCGTAACTCCTGTTAAAGTTGGTTAATAAAGCCGTAAAACTCTTGCATGGCTGTTTTGGCTTGGTTCTGGTCGGTAGCTGTAATCAATTTTTGAAGTACGTCGGATATCTCTTTGATACGTAAATTGTCACTTACCCCTTTGAGTTGTGTAGCGTATCCTTTCCAGCGCATAACATCCGCTGATGCGATCACTTCGTTTAATGTGTTTTTCATCTCATTGGCTTCGACAATATAATCATCTATAAGTGCACTGACAAGATCGGCGCTTAGCCCGATCTCGCCTGCTGCGATGTTGATATCATAGGTAAGCACCGGTACCTCTACAGCTTTTTCATCAGCTTCAAAGTTTTGCAGGTCAGCAATGATCTCTTCTTCATTATCCTGCACGACAAGCGGTGCACTACCCTCTTCGGCGATCAGACCAAAATCATAGATATCGGAACTGTCCTCAGCAGCTGCTGTCGGTCTTGTATCTTGATATGGTGTTTCAAGTGTGACGGGTTGTGCTGAAGCTTCAGTCTCTTCGAGTTCAGGCAGATCCAGATGCTTAGGTGTCATATCGTAGAGCTCTTCTGCTGCTTGTTTAGGCTGCTCGAGCTCCATTTGTGCCTCTACAAGGTCTTTGCCTTCGAGCTTGGCGATAATCATATAGAACTTTTTAAGATTTGCTTCACACTCTTTGATGTCAGCCGTCTCATTGACGTTGCGAAGCACCTCAAATGAATCCTCTATACGAAGATTGGCGGCAACACCTTTGAGCTTGTGCGAAAGGACTTTGATGTTGTCAAAGTCTTCATTGCCGATGGCTGTAAAAAGTTGGTCTTTAAACTCATGTGCCTGTTTGATAAAGTCACCGATAAACTCTTCAATAAGGTCAACCGGAAGTCCAAGTTCATCTGCTGCGATCTGCGGATCATAGTGGTAGTCATCACCTATCTCCAGGTTGGCAAGATACTCTTTATCCTCTTCGCTCAGGTAGGCACCGAGCATCGGCTTGCCTTTCGGCTCTTCTTTGATGGTGTCAAAAACAGACTGTTCTTGAACAGGAATCTGCGGGGCAACTTCTACCTGTGGAACTTCCTCGACTTCTTCTTCATGGAAGAAGATATCAAGTTCCTCTTCAGCCGGTGCTTCAGATTTCGGTGCCTCGGCTGTTGGTGCAGGCTCTTCGTCCTGGATGAAGATATCATCGTCAAAGGTAAGTGGTGCCCGCTCCGGTTCAGGTGCAACGAACGGTTCCGGTTCAGGCGCAACGAACGGTTCCGGTTCAGGCGCAACGAACGGTGCTGGTTCAGCCGCTTTCGGCGGTGCTTCCGGAGGTCTGTTAAACGCTTTGGTCTCCAGGTCCATCGGTGTTGCTGAAGGTGCAGGGCGTTCCGAATCATCGAGGTGATAGTTTTGAACGTTTTTCAGCTTGATTAAAAAGGCTGCTTCATCGGGTACCTTTTTGAGGTAGAGAGGCACAATTTCGATTGTTGCAGAAAAAGCTTTGTTTCTGCCTGCAATGATGACTTTGTTGTCATCCGTTTCGGCATGAAGTACAAAATCAATCCATGGAAAGTTGGTGAAGTTGTGGATATAACCCGGTTTTTTAACAAAGAGTTCGGCAACATCTTTGTGCTCGTGGATAAGGTCCTCAAAACGTTCATAACCGAGAAGCTTAAGCCCCTCTTGATCAATACCGATAAATTCTTTATTATGGTCGTAAATTAGCACATAGTATCCTTTATTTCTCTTTGTCTAACATTAATTTGTAGGTCTGTGAGACTTCATCAATGTTTTTACGGCTGGCCGGTTTACGGGCAGCAATATAACCTGTGATGTTGTCATCGCTGTCACGAATAGGTGTGATCTCTGTCTCAACCCAGTAATAGAGACCGTCTTTTCGCAGGTTTTTAACGATACCGTGCCATGATTGGCCGCCTTGGATCGTCTCCCACATCTGCGCAAATGCGGCTTTAGGCATATCGGGATGTCGAATGATATTGTGAGGTTGTCCTTTAAGTTCATTCGCCGTATAGCCAGAAATTTCACAGAACTTACGATTTGCGAACGTTATGACACCTTTCGTGTCAGTTTGACTGATGATCGCACGGCCTTCAAAGATATGTTCTTCATCAATTGCTTCAGGTCTTTCCATGTTTTAGAACCTCTATATTTCATTTGATACTCATTGATTAATTGGAAACCTTCAAAAACTTAAATAGTTAAAATTTTTAAAGATTCCCAAGTTTTCGGGAGTTGTGGGTAAATATATCATAATTAAAAGCAAATATAACTTATTTGGATATCAACTTGATTTTTTTTGCATCACTTTGGTTCAGGATGGCTGCAATTTCACTTTCAGTAGCACTTTTTATGGCTTCAAATGTACCAAAGTGCTGCAGAAGTTTCTTCACTTTTGCCTGAGAAATACCGTGTGTGTTCAGAAGTTTTGACTCCTGATCGCGTTTTAATTTGGTCTTTTTATGAAAGGTGATGGCATAGCGGTGTGCTTCATCACGAAGGCGCTGCATCCACTGCAGGCGTTTGTCGGTAGGAGAGAGTTTAAAGCTTTCGTGAACGCTATGGAGCTGGTCGTGCGCACGCCCTTTCGCCCGGTGTGATTTAGCATCGATCTTCTCTTTTGAGATGGCGATAACATCAAGATTGACACCGGCTGAGTCAAGAAGGTCTTTAGCCAGTGAGAGCAGGGTCGTACCGCCATCAATAAGCCAAAGATCGGGTGGAGGGTTTTCCTCAAAACTGTTGATACGACGTGACAGTGTCTCCTTCATCTGCCCGTATTCGTCACGCGCTTCCAGATGGTAGTGACGATATCCTGACTTGTCGAAGTCGTCACCGTCAAAGGTAATCATACCGCCGACAGTTGCCTCGCCAGCCATATGCGAGTTGTCAAAGGCTTCGATTCTACGGGGTACGGACTCAAGCGACAAGAGCTCTTTGAGCTGTTTTGCGACCTGTTCTGTAGAGCTCTCCCTCTTCTGTCGCAGCAGTTCAGATGCATTGGCCAGCGCCAGCTCTGTCAAACGCTTTTTACTGCCGCGTTGCGGAGAGGTAATCTGTGCTTTTTTTCCGAAAAGAAGCGAGAGGTGCTCCTGCACAAGCATTTTTTCGGAAAAGTCGTGGGCAATCAGGATCGGTGCGACGACTGGCGGTTTGTCATGCCCATAAAACTCAACGATGGCACGTTCGTAGGCTTCATCGATGTCGAAACCGCTATTGAGGTTGATGAAGTCGTGCGAAGAGGAGATGACTTTGCCCGAGCGCATAAATAGACGAACGATGGCAGCGCGCTGCTCATTATAGCTGATGGCAAAGACATCATAAGCTTCCGTCGAAGCAAGGTCGATCTGTGAGACAAGTTCACTTTTTGCAATGCGTTCTATGCGGTCACGAAGTGCTCCCGCTTCTTCAAAACGAAGGTTTTCGGCATAAAAGGCCATTTTTTCTGCCAGCTTTTCAATTAGCACTTTTTTGTTCTCGATGTAGTTGACCGCTTCGTCCACGACCGCTTGGTACTGCGCTTTGGAAACCTCTTTTTCGCAGGGGGCAAGACACATCTCCATCTGGTAATAGAGGCAGGCTTTTTTACCGTTCAAACAGCTTTTTTTCTGGACCAGTTTGCACAGTTCATAGACGGAGTCCAGGATGTCGCGTGCGCCAACCGAATAGGGACCGAAATATTGGATATTTTTGCCTTTTAATACCTTTCGCGTGATCTCAAATCGCGGGTAGGGCTCATCCCTGTTGATATAGATATAGGGGTAGGTTTTATCATCACGAAGAAGGATGTTGTATTTGGGTTTGAGCTGCTTGATGAGTGAGTTTTCAAGGATAAGTGCATCATGTTCACTTTGGACAACAATGTAGTGCAATGTTTCCGTTTCGCTCAGCATCTTGACAATACGGGGAGAAAGGCGGTTGTTCGGACGCAGTGTCGGGGTAAAAAGAAAATAGCTCTTGACGCGATTGTAGAGATTCTTTGCCTTGCCGATATAGAGCAGTCTGCCGTTTTTGTCGAAGTATTGGTAGATACCGGGTGACTTGGGGAGGTTTTTGATTTTATCTATCATCAGAAGCGTTCTCAATTACCTTTCGTATCTTTTCGATGATGTCATGAAGCTTCTTGTCTTTTACACTGTTTTCAAAACTTCCGTCGGACTGTTCTTGATAAAGGGGCACTGTCTCTCTCTCAAACACGGCCTCTTTTTGCAGCGGCTTGTGTGAAACATAGGCGCGGATATCGTCGAAATCCAGTTCCTGGCACTTTTGAGGCGGATGAAGTTTTAAAGGCGTTTTAATTGAAGCGATGATAATATCGAACTCTTGTTTAGCGCCGGGATGGCTAAGAACAAAATAGAGCACTTTATGCTTGACGTAAGCAAATGAGATCATCGTCTGTAAGTGCGGTGGCAGTAACGATTTGATGGCAGCGATACACTGGTGTTGCGCCAATTTTTTATATTGGGGTTGATTAACGATATGAGAGAGAACCTGAGCCGAGTTTTTCATGCAGTGATTATAACAGTTAGCTTATTAACTTTAGCAGGCTGCGGCTATAAAGACGACCCCTTCTACGCGCCGTCTGAACAAGCGAAGTAGACGATATGATACATTATGACGTTGTGATCGTCGGAGCCGGTATCGCCGGTTTGTATACGGCGATGAACATACCAAAAGATAAAAAAGTCCTCATTGTCAATAAAGCGCACCCCTGGGAGTGCAATACCTTCTATGCGCAGGGCGGTGTGACGACAGCAAAAGACGATGCTGATATTGCTGTACACATCAAAGACACCCTTGACGCCGGTGCAGGACTCTGTAACAAAGAGGCCGTTGAAGTCTTAAGCAAAAACTCCCAAGATGTGATCCATGACCTGATACGACGCGGGTTTAAGTTTGATGCTGATGAGAACGGTGAACTGCTCTACACCCAGGAGGCAGCGCATTCGCAAAAGCGCATTTTGCATGCCGGTGGGGATGCGACAGGGCGTTACCTTCACCACTTCTTGCTTGAAAAAAACCCGCATCCTATGATGGAAAATGCGATCGTCATCGATCTTTTGCTAGAAGCGGACCAGGTCTGCGGGATAGTCGTTATGCACGGAGGCGAGCGCAAGAAGATCACGGCCGATGCTGTCGTGATCGCCAGTGGTGGTGTCGGAGCGCTCTTTGAATATCATACCAATGCTTCAAGCATCAGCGGTGAACTTCACGGTATCTGTCTCGAAAAAGGCATTGAACTTGAAAATATGGAGATGTTGCAGTTCCATCCAACCGTCTATGTCGATGATGTGACAGCCCAAAAGCAACTTCTGACCGAAGCACTTCGCGGTGAAGGAGCCCAGATCGTGGATGATCTTGGCTATCGTTTTCTATTTGATTATGATGAACGTGGCGAGATGGCACCACGCGATATTGTCAGCCGGGCTATTTTCGATTATGCTCAAAAGACAGGCAAACAGGTCTATCTTTCATTCAAAACGTTTGAATACAGCTACTTTAAACACCGCTTTCCGAATATAGAAAGCAAATTTTCATCTCTTGGATATAGTCTGCCGCATGACATGGTCCCGATCTCGCCCGCATTCCACTACGCTATTGGTGGCATCAAGACGGATCTGAATGGTCATGTGCCGAAGATCAGAGGACTTTATGCTGTCGGCGAAGCGGCATCAACGGGTGTGCACGGTGCGAACCGTTTGGCATCGAACTCTCTCTTGGAAGGTTTGGTCTTTGCGGCGCGTGCAGCACACAGCATTGCCGTTGACAAGGTAGCCATTTGTACGAAGGATTTTGAGCCGATAGAGTATTTATGGAATTTGCCGCAAGACAAGGAAAAAAAAGATCGTCTTCGCCGGTTGATGTGGGACAAGGTCTCTATTGTCAGAACAGAGGCGGGGCTTAATGAGGTCTTACAAGAGATTAATGGTATGCTTTCACAAACAGTCGGTCGGATGCTATATCTCAGATTATTGACTGCTAAAGAGATCGTTACATCGGCGCTTAACAGAGTTGAGTCGGTGGGCGTACATTATCGTAAAAATTAAGGAATATTCATGCACGAACCAACATTAGACCTTACCACATCTTGGATTGGTATTGTCTCATTTGCTATCTTTATCATCGGCTATTATTTTATTGCAGCCGAAGAAAAATATGAGATCAACAAGGCTAAACCGGCACTCTTCACAGGTGCTTTTCTGTTTATGCTCATCGGTATCTATTTTACAATCAACGGTATGGATCCGGAGCCACTGCATCATGAGATGTCGACGTTGATTCTTGAGATCGCTGAGATCTACTTCTTCTTGCTCGTCGCGATGACGTATATCGAGACACTGCTGGAACGTCGTGTTTTTGATGTAATGAAGTATAACTTGACCTCCAGAGGATACAGCTATAGAAAAATTTTCTGGTTGACAGGGCTTCTTGCTTTTTTTATCTCTCCTGTTGCGGACAACCTTACAACAGCCCTGATCCTTTCAACAGTATTATTTACAATTGATAAAAAGAACATCGCTTTCCTGGTCCCTGGTGCGATTAATATCGTCGTTGCAGCCAATGCTGGCGGCGCCTGGTCACCGTTCGGTGATATTACGACCCTTATGGCATGGACAGCGCAAAAAGGCGAGTTTATCGACTTCCTGTTCCTCTTCCCTGCTTCTGTGCTCGGCTGGGTAATCACGGCATTCTTGTTAAGCAAGTTTGTACCGGACGGAGCACCTCATTTTGATGCTGAGAGTGATGATGTTCCGGTGATGAAAGATGGTGGTAAAGTGGTCATATTTCTAGGCATTTTTACCATCGTTTCTGCTGTATTGGGACACCAGTTCTTTCATTTTCCGGCGATGTGGGGAATGATGTTCGGTCTTGGTGTGCTTAAACTTTATTCCTACACACTTCGGCAATCTGCAGGCAAAGAGAGCTTCGATATCTATCTGAATATGCAGAAAATTGAAAACGATACCCTTCTTTTCTTTTTCGGTATCTTGACGATGGTGGGCGCGCTTCACTTTTTGGGATTCCTTTCGTATATACACGACCTCTATGGCATGATCGGTGCAACCGCATCCAATATTGGTGTCGGTTTCCTCTCGGCGATCGTTGACAACGTTCCGGTGATGAGTGCAATCTTAAAAGCTAGTCCTGAGATGGATATTGCACAGTGGATGCTGGTAACGATGACGGCCGGAATCGGCGGTTCATTGATCAGTTTCGGATCTGCTGCAGGTGTGGGAGTCATGGGACGACTGCGCGGTATCTACACTTTTGGTGCACACCTTAAGTACTCTTGGACGATTTTGATAGGTTACGTGGCTTCTCTTATAGTCTGGTACGTCCAGTATCAGATCTTAGGTTGGTACCTGCCGCACTAGCTAAAAAGTTTAATCTTATGCGTTTAACGTATAAGTCCTTTGACATTCACCCCTCATTAATACTCTTTTTTGTATAATCATATATTCATTTTGAGCAAAAAGTTGCTCTATTTATTTACAAAGGCCCCATCTTGAAACATGTCAGTATTATCGTTTTAGATTTTGGTTCACAGTATACACAGTTGATCGCGCGTCGCATGCGCGAAGAGAAGATCTATTGTGAGATCCTTCCTTACCACACCTCTATTGAGGATATTAAGGCGAAAAACCCGCAGGGTCTGATCCTGAGCGGCGGTCCGTCTTCGGTTTACAATGAAGATGCCTATGAGGTAGATCAGGCGGTCTATACGATGGGTATCCCTGTGCTTGGTATCTGTTACGGCATGCAGCGTATTGCAGTGGATTTTGGCGGTTCGGTGATCCGTTCAGACCATCACGAATACGGCAAAGCTGAACTCGAACTGGTGCAGGAATCCGCACTTTTTGATGGTGTAGACAACGGCACGACGGTCTGGATGAGCCACAGTGATAAGGTCGATGTGCTTCCGGAAGGTTTTGCACCGATCGCTGTTTCTGCCAACTCACCGTATGCGGCTATAGCAAATGTTGAGAAGAGTGTTTATGCGATGCAGTTCCACCCGGAGGTCAACCACTCGCAAGAGGGCTACCTGATGCTTCGCAACTTCGCACGCAAGATCTGTGGTGTAACAGAGAAGTGGGAGATGGGTCACTTCCTGAAAGAGCAGATTCAGATCATCCGTGAAAAAGTGGGAGATGGCAAAGTGCTTTGCGGCCTGAGCGGCGGTGTGGACTCCTCTGTTGTCGCGGCGCTTCTGTATGAGGCGATCGGTGATCAGTTGGTCCCGGTATTTGTCGACAATGGTCTTTTACGAAAAGGGGAGCGCGAACAGGTTGAACAGGTCTTCAAGATCAACTTGAAAGTGCCTTTGGTCACGGTCGATGCCGTTGATAACTTCCTTGGCAAACTGGCCGGTGTCAGTGATCCTGAGACAAAACGAAAGATCATCGGACACACCTTCATCGAAGAGTTTGAAAAAGAGGCGAAAAAACACGAAGGGATCAAGTTCCTGGCACAGGGAACACTATACCCTGATGTTATCGAGTCGATTTCTGTAAACGGACCGTCTGAAGTGATCAAGTCACACCACAACGTCGGCGGACTGCCGGACTGGATGGACTTTGAACTGATCGAGCCATTGCGAGAGCTTTTCAAAGATGAAGTACGTAAGATGGGGCTTGAACTTGGACTTCCTGAGAGCATGATCAATCGTCATCCGTTCCCTGGACCGGGTCTGGCTATCCGTATCATGGGTGATGTGAATCAGCCGGATCTTGACCTTCTTCGTGAAGCGGATGTGATCTTGCTTGACGAGCTTAAAGCAAGCGGTTACTATACACGTACCTGGCAGGCATTTGCTGTACTTCTGAACGTGAAATCGGTCGGTGTTATGGGTGATAACCGTACCTATGACAATACGGTCTGTGTCCGTGTTGTTGAAGCTGTTGACGGTATGACGGCGACATTCGCTCACCTTCCGCATGACCTCTTGGAACGCATTTCCCGTCGTATTATCAATGAGGTTGACGGTATCAATCGTGTTGTCTACGACATCAGTTCCAAACCGCCTGCAACAATCGAATGGGAGTAGTCGCGCGATAGCGTAACTGCAACCGATTATTAGGGAGATATGTAATGCATAAAGACACCATCTTCCTCTTTTCCAAAACAGCACATCCCGATGTTGTGCATGTTCCTATTCTGACCACAACTTTTTTCCAACCCGCTATTAATCTTGACGACTATGATGCCATTGTCCTGACCTCAAAACAGGCAGTGACCGCACTTGAAAAGATCTCACCTCATTGGCGATCTCTTCCCGTTTTGAGCGTTGCATCAAAAACGGAAGCGATGGTCAGAGAGGCAGGCGGCATACTGCTGGAAAGAGGGGACGGGTACGGGGACTCACTGGATGATATAATAGTTAAAAAGTATGCGGCTTTACGCTGGCTCTACCCGCGACCGAAAGTGGTGGCTTCAAATTTTAAAGAGCGTGTTAAAGAGCAGAGGGTTTTTTTGGACGATGTGGTCGTCTACGAGACTGCATGCAATAAAGCGTGTAAAAACATTTCACTGCCGGAAGAGGCGGTCCTTATTTTTACTTCGCCGTTTACGGTCGAGTGCTTTTTGGAACTCTTTACATTTAAAACGACGTATAAGATCGTAGTCATCGGTAAAACAACGGCCAAAGCACTTCCCAAAGAGATCGATTATGTGATGCCGGACAGACCCGATATAGAGGCCTGTGTCACATTGGCGAAGCAGCTGTAATTACAAAAAATGATCGTATTTAACATCTATACATCAGGTAGATGAGGAAAGCGACAATTTATGCTTTTTCAGGAAAAAGCAGTGCCCTGTTTTATGCCTAAAAAAGCTCTCATTTTGTATAATAAGAACTAGCCTGGGTGGTGCGATTTCTCGCAATTATGAGGGTTCTACATTTTCTTTTAGTGAATTTGTGTAGATGTCCTTGTGTGCGGTGGTCTTGTTCGATGGATCAAACCAGAGAGATTGCGGCCTGATGGGACACTCGATTTGCTGTTTTTTCGGCTTTGAGAACCAAAGCTTACTGCGGACCGGCCACTTGGGCATTATCTAGTTTTTATAAAATTGAATGATCTCAGTTTTCTAAAAATTAGATTCAGTAATAGAAAGATTTTGGAGTATACAGATGAATATATTGGTAATAGGTAGTGGTGGACGTGAATACTCTATTGGGCGTGCCCTGAAACAAGACGAAGCGGTAGAAAAGCTCTTTTTTGCACCGGGCAACGGTGCTACAAACCAGCTGGGTGAGAATCTCAGTATCAAAGACTACAACGAACTTGCAGAGTTTGCAATCGCGAACAACATCGACTTGACAATAGTCGGTCCCGAGGCTCCGCTAGTTGACGGTGTTGTCGATATCTTCAAGGCAAAAGGGCTGACCATCTTCGGTCCGAGCAAAGAGGCGGCGCAGCTTGAAGGCTCAAAAGTCTACATGAAAAATTTCCTGGCCAAGTACGAGATCCCGACGGCGCGCTATATCGAGACGGGGCTTATTGAAGAGGCGTTCAAGTTCATTATGACACTCGAAGCCCCGATCGTTGTCAAAGCAGATGGACTATGCGGCGGTAAGGGGGTCATTATTGCGATGAGCCATGATGAGGCTAAAAAAGCGGTCTCTGAGATGCTCAGCGGCAAGTCATTTGGTGATGCAGGTAAAAAAGTCATTGTCGAAGAGTTCCTGGACGGATATGAACTCTCCATGTTCGCCATCTGTGACGGCGACGACTTTATCCTGCTTCAGGCGGCACAAGACCATAAACGCCTTCTAGATGGCGACCAGGGACCAAATACAGGCGGGATGGGTGCCTATGCACCGACACCACTCGTAGATGATACCTTGTATGAAAAGGTCAAAGATCGGATCATTCGTCCGACGCTCAAGGGTATGAAGGCTGAGGGCGCACCGTTTGAAGGTGTGCTGTTTATCGGTATTATGGTGGTCAACGGCGAACCGATCACACTGGAGTTCAATGTCCGCTTCGGCGATCCGGAGTGTGAGATCTTGATGCCACTGCTTAAGACACCGGCATCAGAACTCTTCTATAAAGCAGCGACGAAACAGCTTGACACTCTGAATGTTGAATTTTCAGATAAGTACGCTGTCGGTGTCGTGATGGCAAGCAAGGATTACCCGTACAGCTCAACACCGCCTGCCGAGATCATTGTCGATGAGATCGTTCATGATGATATCAAAGCGAATACCCATATCTCCTATGCCGGTGTCAGCGAAGAGGACGGTAAACTTTATGCTGACGGCGGACGGGTCCTGGTCTGTGTCGGTCTGGGTGATACGATCCGAGAGGCACGTGACCGTGCATATTCGCTCTGCGGCCAGGTGCATTATGCCGGCAAGAAACTCCGTACCGATATCGCGTACCAAGCGCTTTAGGAGATGAAGTGAACGATGAGGTAGAAGAACGTCTTTTAGGTGCTGGCTTAGAGTTGGCCAATATGCAAAAGCGGGCTCTTGCCTTTTTAATTGACGAGTTTATTCTTGCTTTTCTCTTTTTGATCATTATCTACGACCAGGTCACTGCAACCAGTGACTCCGAGGCGATGGTTGCTTTGATCAACAGCTATACCTTTGAATATCTCTTGCTCAAAATACTCTATCAGACTTTTTTTGTCTATCAATACAGCGCGACACTTGGCAAGATCTTTATGAAAATTCAGATTGTTGATGCGGTAACGATGCAAAAACCTATCTTCGGTAGTGCGCTCAACCGTGCTGTTTTCCGTATTATCAGTGAGATGATCTTCTATCTGGGCTTTGTCTGGGCATTTTATACTAAAAATAGACAGGGCTGGCACGATAAAACTGCTCGGACTTTGGTTGTCAATGTTTAGAATCCTCATATTACTCTCTCTTCTCACGTCGTTACTGTTCGCTGGCGACAATATTGAGTTTTATGCAAAAAGTCTGGTGAGTGAAGGTGATAAAATCATCGCCAAAACGGATGTCTTGGTCATGTATAAAGAGGCCTATATCAGTGCAGATGAAGCTGTTTATGACAAAAACAGCTCCCAACTTGATCTCTATGGAAATGTCGTTATTCTAAGAGGTTCTAAACACCAGTTAATGGGTGAATATGTGACGATGAACCTGAAAAAAGATGAGCGGACGATTACCCCGTTTTTCATGTTGGAGAAAAATGAGAAGATATGGCTCAGTTCTGAAAAGACGGAAGCCTGTGACAATGTGTATGAGATTGACGGTGGGATCGTCTCGGGATGTGATCCCGATAATCCCATGTGGGAGATATATTTCAGCAGCTCGGATTACAATGCTGAGACGCAATGGGTCAACCTCTACAACGCCCGCTTTCATATAGGCGGTGTTCCCATCCTTTATATCCCGTATTTCGGTTACTCGCTGGATAGGACACGAAAAAGCGGGTTGTTGATGCCCTCTTTCGGTGTCTCCAGTTCCGAAGGGGTCTTTTATGAACAGCCTGTCTATCTTGTTGTCGGTGAGAGAGCTGACATTGAACTCAAGCCACAGGTCAGGTCATCACGTGGAGAGGGACTGTACGGCACCTTGCGTTTCGTAGATTCACTGGACTCAAAAGGAAGTCTGACAGTAGGCTATTTTAGTGAGAAACAGAGCTATTTTTTAGAGAACAGTCTTCAAAATGAGAAGCATTACGGTTTGGGTTTCAACTATGAGAACAGCCGCGTTCTGGAAAATTGGCTGGGACTGGATCTTACTGGACAGTCTGGTCTTTTTGCCGATCTTCAGTGGATGAACGATGTTGACTATATCAACCTCTCCAGTAATGATACGATCAGCAATGTCACATCAAATCAGGTCTACTCCCGTGTCAATCTTTTTTACAACGAAGAAGACAACTATTATGGGAGTTATCTAAAATACTATCTTGACCTTGATCCGCAAAACATAGAAAAACGCGATGTGACGATCCAGAAACTACCTATACTCCAGTACCATCACTATTTGGATGCATTTTTAAAGCAACATCTATACTATACACTCAACATGAACGCCAACAACTACTTTCGCCTGGAGGGTAAAACAGGTAGCGAAGTGGAACTTCAGCTGCCTGTAACATTACAGGCTTCTCTTCTTGATGAATATCTGAATGTCGCTTACAAAGTTGAGCTTCATGGTCGTATGATCGATTTTAGAAGCGAGGCAGATGCCAATGTCAGCACACCTGGCATTTATGAAAAAGGGTACTACGGCAGTCTTTCTCATCTTGTTGAGGCCGGTACCTATGTTACTAAAGGATATGAGGAAAACTCCCATACTATGGGTCTTTCAGTTGCCTATACAAAGTTCGGTGCGGATAAGGAGACAGGGTACTATGCAAACGTAGGGGACGAATGTTCCGGTGCCAATCCGAGCAACCCGCTGGATTGTGAGTTTTACACGCTCTCGAATGTAAAAGATAACGTGGATCTGCAGTTTTCGCAGTATATCATTGATGACAGCGGTAAAGAGAAGATATACCATCGACTTTCCCAGCCTATAAACTTGAGTACGGTAACGGATAAAGAGGTAGGACCGGGTGACTTTGAAAATGAGTTGCGATGGAACATCACCGACCGCATCTTATTTTACGACAACACTTTTTACAGTTTTGACCGCAATGAGCTGGTTAAAACACTGAATACTCTGCGTTACCAGGACAGTGCCTTCAATGTGGGGGTATCGTACCTCTATGAGAACAAGGCATACCGGGACGAGCTTGATCCTTATACCAAATACTTGAATGCTGATCTTGCTTATCGCTATAATAAACATTATCAGTACTTTACAAAGTATGCATTTGATGTTGAAAAGAGCATTAAAAAGTATGCGGAAGTCGGTTTTTTATACTCGAAGCGCTGTTGGGATTTCGGCTTGCGGTATGTAGAAAATAATCGACCGGTCCTTTTGAGTGGGGGAGTGACCAGTAATGTATTTGATAAGTATGTCTATTTTACAATTGCATTGAAACCGTTGGTCAACAGTGCGATCAACTACAGAACAACAGATACATTGAAAAGCCGATAAGGGGTGAAGGTGAGTAACAGAAAATATATGTTTAAAGATCGCAGCGATGCAGCCGAAAAACTGAAAGAACAGCTGCCTCTTGAGCAGATGAAACAGGAAAAGTGGCATCTGGTTGCTGTTTCATCCGGCGGGCTTGAACTCATCCACCACTTCAACAGCCGTATGCAGTTGGAGAAGGACTTTCTCTTCTCAGCCGGTATCTATGCACCAAAAAATAGTGATTGTGAGCTGGCACGTGTCAGTGAACATGAGGAGATCGTTATCAATGACAGGCTTATAGATGCCTTTGAGATAACCTATGACTACATCTATGGCGAAGCTTCGCGCAAATATGAAGAGAAAATACTCAGTTATATCTACAAATACCGAAAAGGGAAGCATTTTAAAGATATGCGGGATGAGACCGTTATGCTGGTCGACGAAGGTGCAGAGAGCGGCCTGAAGCTGATGGCCGCGATCAAGACAGTTTTGGCGATGAACCCAAAAGCGGTTTATCTTGCTGTGCCTGTACTCCCGAGTGACCTCCTTGACACACTGGAACCGTTGGCCGACAATATTTTCATGGTATCATCCTTAAATGATTATGGTGAGACAAGAAGCTATTATGAGTTGTTTGATGACATCACAGATATGCAGATAGCACAGTACTTAGGAGAATAAGATGGACTACAATGTGTTAATTGACCTGGATAATAAAAACGAAGAGTATGCCCTGGGCGATGTCGCAAGACAGGCCAATGGCTCTGTCTGGATGAAAAGCGGCAAAAGTGTACTGCTTGCAACAGTCGTGATCGATGAAAACGAGTTTGCCGGCGGCGAGTTCCTTCCATTGACCGTCCAGTATATCGAAAAAGCATACGCCGCAGGCAAGTTCCCGGGGGGCTATATCAAGCGAGAGACCAAGCCGAGTGATTTCGAGGCCTTGACATCGCGGATCATCGACCGTTCTCTCCGTCCTCTCTTTCCTAAAGGGTTCACGAACCCCATCCAGATCACGGTGATGGTCCTTAGTGCAGATGAAGAGTCTGATCTGCAGACCCTTGCACTGAATGCAGCTTCAGCAGCACTTTACATCTCTGACATCGATATCAAAAACTCGGTGACGGCGTGCCGCGTCGCAAAGGTCGAAGGGGAGCTGATCATCAATCCTACCATGTCGCAACTTGCCGAAAGTACACTGGACCTCTACGTCGCTGGAAGCAAGAACGATCTTTTGATGATCGAGATGAAAGCACAGGGTTCGGTTGAAGTTGAACTGCTGTCCACGGCAATGGTCGATCCGATGATCGACCCTGCGATGGGTGTCGACACGATTGAGAGCTATACGTCGAACCTGTTGGATGAAGAGGCCTTTATAGAGATCCTTTCGCAGGTGCAAAGCTCGTTAAAAAATGCCAATGAAGCCTATGAGAGTGCATTTACACCGTATGTCAAAACACCTAAGCCACTGCAGCTGCATAAAGTCGAGGGTACCGACGAGATCGAAGCGGTTATTCGTGAGAAATACAGTCATACGATAAAAGATGCGATCAGTCAGATGGCCAAAAGTGAACGCTCAAATGCACTGCGTGAGATACGTAACACTATTCTGGAAACGCATAGCGAATGGGACAAAGAACATGTAAAGATGGCACTTGTCAATGTGAAAACAGCGATGGTCCGTCAGGCGATTTTAGAAGATGGCATTCGTGCAGATGGACGGACACTTACCGAGATCCGTCCTATCGATATCAAGACCAATGTTCTACCGTCGGCACATGCCTCGTGCCTGTTTACACGCGGTCAGACACAGGCTCTGGTCGTTTTGACACTCGGCGGCGACAAAGATGCACAGATGTATGAGACCTTGGGCGATACTGCTCAGCAAAGTGAACGTTTTATGGTGCACTATAATTTCCCGGGCTTCTCTGTCGGTGAAGCATCACCGATGGGGGCACCTAAACGAAGAGAACTGGGTCACGGTAACCTGGCTAAACGCGCTTTGGAGTGCACGTTGGAGTCGCCGTCGAATACGATCCGTCTTGTCTCCGAGATCCTGGAGTCAAACGGTTCTTCATCCATGGCAACGGTCTGCGGCGGCTACATGGCAATGCGTGCGGGCGATCTTGAACTGACCGATACTGTTGCCGGTATTGCGATGGGGATGGTCTCCGAAGGGGATGACTACGCGATACTTTCCGATATCACGGGATTGGAGGATCATGACGGTGATCTGGATTTCAAAGTAACAGGTTCAAAAGAGGGGATCTCAGCACTGCAGATGGATATCAAGCTGGGTGGTATCTCTCTCGATGTTCTGCAAAAAGCGCTCTATCAGGCCAGAGAAGGCCGTGCCCATATCATTGACATCATGCTGGACGCCGAAAAAGAGATCAAGATCAGTGAGGATCTGCCAAGCAACGCTATCTTTCATATTGACCCCTCTCGTGTCGGTGAGATCATCGGTCAGGCGGGCAAGACGATCCGCGAGATCATCGAGCGTTTCGAAGTCGCGGTCGACATCGACCGTAAAGGCGGTAAAGTCAAAGTCTCCGGTACTAGCCGTGAGGGGGTCAAAGCCGCTCGTAAACATATTGAAGAGATCGCGACGAAAGAGCGTGAAGCTGTTCCCGAGTATCAAGTGGGGGATGTGATCGAGGGTAAGGTCAAACGCATCGTTGATTTCGGCGCCTTTGTCGAACTGCCAGGCGGTGTGGACGGTCTGCTGCATATATCAAAGATCTCTGATGAACACATTAAGAATGTTGCTGATGTCATCAGCATAGGCGATGACATCAAGGTTGAGATCCTAGAATTCAAGGGCAACAAGATAAGTTTGGGACGCGCGAAATAAAAAATTTCCGCTTTTAAACAAACATTTATAACCCACGCACTATAATTCCGCATACAAAGTGTTAAGTAGGGACAGGGCTCGCATTTATGTGGCTCTGGCTTATCGATTCAGATAGGTTACGCTAGCCGAACGGACTTTGATTTTAAAACGGAGAAATATAATGAAAAAAATCGTATTCCTGATGATCGCTCTTGCAGCGGCTGCATTTGGTGCAGAAGAAGCAGTAGTGAACGAAACGCTTAAAGCCTATTCTATGATCGCTGCTGGTGTTGGTCTTGGTCTTGCTGCACTTGGTGGTGCTATCGGTATGGGTCACACTGCTGCTGCAACTATCGCTGGTACTGCACGTAACCCAGGTCTAGGCGGAAAGCTTATGACAACTATGTTCATCGCTCTTGCAATGATCGAAGCACAGGTTATCTATACTCTAGTAATCGCGCTTATCGCACTATACGCGAACCCTTACCTAGGTTAATCAACTTAAGTAACCCTCAGTCAGCCTTTTTGGCTGACATCTTTCTTTAACTGCGCACGTGGTGGAACGGTAGACACGCTACCTTGAGGGGGTAGTGCCTTACGGGTGTGGAGGTTCAAATCCTCTCGTGCGCACCATTTTCTTACATTCAAAAAACATCAATCACAATCATTTTAAAGATCACAATATAAAAAAAAACAATACAAAAGCTGTTCAAGTGAGAGGCTGTGCGTCTGTCGAGAAGGCATTTATAAGTCAAAGAGAACTATAATCATAGGACTTGTATAAATAGGGTGTTTCTTGTCATCAGCCCGTTTTGAGAGAAGGAGAAGCATTGAAACTGTCAGCCATTGTTCAGTTGATGCGGCCGCATCAGTACATTAAAAACCTCTTTATCTTTCTTCCTCTTTTCTTTGCGCTAAAGATCACTGACACCACCCTTCTCTTTAATGCATTTATTGCCTTTATCGCGTTTTCATTGACCGCAAGTGCTATCTACAGTCTGAATGATTATCATGATATCGAAGAGGACAGAGAACATCCCAAAAAACGAAACCGGCCGCTGGCGTCCGGTGCCATCACAAAAAAAGAAGCGGTTGTCATGATGGTGATGCTCTCAGTCACCGGTTTTGTGCTGATGACATCACTCTCTTTCAATGCTGCCGCTATTCTTGGAGCTTATGTCGTTATGAACGTCGCGTACAGCTTTTTCCTGAAGCATGTCGCCATCGTTGATGTCACGATCATTGCCGTCGGTTTTGTACTGCGCCTGTTTATCGGCTCGGCCGTAACCGGGATCCCGCTATCGATGTGGATCGTCATTATGACCTTCCTTCTGGCACTTTTTATGGCTCTTGCAAAACGTCGCGATGATGTATTGATCTATCTAAATACGGGTAAAAAGATGCGTAAAGTTATCGATGGCTATAACCTTCAGTTCCTCGATACGGCGATGGCGATCATGGCCTCTGTCGTTATTGTCGCCTATACGATCTATACGACATCCGCAGAGGTTGTGGCACGGGTCCACAGCGAGTATCTCTATCTTACGGCGCTCTTTGTCATCCTGGGTATTCTTCGCTATATGCAGATCGCCTTTGTCCAGCAGGACAGCGGTTCACCAACCAAGATCGTCCTCAAAGACCGTTTTATGCAGCTCACCATTGTCGGTTGGGGTGTCGCTTTTGCATGGATACTCTACTGATGCTAGTGATAAAGTACACGCTCTTTGCGGTGATATCAACACTCTTTAACCTGCTGTTTCAGTACTTTAGTTTTCTCCTCTATACGGGTGTCGGTGAACTTTATGTGGCCATGGCGTTCGGAACATTGGCCGGACTGGTCGCCAAATATCTCCTGGATAAAAAGTTTATCTTTTACCATACCCCCAAAGACAAGAAAGACGATGCCAAAAAGTTTGTGCTCTATTCCTTTATGGGGGTCTTTACTACCGTCATTTTCTGGGGAACGGAGATTGCGTTCGACACCCTTTTAGACGATCCGGATGCCAAATACTTCGGAGCAGTCATCGGTCTGGGTATCGGTTACGTCATCAAATATTTTTTAGACAAGCATTATGTCTTTATCCATAAAGAGGAGCAGACTTCATGAGCCTGATGAGCTGGGGAATGTACCCGAAGATCAAAAACCGCGTCTTCAGGTTTGACAAAGTCGAGACGCTCAAAGAGATCGTCAGCGAAGATGCAAGCTTTATACCCTTTGGCAACGGTAGAAGTTACGGTGACAGCGCCTTGAACGAGAACATCATCTATGTCAGACCGCATGACTATTTTATCAGTTTTGACGAAGAGCAGGGGCTGCTGCATGTACAGGCCGGCGTGCTGCTTTCCGAGATATTGGAGTCTTTCGTTCCGAGAGGGTGGTTCCTCAAAGTCACGCCGGGTACGAAGCTTATCACGGTAGGAGGCGCCATCGCGTCCGATGTCCATGGCAAGAACCATCATGTCGAAGGGTGTTTCAGCGAATGTGTGCAGGAATTTAACATCATGCTGGCCGACGGTGAGATCGTCACCTGTTCCAAAGAGACGACGCCCGAACTGTTCAAGGCGACTTGCGGGGGTATGGGTCTGACCGGTGTCATTGTGGATGCCAAGATCTATTTGAAAAAGATCAACTCCAAATTCATA
Organism: Sulfurimonadaceae bacterium; assembly: GCA_041571435.1. Lineage (GTDB taxonomy): Bacteria > Campylobacterota > Campylobacteria > Campylobacterales > Sulfurimonadaceae > Sulfonitrofixus. The sequence goes on along the minus strand of JBFFUI010000002.1, from coordinate 51,698 downwards.
GAGCAGACCACCATCAAGACCAAAAACCTCAAAGAGACCTTCGAGGCCTTTGAAGAGTACAGCGATAAGCCCTATTCGGTTGCCTGGATCGACTGCCTTGCCAAAGGTGATCAGATCGGTAAATGTCTTTTGATGGTCGGCGACTTCAAAGATGACGGGAAGCTCGACTACCAAAACAGTGCCAAGCGCACCATCCCATTCAACTTTCCGAGCTTTGCACTGAACAACCTCAGTGTGCGGGTCTTCAACTGGCTCTACTACGGTAAGGTCAAAGAGCGGGTCTCCAAACAGCGTGTTGACATCGACACCTTCTTTTATCCGCTCGATGCCATCGGCCATTGGAACCGCATTTATGGCAAAAACGGCTTTACCCAGTACCAGTTCATCCTGCCCAAAGAGCGGAGTTATGAAGGGTTGGAAGCGATTCTAAAAACCATCTCTGACTCGGGCAAGGGGTCGTTTCTGGCGGTGCTTAAACTCTACGGCAAGGCCAATGACAACTATCTCTCTTTTCCGATAGAGGGGTACAGTCTTGCGCTGGATTTCAAAATAGAGAAGGGGCTTTTCGAGCTTCTCGACAAGCTTGATGAGATCGTTGTAGAGCACGAGGGGCGTATCTACCTGACCAAAGATGTTCGTGTCTCCAAGGAGACCTTCGAGAAGGGGTACCCGCAGATCGAGACCTTCAGAGAGTACAGAAAAGAGCAGAATATGGAGACCAAGTTCCAGTCATTACAATCAAAACGAGTAGGAATATAACATGAGCTATATATTGATCATCGGCGCAAAAAGTGACATCGCCAAAGCGACAGCGAGAGAGTATGCCAAACACGGCTACGATCTCTACCTTGCCGCAAGAGAGGCAGATACGCTGGAGGCATTTGCAAATGACGTGACGGTCAGAACACAGCGCGTTGTCAAACTTGTCGAACTGGACATCCTGGACTATCAGAGCCATCAGGCCTTTTATGAACAGCTCGAAGAGAAGCCGCTGGGTATCATCTCTGCCATTGGGTATCTTGGCGAGCAGGAGAAGGCACAGTCAGACTTTGATGAAGCCCGGCGCATCATGGAGACCAACTATACCGGTGTCGTAAGTCTGCTGAATATTGTTGCCGATGATTTTGAACAGAGAAGAAGCGGTTTTATCGTCGGCATCAGCTCCGTGGCCGGTGATCGCGGTCGCAAGAGCAATTACATCTACGGCTCAGCAAAAGCGGCGCTTACGGCGTATCTGTCAGGGCTTAGAAACCGGCTCTATGGAGCGCAGGTGCATGTCTTGACAGTGAAACCCGGATTTGTGGCGACTAAAATGACCGAAGGGATGGACCTTCCTGAAAAACTGACGGCACAGCCTGACGAGGTGGCAGAAGATATCTACAAGGCACAGCAGAAAAACAGAAATGTCCTCTACACTAGATGGATGTGGCGATGGGTGATGCTGATCATCAAAACGATCCCGGAGTTCCAGTTTAAAAAGATGAGTATATGACACTTCTGCAGAAGTACCGCAAGGCGCTTTTGGCCGTTGCGCTGATCCTACTGACCAAACTTGTCATCCTTGTGATGCTCCCTATTACGGGGGATGAAGCCTACTTTGTCAAGTGGGGACAGAACCTGATGATGGGCTATTATGACCACCCGCCAATGGTGGGCTGGCTGATCTACCTGATGCGCTTTATCAGCCATGATGTCATCTTGTACAGACTTTTCAGCGTGATGAGCGCTGTTGTGATGGCCTATGTTATCTATCTTCTTGCCATCAGAAGCGTCTCCAAAGAGAAAGCGTTTTATGTCGCCTTGATCTTCCTTGCCAGTCCCATCGACATGCTGATGCTGCTCTTTACCAACGACATTGCGCTGGCTTTTTTCGGCACGATCGGCGCCTATCTTTTTGTCAGTGCCCTGGAGAGAGAAGCGTGGTGGAAGAGGGCGCTGGGGGCAGGGGTTTTCCTCGGCCTGGCTTTTTTGAGCAAGTACTTTGCCGTTTTTCTGATCTTTGCGCTCTATCTCTATGCGTTGATTACGCTCAGACAAAAAGCGATCAAGCCTATACTGCTGGTGACAACGGTACTGCTTTTGTTTGTTGCACAAAACCTCTACTTCAACTACAACAGCTGTTGGAACAACATCATGTTCAACTTCATTGCCCGACCAAAATCCGAGTACCATCCGGAACTTCTCTTGGTCTTTTTCGGCATCGTCTTGTACCTGTTTACGCCATGGGGTCTTTGGATGTTGGTCAAGTCGGGATTTCAGCGCGGTAGGACCCTGACACTGATCACTGCGGTCCTGGGTGTCTCGTTAACGATATTTTTTGTCGTCTCTCTGAAAAACACGGTCGGTTTGCACTGGTTTTTGCTTTTCGTGCCGTACATGTACCTGTTGTTTGTCTTTGTCGACGAAGCGCGACTGAACCGGCTTTTCACATATAACGTCATCTTTACGATGCTGCATGGTCTCATCGTCGTAACGGTACTGCTGCTCCCACTGTCGCTTTTTGAAAAGAGCTCATCTTACAGTTCTATCGTTTACGGGGTTAAGGCGGAGGAGGTCTGTAAAGAGTTGGAACCCTACCGTGGAAACCTCTTTTCACTGGGCTATACACCGGCTTCTGTTGTCTCTTACAATTGCGATATGAAGGTACATATGCTCTTCAACAACTCAAAATATGGTCGCCTTGACGATGCCCTGGTCGATGTACGGACCCTTGACAAGAAAGATATCATGATCTTTAACCACCGTTCTATCGCTGAAAGTGAGCTCTCTGATGTCTGTGAAGCGGTCAAGATAGAGACATTCGAGGTTGCAAAAGCGACCTTCTATCTTGCCAAGTGTGAAAACTTCTCTTACGAAACCTATAAAGCGAAGTACCTCGATGTGCAGCGTAAGAAGTTTTACAATATCCCTTCCTGGCTTCCTAAAGGGAAGTGCTACTTTGAAGAGCGGTACTATCGATGACCCTTGCTCTGTTCGATTTTGACGGCACCGTCACCGACAGAGACAGCCTGGCTGACTTTATTCAATTTGCCGTGGGCAGACCAAGATATTATCTCGGTTTAGTGGTTTTAAGTCCGATATTGACAGGTTACACGCTCAAGATCGTCCCCAACCATATCGCTAAAGAACGCCTGATTTCGCATTTTTTCAGAGGGTGGGACGCAGAACAGTTTCAGACATTGGCTGAGCGATACTCCCTTGAAAAGATCGATGCCTTAACAAGGCCAAAGGCGATGGAGAGAGTACGATGGCATCAGGAGCGGGGGGATGAAGTCGTCATTGTTTCGGCATCAATGGCGGAGTGGCTGCAGCCGTGGTGTGATAAGAACAGTATTGTTCTCATCTCCACCCGCCTTGAGGTTAAAGGCGGCAAACTGACAGGCAGATTTGCGACCAAAAACTGTTTCGGTCCGGAAAAAGCGAACCGCGTCAAGGCCGCTTATGATCTGGACCAATACGACCATATCTTTGCTTACGGTGACAGCCGGGGCGATCGGGAGCTGCTGGCCTTGGCGGACGAGCCTTTTTACAAGCCGTTCAGGGATTAATTCGCTTCGCACGGTTGACAAAATCAATGACCTTCCGGTCCGCCATTTCACACGGTTTTAAGAGGCCGTTGAGCGTTTGCGGTTGGTAGTTGAGGCTGATAAAATCATTTCCGCCCAGCTCTTCGGCATAGACTTTTACAAGCTTACCGTCCAGATGGGTCTCTTTGCGAAAGAGATAGCGCTTTGCAGAGAAGATAACATCATAGGCACCATCATCGAAGGAGAGCAGCCGTTCATGAAAGGGGGTCGCGCTTAGGTTTTCCACTACACTTTGTTTTGGATGGTGATCTTGGTGGCTTCAAAAAGCTCGGTGGCTTTTTGGATCATCGGCTCTTCCAGGATGGCCTGACCGTCAAACTCTTTGGTGGATTGATCACTGTCGCTACAGCCGGCTACGCAGGAACCTGTACCGACCTCGGACTCCTCTGTCATCGAAGAGACCTGGGGTGCAGAGGCCTCAGCAGATGGCTGAACTTGAGGCCTCTGCTGAGGCTGTTGGTACTGTTGCTGAGGCTGTTCCTGCGTTTGTTGCGGTTGTTCTTGTAACGATGCTTCAGGCGTGTTTGACGGACTCGATTCGGTTGGCGTTTTAGAACACTTCTGTGCTTTGATTTTCGTCTCAAACCCAAAGATCTCACGCACAAACTGTTTGATAACACTATAGCCATGCTTGAGCTGTTGTTTACACTCTTCATCAGCACAGCTCTCCCACGTCAGTGTGTTGTCCGCGTACGATACAAAACTGATCTGTTCTTTAAAACAGCGTCCGAGATCGATACTGCGGTCTTCGATCTTACCGATAAGTTGTTCAAAAAGAGCACGTTCTTTGGCATCTTCAACGACTGGCTCAGATATGACAGGTTCCGGTTCCGGTGAGCTTTCCGTCTGGAAAGAATGTTGCGGGGTTGTTGTCTGTACCGTATCGGATACGGGCAGATCCTGCTCAGCTTCGGCAGACGGTGTTGGCTGTTGCGGCTGAGGTCTGGCTGCCGCTGTTGGAATCGGCGCCCCGCTGCCTATCTGTAGCTCCAAGGATTCGATCATCTGGTCGATCTCTTTGACCTTCAGTGCTTCCAACATTTTAAAAAAGACCATACTGAGCACAAAACTGCCGTCTGCGTTGATGCTGAAGAGTGATTTTGCATCGGATAGGATACGGAAAAAACGCTCTAAAAGCAACACCGAATAGTGGCCGTCCTGGGCATAGAGACGCTCTTTCAAAAAGGCGATAAGCTCATCAACGACCATCTCGGCCTCATAATCCTCGAGTGCCTGAATATAGCCGAGTACAGCAGCCCTGTCACCGTTGAATATGGCCGTGAAGATTGTCTCAATGAATTGCGGGTCAACCAGTCCAAGCATGTCGGTTACGGTCTGAACATCAACATGGTTCTTCGAGTAGATGATGGCCTGATCAAGCAGGGTCAGTGTATCGCGAAGGCTGCCTGAACCGCTGCGTGCCAAGATGTCCAAAGCGGCCTCTTCGTAGGTGATGTTCTCAAGTTGAAGGATATGTTCAAGATGATGGACGACATTGACATTGGCGATGCGTTTAAAACGAAAATGCTGGGTACGGCTCAAGATCGTCGCTGGCAGCTTTAGTGGATCCGTAGTCGCAAGGATGAACTTGACATAGGCCGGAGGCTCTTCAAGTGTCTTCAACAGAGCATTAAAGGCCTCTTTCGTAAGCATATGCACTTCATCGATTATAAAGATCTTGTAGTTTCCTGCGGCAGGTTTATACTTGGTGTGTTCGATAAGGTCGCGAATATCATCGATCTTGCGGCTGGAGGCGGCATCCATTTCGATGATATCAATATGGCGTCCCTCTTTGGCCATAAGACAGTGCTCGCAGACACCGCAAGGATGGGATGTCGGTCCCTGTTCACAGATCAGCGCTTTGGCAAAGATCCGGGCCGTAGAGGTTTTCCCGGAACCGCGAAGGCCTGAAAAGAGGTAGGCATGTGAGAGGCGTTTGGCGTCAAGGGCAAGGGAAAGGGTCTGTGAAATCGTCTCTTGGCCGATCAGTTCATTAAAACTTTCGGGACGATACTTTCGTGCTAAAACTTCAGAACTCTCATTCACTTTAATGCCTATTTTTGAAATATTTTAGACTATAGCACAGCTGTGCTTTTAGCTCTGTAAATGTGACAGATTGAACCTATATTTGTTCAGGAAGGTTCAGCCATTGGTGGGCCGTTTTTCGCAGTGCTTCGGGGTTTTCCGAGGCGAAGAATTTGATCTTTGGTTCGGCGTGTTTTTGGGTAAACGGGTAGTGTGTCTCCAAATATTCGACTATTGCCTCTCCTGAGTGGATCAACGTTACATTGTCGTTGAAATAGTCGGCAATTGCGTCGGCGATCAGAGGGAAGTGTGTGCAGCCGAGAATGATCCCGTCGGGATGTTCAAGACCCGCAAAGTAATGCTTCATAGTACTTTCGAGTACTTCGCCCGAAAAAAGTCCCTCTTCGATGATAGGGACAAAAAGTCCGGTGGCTTTAGCCGTCGTGTTGGTGAATCCCTGCTCTTTCAGTAAGATCTCGTAGGCTTTGGATGAGACCGTTGCGTTTGTGCCAAGAACCAGGATATTTGCAGCACTGTCGTTCAGCGCGTTTTTGGTGGCGATGATACCGGGTTCGACGACACCGATGACGTCAAAAGGTGCTTGGGCCCGCATCTCTTCGAGAGCGTAGGCGCTTACGGTATTACAGGCGGTGATCAGCAGGTCGATCTCGAAGTTTTTAAAAAATTCCAAGGCCTCAAGGGAGTAGCGGACGATGGTGTTTTTGTCTTTGACACCATACGGCACGCGGGCCGTGTCGCCAAAGTAGATGATCTCTTCAAACAGTTGATGTTCCAATAGGGATTTGACAACCGTCAGACCACCGATTCCGCTATCAAAGACACCGACTCTCATAAGCGCTTATTTCGCCTCGTTCATCATGTTAAGGAACTCTTCATTCGTTGGCATTTTCTGCATCTTGGTGTAGAGGAAGCGAAGTGCTTCGACTTCATCTTCCTGTTTATGGAGCATAGAACGCAAGATGAAGACTTTCTGGAGGATATCCGGACCGATAAGAAGTTCTTCTTTACGCGTACCGGATTTCAAGATATCAATTGCAGGGAAGATACGGCGATCGGCGATCTTACGGCTAAGTACGACCTCCGAGTTACCTGTTCCTTTGAACTCCTCAAAGATCACTTCGTCCATACGGCTTCCCGTCTCGACAAGTGCTGTTGCAATAATCGTCAGTGAACCACCGTTTTCGATGTTACGTGCCGCACCGAAGAAACGCTTCGGTTTGTGCAGTGCATTGGCATCAACACCACCTGAAAGGACTTTACCGCTTGACGGTGTAACCGTATTATAGGCACGTGCAAGACGAGTGATCGAGTCAAGCAAGATCACAACGTCTTTGCCGATCTCGACACGGCGCTTGGCACGTTCGATGACCATCTCGGCGACTTTGACGTGGTTTTTTGCCGGCATATCGAAGGTAGAACTGTAGACTTCGCCTTTGACAGAGCGTTCCATATCGGTAACCTCTTCGGGACGTTCGTCAACAAGAAGGACCATCAGTTCGGCTTCCGGATGGTTTGCCGTGATACCATGTGCGATCTCCTTCATCAATTCCGTTTTACCGGAGCGCGGCGGTGCGACGATCAGGCCGCGCTGGCCCTTGCCGATAGGGCAGAAAAGGTCCATCATACGCCCGGTCAGCTTTTCGGGTTTGTACTCCAGTGTGAGTTGTTCAAGTGCGTAAAGAGGCGTCAGGTTTTCAAAGAGCGGACGTTTTTTGCTCTCTGCCGGCGGCAGGTAGTTAATCGCCTCGACCTTGAGAAGAGCGTAATAACGCTCCTGGTCTTTCGGAGGGCGGACCTGACCGGTGACCACGTCACCATTACGAAGGGCGAACTTTTTGATCTGTGTACTGGAGACATAGGCATCATTGAGCGAGTCACTGAAGGTCGTGTCGATCGAACGCAGGAAACCGTAACCGTCCTGCATCGTCTCCAAAATACCGGTGAAGAGGATGAAACCGCCTTGAGATGTCTGTGATTTCAAGATCTCAAAGGTAAGATCCTGACGTTTGAGTTCGTTGGGATCTTCTACCCCAAGTTCTGCAGCGATATTGACAAGTTCGTCAATCGGTTTGGTGCGGAGGTCTTCAATAGTGTGACCAGTAACGGGAACATGTGTTCGGGAGGATTTGTTGTTTTTGTGCTGACGGGTGTCGCTCATGAATTACCTTATGTGAGTTCTGAGGAATTTTCACAGAGTTGTGAATAAATTGAAGAAGTGATTTTAAGATTTGTTTAACGTATTTTATAACAACTAAACGGAAGATGTCAAGTTTATACGCTTTTTGGAGCCTTTTTCGCTTTAAAATAGGCTCTTTAGCCTAAGTTCGATAAAATAATTCACTTTAAAATTCAAAAGATGAAATTATGACAAATACCTTCGAGTTCTCACCCAAAGTCAATGACAAGCTCTCCGATGCGATTGCCAAAGAGAGAGAAGAGATAGGATTTTATGACCTTTGCGATCAGGATGTCACACCGTTTTTGGAGCTGGCGTCCAAAGTCGATCAGGTCAACATCGTTGTGATCGGTATCGGAGGAAGCGCACTGGGGGCTTCTGCCGTTTATCACTTCTTGGACCTTGTACGCTCTTTTGACAAAAAACTGCATATTCTGGATACGACCGACCCGCTGATCCTGGAGAGCAAACTGAAAAGTTTCGACATGCACAACGCCTATTACTGTCTTATCAGTAAGTCGGGAACGACGATTGAGACGATTGCCGTGGCCAAATATATTGATGCGGTCGAGCACCTGCAAAATGATAACTGCGTCATTATCACCGATGAAAATTCGGCGCTTGAGAAGTTCGCCGATGCGAGAGGTATCGCCCATTACGCCATTCCTGAAAATGTGGGCGGCCGTTTCTCTGTCTTGAGCAGTGCGGGGCTTATTCCGCTTGCGCTGATCGGTGTTAACATCCAGCTGCTGCTCGATGGTGCCAGAAAAGTCCGTGATGCCTTTTTCAACGATCAGGGATATTGCCACTCTTTGATGAAGAAGGCGACCTTCTATGCCCAGAACACCAACACCTACAACATCAACTGTCTCTTCTCCTACTCCGAGGTCTTTCGTGAGTTTAATGCCTGGTATGTACAGCTTTGGGGTGAGAGTCTGGGCAAAAAGCAGCGTCACAGTGAACTCCACGTGGGCTTGACGCCGGTGGGCCTGATCGGGCCGACGGATCAACACTCTTTTCTGCAGCTGATCGTAGAAGGAAAACGCGATAAATCGGTGACCGTCATCAAGATCAAAGAGTTTAACAATACGATGCGGATTCCGGACAATACCTTTGAACACCTTGATGCGATGGACCTGATCAACGGTTACGACTTTTCGGAACTGATCAACATGCAGGCCGATTCGATCATCGAAGCGCTGGATTCGCTCGACAATATCCCTCTCGACGTGATCGAGATCGAGAGCGTCAACGCTTCGGAGATCGGCCAGCTGATCTTATACTATGAACTCCTGACGGCACTGGTCGCCAATATGCTTGACATTAATGCCTATGACCAACCGGGTGTCGAGATGGGTAAAATAATATTAAAAGAGAAATTACGAGGAAAAAAGTAGATGATAGATTATATTAAAAGCGAAGTGGCTGCTTCGGCCGAGACTAAACAGAAGATTTTAAACGATGGCACATTTCTAGAGGAGATCGCAGAGGTTATCAAAGCCTGTGTCACGGTCTATAAGAAGAGCAAAAAGATTTTGATCGCCGGTAATGGCGGCTCTGCAGCGGATGCTCAGCATTTTGCTGCCGAGTTGGTAGGTCGCTATGGTTTTGACCGTCCATCTTTGCCGGCGTTGGCATTGACCACCGACACCTCAAACTTGACGGCGATCGGAAATGATTACGGGTATGACTATGTCTTTTCACGTCAGCTGGAAGGGATGGGCGAAGCGGGCGATCTTTTTATCGGTATCTCTACTTCTGGTAATTCACAGAATATTCTTAACGCTTTTGCATCGGCCAAGGAGAGAGGGATCACAACGGTCGCGTTGACCGGTCGTGACGGCGGAAAGATGGCACAGACTGCTGATTATACATTGATTGTCCCCTCAGATGCTACACCACGGATCCAGGAGTCGCATCTTCTGATCGAGCATATGATCTGCGACGCTATCGAGAAAGAGATGTTCGGTGATGGAGTAGGTGCGTAATCAGTGAGTAGACCTGCGCTTTTTCTTGATCGTGACGGGGTAGTGAATATTGAAAAGAACTACCTTCATAAGGTCGGGGATTTTGAGTTCATCGACGGTATTTTCGAGCTGTGCAAGAAATATCAGGACCTTGGGTATCTGATTGTTGTCGTGACCAACCAGTCCGGTATTGCACGAGGTTACTACAGTGAAGATGATTTTGCACGATTGACGGCTTGGATGGTTGAGACCTTCGGCAAAAACGGGATAACGGTAGCTGATGTCTATTACTGTCCGCATCATCCGGATATCTCCGGAACATGCAACTGCCGAAAGCCAGAGCCGGGCATGTTGCTCGAAGCAGCTAAAAAACATGACATTGATCTAAACCACTCTCTGCTTGTGGGTGACAGTGAACGTGACATCATCGCTGCACACAAGGCTGGTGTTAAAGAGAGTTATCTTTTTTCACCGGATGCGACCACAAGCGAAGCGACCAAGATCATAAGATCATTGAAAGAGTTACTATGAAGATAATGAACACTGGCGGTACATTTAACAAACGTTACAACACAATCACCGGCGAGTTAGAGGTCCCGTTTGATAATCTGGCGATCGAAGAGATCGTGAAAGGTTTCTCGTATGACGTTGATATCGCAGGAATGCTCTATAAAGACTCGCTGGAGATGGAACAGATCGACCGTGACCAGCTGACTGCGATCCTTTCAGCCGATGATGAAGATGTTTTCGTGATCGTACATGGAACGGATACCATGCATCTGACTGCGGAACAGCTGGCGGAATATCTGCCCGACAGGGTCATCGTTCTGGTCGGTGCCATGACCCCGTTCTTTATTGACAAAAGTGAGGCAAGCGTCAACCTCGGCATGGCATTGGGTTTTGCTGCGACACAGCCGGCTGCAGGTGTCTATATCTGTATGAGCGGTATTATCGCTCCGTATGACAGAATCGTCAAAAACAGAGAAGCAGGAAGGTTCGAGATTGTCTAACGTCGCGTGCAGTCACTGCCATCTTCAGTTTGATGAATCGGTTATGATCAAAGAGGGGGAGCTTAATTTTTGCTGCAAGGGGTGTCAGGGGATCTACCATCTGCTTAAAGATGAAGGTCTGGAGAGTTTTTATGACAAACTCGGTGACGAGCAGTTGGCACCACCGACGGAACAGTATCAAGACAGCAACAATTTTAACTCACCGGCTTTTTACGACCGCTATGTCATCGTTGACAGCGAAGGGTTTAACGAGGTCTCGCTTATTATTGAGGGCATTCATTGTTCGGCCTGTGTCTGGCTTAACGAGAAGGCACTCCATAAGATGGAGGGTGTCGTAGAGGTCTTCATCAACCATACCAACAACAAAGCGCGCATTATATGGGATGATGGGGTAGTCAAACTCTCGAAGATCATTGATATGATCCGCGCTATCGGTTATGACGCCTTTCCTTATGATCCGGATATCCAGGAAGCCCGTGCCGAGAAAGAGCGCAAAGACTACTATCTCCGTATTGCGGTAGCGGCCTTTGCGATGATGAATATTATGACGGTGGCGGTGGCACAGTATGCCGGATTCTTTACTGGGATGGATCAAAGCATCAAGAACATCCTCAACGTCGCCGAGTGGCTCTTGTCAACGCCGGTACTGTTCTACAGCGGCTGGATCTTCTTTCGCGGGGCCTATTACGGGCTGAAGACCAAAACGGTCAACATGGACATCCTGGTCGCGACGGGTGCGTCGCTGACCTACCTCTACTCTATCTATATTACGCTCTTCGAGTTGGGCGAAGCCTATTTCGATTCGGTGGCAATGATCATCACCTTTGTGCTCTTGGGGAAGTTCTTGGAGGTGCTCAGCAAAAAGAGTGCCGCGGACACCCTGGATGTTCTCTCCAAACATATTCCGAGTGAGGTGACGCTCTTAAAAGAGGGTGAACAGCACAATGTGAGCGTGAACGAAGTCATTGTCGGTGATATATTGCTTCTTAAAGCCGGGGAAAAAGCGGGTATTGACGGCGAGATTATTGATGGTGCGGGCAGTTTTGACGAGTCCAGCCTGAACGGGGAGAGCGAACCGATCTATAAAAACGTCGGCGATCATGTCGTCAGCGGGACCACCAGTATCGATGCGGTTGTGACCTATAGAGCGACCAAAGATTTTGAACACTCCACCTTGGCGAACATCTTGACGATGCTGGAACGCTCCCTGGCAAAAAAACCGCGCATTGAACAGGTGGCGAACCGTCTCTCCGAGTATTTTTCAACGGTTATTTTACTGCTGGCGTTTGCTACCTTTGCGGTCTGGTGGATCTGGCCGCACAGTTTTGAGACCGCCTTTATGGTGGGGATCTCGGTCATCATTATCGCCTGTCCGTGTGCGTTGGCTCTGGCAACGCCGGTCGCTACGATGGTCGGTCTTGGCCAAGGGGCTAAGCGCGGTATTCTTTTCAAAGAGGCGCTTCACCTGGAGACCTTGGCGAAGATAGACACGCTGGTGCTGGACAAGACAGGTACGATCACTGAGGGCAGACCGCAGGTACAGCATGCCGAATGGTTTGATGATGACGATGAAAGAAGAGCATATAGGACCAAACTGCTGGCACTGTTGAATGCCTCAAAGCACCCTGTCTCTCTCGGCGTGTCTGAATATTTGACGGACGATGCAGAACAGATGCTTCCGGCCCTGGACGAGTTGCAACAGCTTCCGGCCAAAGGGATGGTCGCACGGTGTGATCAAGAGATGCTGATCGGAGGCAATGCACTGTTGATGCAGGAGCAGGGTATCTCTGTTCACCATGACAGCAGCCACACGCTCTTCTATTTTGCAGTCGGGGAGCGGTTGATCGCACGATTTGAACTTGCTGACCGTGCCAAGAGCGATGCTGCCGATGTGATCCGTTCGCTTCAACACGCCGGAATCGACATTGTGATGCTCACAGGCGATCATGAAGGTGTCGCAAAACGTATTGCTGATGAGGTGGGCATAGAGCATTACCATGCCGAACTGACACCGCAGGAAAAAGCCAACCTGATCGCACAGATGCAGTCCGATGGCCACCGTGTCGTGATGGCAGGCGACGGTGTCAATGATATTCTGGCACTCGCACAGGCAGAGATCGGTATTGCAATGGGCAACGGCAGTGACATCGCGATTGACGTCAGCGATGTGGTGTTGATGAACGACTCCCTGACTTCTCTCGAAGAGTCGTTTAAGATTGGACGTACGACCTATCGGCTTGTCAAACAGAACCTCGGCATCTCTTTGGTGTATAATGCGGTGACGATTCCACTGGCGATGGCGGGCTTTATCATTCCGCTGATTGCCGCTGTTTCGATGTCGGTGAGTTCACTGCTCGTTGTCGGTAACTCGATGCGCATCAAGTTTATGTGGAAACGAAGCTAGCCGAAAGGGCATGTATGAACGATTCAATCATTATATTAATGCTAGGCGTCTCGGTATTTTTGGGTGCCTTGGCTCTTTTTGGCATTATGTGGGCGATCAAGACCGGACAGTTTGACGACAAAGAGAAGTTTCTGAACCAGGTGCAGTATGACGGTGACGAAGAGCTCAACGCTGCGGCGGAGCAGCAGAACAAAAAAGAAGCATTAAAGAAGAAGAAAGAGGGCTATCGTCCGGAGTAAGACCTCTTTACACCTACCCAACAATACCTGCAGTCTTTACTCTTTCTCCTATTAGTTTTTCTCTGCGTATGCCGAGAAGAAAGCAGCACGCCTTGCAAAAGGGTCTGTTTAGATATTCAGTAGAGATTGTTTTGTTTACAATGAGTAGTGTTTGAAATAGAGATAGAAGAAGGTGGAAACCCCTAAAAGGAGTCTCCAGAAAAGGACTTAATTATTTAAGAGTTGTGATGTACTCTGAAACAGCTTTAATAGTAGCGTCATCGTAAGCAGCTACTTGACCTTTCATTAGTGCACCCATACCGTGAACGTTAAGAGTACCTGCTTTGTAACCTTGAAGAGAAGCTTCGATTTTAGCAGCATCCCAAGTGTTGATGATTTCAGATTTGTTAAGCGCTTTCTTCTCAGCGTTTGCGCCATGACAGCTTACACATTTTTTGTAGGCTGCAGCACCGTCAGCTGCCATTAGTGATACGCTTGCTACTAGTAGAGCTAATGCGATTTTTTTCATGTTTGAATCTCCGTGTTAAAATTTGGTTTGCATTATAAGCATTATAATCTTAATCTGCACTAAGCCATGCTGGAGGATTAATCCTCTATTTGTTATAATCTATCCCATATATACAGGCATCTGCGTTAGCCGGATTTCATAAAACAAAATAAAGAGAGATAATGCGCTATATCGATTCTGATCTAAAAAACAAAACGATTTTAATCACGGGCGGAGCAGGTTTTATCGGTTCCAACCTCGCCTTCTATTTCCAGGAGAATCATCCCGACGCAAAGGTGGTCGTGCTGGACAGTTTTCGTTCCGGCGAGACCCTCTCCAACGGGAATCTGAAAAGCTTTGGACACTTTAAAAACCTGGTCGGTTTCAGAGGGGAAGTGATCAGCGGCGACATCAACGACAAAGCACTGCTTGCCAAACTCGAAGCGGATTACGATTTTGACTATATCTTCCATGAAGCGGCCATCTCCGATACAACGGCCCTGGAACAGGACCTGATGGTCAAGACGAATCTTAACGCCTATAAAGACCTTCTTGAAATGGCGATCCGTCAAAATGCCAACATGATCTATGCATCGTCGGGTGCTACCTACGGTGACGCTCCTTCACCGCAGACGGTTGGTGTCGAAGCGCCGCAAAACGTCTACGGTTTTTCAAAACTGATGATGGATCATCTTTCTCGAGATGTGATGAAAACAGCGAACATCAGTATTGTAGGGCTTCGTTATTTCAATGTGTACGGTCCGCGGGAATACTTCAAGGACAAGACCTCTTCCATGGTGATCCAGTTCGGTCATCAGCTGCTTCAAGGTAAAAATCCAAGACTCTTTGAAGGCTCTGACAAGATCGTTCGCGACTTCATCTATATAGAAGACATCATTCAGGCAAACATCCTGGCGATGCATCCAAGAGAGAGCGGTATCTATAATGTGGGTACGGGCAATGCCCGCTCGTTCCAGGATATGGTCGATATCCTGCAAAAAGAGCTTGGCACGTCGTTTACGTGCGAATATATACCGAACCCGTATATCGGTCGTTATCAGTTCCATACCGAAGCCAACATTGAGAGCACGATAGAGGGGCTGGGCTACGAACCACGCTTTTCGTTTGAAGAGGGTATCAAACAGTACATTCCCGAGATCAAACGCATGTATGAAGAAGAGGTAAAATAGTGCAGGTTTTGAAAAACGCCAAGCCAAACATCCTGGTCATAGGCGACTTGATGATCGACCACTACCTTTGGGGTGATGCCGAACGTATTTCACCGGAGGCGCCTGTTCAGGTTGTCGACATCGCCAAAGAGACCGCTGTCCTGGGCGGGGCGGGCAATGTCGTCAATAACCTTATCTCGCTTGGCGCTACGGTAAATGTCGCCAGTGTCGTCGGAGACGACGAGATCGCCAAAGAACTGACGATCATGTTGAAGTCTATTGGCGTGAAGACAGAAGGACTGATCACACAGCCTGGGCGCAAGACCAGTAAAAAGTCACGTGTCATCGCTGCAAGCCAGCAGATACTGCGTTACGACAATGAGTCCAAAGAGACGATCTCGTCGACATCGGTAGAGAAGATCCTCAAGGCGATAGAAAAAGATCTTTTTGTGACGGACATGATCATCCTGTCAGATTACGGCAAAGGGGTCGTCTCTGAGGAGTTGTCGCAAGCTGTTATCCAACTTGCCAGGCAAAAGAAGATCAAAGTGCTGGTCGATCCGAAAGGGACTGATTACAGCAAATACCGCGGCGCCCATATGCTGACACCCAACAAAAAAGAGGCGTCAGAGGCGACGAACATCGACATCGTAGATGATGCCTCTTTAGAGCAAGCGCTCCTCTCTCTGAAGGAGCAGTGCGATCTGGACCGTTCTATGATCACCCTTTCGGAAGACGGGATTGCCATTTATGACGGCGAAGTCAAGCGTTTTCCGACGGTGGCACAAGAGGTCTTTGATGTAACGGGTGCGGGTGATACGGTGATCGCTTCGATCGCTTTCGCCTTGAGCGCCGGATTGAGCATCGAAGAGACGGCACGGTTCTCGAACCTCGCAGCGGGTGTCGTGGTCGGGAAGATCGGTTCGGCTACAGTCACACTCGATGAGATAGAGATCTATGAGTCAAAACTGCACCAGAGCAGTTCCGATGCACACATCAAGAGTTTTGATGAGATCGACCGTATTGTCAAGCGTGCGAAAGAACATGGACAGCGGGTCGTTTTTACAAACGGCTGTTTTGACATCTTACATGTGGGCCATGTCAAGTACCTTCAAGAGGCCAAAAGCTTTGGCGATATTCTGATCGTTGGACTTAACTCGGATGCCTCTGTCCGCGAGCTTAAAGGCCCAAGCCGTCCAGTTAATACTGAAGATGACCGTGCCTACATTCTGGCAGCACTTGATGCTGTTGACTATGTCGTCAAGTTCGGTGATGATACACCGCATGAGCTGATCAAGATGATCGCACCGGATGTGCTGGTCAAAGGCGGCGATTATGAGGGCAAGAGTGTCGTAGGCACCGAGTTCTCAAAAGTACTTAAACTGGTCGATTTTGTCGATGGCAAAAGCACCACGAAAACCATAGAAAAAATACAAGGGTCAACATGCTAAAAAAACTGTTGTTAGGAACACTGCTGTTATCGTCAAACGTATTTGCGATGCACGAGTTTGAACTCAATCTAAACAATAAAGATCTGGATCTTCATCTCGGACTCGACATGGGCCAGCTTAACAACGCCATCGAACCAGACAGCTTTATCATTAAAGCTAGAGTGATGAAAGGCGATCAGTCACATGCAAGACTACCGAATGATCAGGATACGAACACCCTGGGCGAGCTAGGCTTTGTCGTACAATCGACATCAACGTTTGCGCCGGGACTGATGATGGGGATGGGTATTAAGCTGGCTTACACGCCTCTGGATAACCGAGCTATCTTTGCTATGCCGATAGGTGTTGTATCTGATTATACACTCCCTTTAGACATCGCGATCCCGCTACATGTCGGCGGACAGTTCTATTATGCGCCCGAGGTACTGGCCTTTGATAAATCGACAGGCTATACTGAGTATCAGGTAAACTTTGATGTCGAGTTGATGGAGAGGGGCCGTCTCACGACAGGATATCGAGGTATTGAGACACCGACGGACTTTCACAGTAAAGGCTATTACAACCGAAGCTTCTTCGTAGGATTCAAGTTTAAATTCTAGCCTCAGCGTATCTCGCACCCAACCTGAAATGTAGAGGGGTTGGTGAGGCACTTCGCCATCTTTTCAAAATCAAAATATAAACTCGAAATCTTCTAGAGTGTTTCTATCGCATCGATCACTTCATCCGCTTCAATCTTCTTCATACAGTCGTGATGTTTTAACGGACACTCCCGCTTCATACAGGGCGCGCACGGAAGGTCATGGCGTACGATTCTGCTTTTACGGTTTTTCCACTGGGAAGTCTCCAAGTGACGGGTCGGGCCGAAGATGCTGACAGTGGGGACCTGGTACGCTGCTGCGACATGCATCGGGCCGCTGTCGTTGGTGATGAAGAGTGAGAGCCCGCCGATGTAGGCGCAGAGCTCCTCTATCGTGGTCTTTCCGGCCATGTTGGTGACATTGTTGATGCCAAGTGCCGTGAGTTCGTCTTCGATGGACTGTGCCATCTCGGTCTCCGTCGGGCCGCCGAAGATGACAATGTTGTATTCGCCGGCGTAGTGGGCCGCCACTTTTGCAAACTTCTCCGGGTACCACCGTTTGGCTGAACCGTATGTCGCTCCGGGGTTTATACCGAGTGTGGCTTTATCGTAGTGGTGGGCTTTGATGAAGAGTCGCAGTGGAGAGATCTCTGCAATCTCCTCTTTGATAAGGCTCTCGACCAGACCGACATACTGTTCCACAAGATGCCCCTGTTTCACTTGAGGGTGTAGAGTCAACAGGAGTTTGGCGTGCCAGGAATCTCTTGCGATCGTCGTTGAAGAGCCGCTCCATTTCAACAGCAGTGAGGCGTGAGGCTGATTGCGGAATGAGAGTGCGATGTCATGCTTGCCGATCTTCTTGGCGAACCGGTAGGTGTTCAGTAACCTAGAACCGCCTTTTTTGGTCTCATCGATATAGTGTCTATGACAAAAGGGATGATGCTTCAGCGCTTCGACGGAGACAAAAGAGCCGACAAGTGTCAGGTGCGCATACGGGTAGTGTTCGCAGAGGGCTTCGATGGCCGGGGTCGCCATCACTGCATCGCCGAGCCAGTTGGGCAGAATGATCAGGATCGATTTGACGTTCTGTTGATGCTGCATTATTTGGCCCACCTGTTATCTTGCAGAAATGTGCCCTCGACGGTATCGATGCTCAACAGTTTTCGTTCCAGGGTTTCGGGGTCGGACGTGTTGGCTTCGACGATGTTCTTGTAGTTGTGTTTTATGTACCCCTTATCGGTGATCAGTCCCATAAGATTGCCGGCCTGCAGATAGACAAAACGTTCCGATACCGTATCATCCAGCAGAGAATTTCCCATGGAAGAGTAGCTGTTTTTGAGACCGAGCATATCGATGACCGTCGGCAGGATGTCTGCATGCGAACCCAGTGTCGTGTTGACATAAGGTTTGAAGACCTTAGGTGCATAGATCAACAGGGGAATACGGTTGTGTTCGATGCTTGGCATCGGTGTACTGACCTCTCTAAGCTTTTTGGCATCACCGGTCGAGGCACTGCCAAAGCCATGATCGCCGGTAAAGATAAAGATGGTGTTGTCGAACCAGGGCTCGTCTTTGACTTCATTCATAAAACGCTTCAAAACAGTGTCCGTATAGTACATGGCGTTCATAAAACCGTTATAGCTTTTCAGCCCGTGGGGGAACTTCTCATACTTCTTGTCCGGAAGGTGGTAGTCCGTATGGGTCGAGGAGGTGAAAGCAAAGGTGAAAAAGGGCTCTTTGAGGGTGTTGACCTTTTTATGAAAATAGTCCATAAGGTTGTAATCGTAGGTACCAAGAGGTGCAGGAGAACGTCCTTCTCCCAGCTCTTCGACATCGGGGATGTCGCAGGCGCCGTAATATTGGTCAAACCCGCTGAGGTTCATGACCGAGTCGATTCGGTAGGAACGTCTGCTTGAGCCCTGCATGGCCATCGTGTCGTAGCCGTTCGCCTTGACGATCGTGCCCAGGTAGCTCAGATGGGAGAACTCAAGACCGTTGCCCAAAGGCTGGAAACCGGCAGGTTTAGGCAGTCCGGTCAGCAGGGTTGTCAGACCGTAAATAGAGCGGTTACCGTTGGCATAGAAGTTGGTGAACTTTATCCCTTTCGACGAGAGTTCACTGAAAAACGGGGTGACACCCAGCGGTTTGTAGTGGGTGTAGCTATCGAGGTGCTCTGCACCCCATGACTCGATCAGGATGAAGATCACATTGTAGTGCTTGGCAGCAGGTTCGCTGAACTTCCGTTCAATAGGCACTTCCGGATCGCTGAAAGCGCTGCGCTCCGATGTCAGGATTGCCTTTGTCGTGGCAAGGGCTTTCATTAAAGGCAGATGGTCGTGTTTAGCCCCTTTTTTGTTGGCGGTGCGGTAGACACAGAAAAAACCGTTGAGCGCAAGGTTGCCTGAACTCACCTTGTTGACGGCAAAGGCGTCAGAGACACCGAACGATTTACCGCTGAACTTGCTTCTGATACCCAAAAAGAGAAGGAGGATGATCAACAGTGTCGTCAACCAGCTTTTCGGCGAGATCGTCTGGTTTTTGACCGGGCGGGTAAAGATATAGATAAAAAGAGCGGTCATAGCCGTGAAAAAGATCGACAGTACAATGGTGTAGGAAAGATAGGAGTGCAAAGCCATATCAATGATCAGGTCCGTGTCGTTGGTCAGGTTGAAAAGCTCTGAAGAGAGGTGGCGGAAGGTGTACTCGAAGTAGAGGGTGTCTCCGATGGAGACCGTGAGCATCATCGATAGGATAAGCCCCCACACCAGACCGAAAAATGCCCGAACGTAGTTGTTGAAGATCAGCCGAAGCGGGATCGTGGAGAGGAGGATAAGCAGCACTGTGAAGGTCAATATCGAGATCAGGTCGAGGCGCATGCCGAGTATAAAGGATAGGAGTGTCTCATACGTGCTCAAGTCGTTGAATGATTCATGGTAGCGCAGCCATAAAAAGAGACGGACCGCCATCATGAAGACGAGCGAAAGACCGATCGCTGTCAGAACGGGTGTAAAACGATTGCGAAACTGCATTAATTGCCTTCTGTAAAATAGATTGGGGATGGCCCGATTTCTATGACCTTTGCGCTATGGCTTTGGCCATCACGGTCAGTATAGTTCAAGGGGGTATTATACGTAATGGTTTGTAAATCGAGCGACCATTTGACAGTGACACGCCGTTCGGCACTTTCAGCGATCAGTGTATAGACCTCATTTTCAACATTGAAGGCACAAAGTGACATGTTCTGTAGCAGGCGGTGCATCGTCTTGAAAGCGTTGAAAGCAGCACGTTTCGTCAGTCCGTCACGGTTGTCGATCAGTCCGTAGCCCGGTGCGATAAGCTGATGCCAGTAGACGGCGTCCACTTTTTGCGAGGCAAAGGCCAGAAGATAGTATCGGACCATGAAGTCGGCGTAACTCTCTTCATCGACACACTCGTATTCGCTGGTCGGTGCGTAAGGCGCGGTGTCCGTGATGGGCCAGTTGGTCTCCGTGATGTAGAGTTTTCGGACTGTTTTCGGACTGAGACAGGCCAGTGTATCCAGGAGGCCGATCTTCTTGATCAGGTCATATCCCATCTGGCTGTTTTCGGGCGCACCGCGACGATCGACATAGAGCAGGGCGGAGAGGGCGTCGTATCTGAGTCTGAAAAAGTTAAAGAGGGCATGGACAGTGAAATGGTACTCGAAGTCAATTACGGAAGGGCCGAGAAGTTTGATGTGGGTAAACAGATCGGATTTCAACGCATAGGCGACCGCATAAAAACGGAGGTACTCGTTGACACTGAAAAAGCCCCATTTGGCGCGGTTGATCGTTGAGCCGATCTGAAAGCTTTCGACATATGGGGAAAAGGCGTTGAAAAGCATTGTCAGATCATCTTTAAGCAGTGAAAGGTCCTCAACATGTTCGCGGTCCTGCATGACATTAAGGATGATCTTACTATCTTGATAAGTCTTAACAAAATCGACGTAGGCCTCGAGCCGCTCCATCTCCCAGAGGGGGAAACGGATCAGCAGCGTCGTGAGCTCCAGCTCTTCAACCAGCTCCTTCGTCGCCTGAGGCGCCTTGTCGAGATTGATGCTCATCCCGAAAAAATCGTCTGAAGAGATGGCACGTTTCGGGATCAAGGCTTGCAGTAAAGCGGCGACAGGAAGGATGATGAGTGCCGTGAAAATAGTCGTTAAAAGCGAGGCAAGTTCTTTTTTGCGCATCGCTTTTTTATAGGATCGCTCTTTGAGCTGGTAAGGTTGATCAGAGTTGTAATCCCAATTAAACGGTGCTTTCATCCTAAAATTATAGTGAAACTTCGCTTGTAATGCAGACAGCACATGCGCTACTATATCATTCACGTTAATTTTCAAGCCAAGAAGTCAATACATGATCAAAAAAATTCTAAAATACATGCTCCTTACCCTGGTTGTTATTGCCGCTCTATACGGAGTGGGCCGCCTGAGTGTCGTGCTTTACGACAGTTATCAATATGTGGACAGGCAGCCCTATCTTCAGAAGCAGACCCAAAATAGCGTGGTTGTGAAGTGGCAGACGCCGAAAAAAGAGATAGGGTGCGTCCGCTACGGCGAAGATGACCTTGTGCAAAAAAAGTGTGACGAGGAAGCCGACAGGTATCATCGAGTCGAGCTGACAGGTCTGAAAAAAGCGACAACCTACCGCTATGCGGTTGAGGCAACATCGCTTACGATCGACAACAGCGACCGCTACTTTACGACTTTGAACGATGATGAAACGATGCAGCAGCGTATCTGGGTCTTGGGTGATTCGGGCAACTATAACGAGGGGCAGCAGGAGGTGCGCAAGGCGATGAAGCGCTATCTCGGCAGCCGGAAGGTCGATACCTGGTTGATGCTGGGGGACAACGCCTACCGCAGCGGAACACAGGAGCAGTACAATACGGGGCTTTTCAACGCCTATCCCGATACGCTGAAGCACAATGCACTGTGGTCGATCATCGGCAACCACGATGCACGCAGATGGGCCTATTATGACATCTTTGAGATGCCTGTAAAAGGCGAAGCGGGCGGTACGGCTTCGGGAAGCGAAAAGTATTATTCGTTTGAGAACGGCAATGTCCATTTTGTGATGCTGGATTCACAGACAGAAGACCGCAGCGCCGATGTCAAGATGGCCCAATGGCTTGAAAAAGATCTTGCCGCCAGTACAAAGCTCTGGACGATCGTTGCCATGCACCACCCGCCGTACACCAAAGGGAGCCATGACTCGGACAGTCTGTATGACAGCCGCGGACGTATGGTGGAGATGCGTGAAAATATCCTGCCAATCATCGAAAAATACGATGTCGACCTGGTACTAGCCGGCCATTCCCATGGCTATGAACGTTCACTGCTTTCACACAAACATTACGGTTACAGTGACACCTTCGATGCAGCAGAACATATTGTTCAAGACGATCTGCATGATTACGAGAAGTGCCGTGAGAAACGGCCATACGGCGGGACCATCTATAACGTTGCGGGCTCCTCTTCGGCGAACCAGACCGGTAAGAACCCGTTCAACGTCAAGCATCCGATGATGCCGTTTAGTTACTTTACAGACGGGTCACTTCTGATAACGGTTGAAAAGAAGAGGATGTTAGTAGAGTTCGTGCGCCGAAACGGGGAGCTGCTTGAGAGCTATACGATCGTCAAGGACGAGCGTTTCTGTCAAGAGTGAAAAAAGAAGATACTTTTTTAAGCATCACGCTCGATAAGGTCTGACAGGGACCGGTAGACATCATCGATTTCCGGACTTCTGTAATCGCCATTGAAGACGCAGTCATGTTTGCCGTCTCTCGGCCAATATCTGAACGGACCGGTCGCAAAGAAGATACCCACCGTCGGTGTCTCAACTGCTATCGCCATATTCCGGATGCCCGTGTCATTGGCAACGACACATCGGCTGTCGGCCAGATACTGCATGGCACTGTCAAGTTCCATCGTCTCCTGGAGCGCTACATTTTCATACTGCTCAACGGGTTGGTAGATCTCCAGAAACTTTTCGTTCTCTTTGATGCCCTGAAGGATGACATGTTCGACGTCCGGGTATGTGCCGGCCATTTTGTCGATAAGTGCCGCGAACTTCTCCTTTTCCCAGCATTTATCGTCCATTGACGCCCCCGCAAAATAGACAATACGGTTTTTGATGTTTTTCGGATAGCGCTCTGCATAGCCGTAGTCCAGGGGTCTGCCGGCTTTTGAACCGAAGATGTTGAGCATGTGCAGGATAGACTCAGCTTCCAGCACAAAATCGCTCCGCAGTGTAGCGATGTCATAAAAAAATCGTCGCATCGCCCTATAGGGAAAACCGACTTTCAGTTTTGCGGTTGAAAAGATGGTCAACAGCAGGGTGAGCGTACTGTCGGTGAGGTCAAAGATGATATCTTGCGGCGGCAGCGTCTTTGCCTGTCTGATACGGTAGAAGAGACCGGTCTTCTTCGATCTGTCTTGAGGATCATCTTTGTCCATAATGTGGATCTCGTCGATCAGATCCTCCGGCAGACCGTACATGGCCGTCCGGTTTACACTCAGCGTAATCTGTGCATTGGGAAAAAACTTTTTAAGTTCGATGAGAAAAGGGCGCATGACCATAAAGTCACCGATAGCCGCATGCCTAATAACGGCTATTTTTGTAATATCCTCGGGCTGAACATGCTGCAGGAGTGTTTTGGTTTTTTTAGAAGCGAAGGCACTCCCTCTTCTAAACTCTAATTTCATTGATTTCCTTTGAAAATAGCTCTGTTTTTATATTATAGCGGTATTGCCCCTCTACTCTCTGGGTTTCGGCACCCGGGTCAAGTCATAAAGCACAATGATAATATAAAAATTATACTCTAATTTGACCGTTTATACGCTGTTCATCGATGAATGGGGCTGTAACAAATATTTGGTTAGAATTACAGCACTTTTAGTGTGTATAAATAGTTAAAGAAGGGCATTGCATCATGAATATCTTGGTCGTTCGTACGGATAAGCTCGGTGACTTTGTCACAGCACTTCCGACACTCTATGTGCTCAAGCAGCATAACCCCGACGACAGGGTTATTGCCTGTGTTGCTCCTCTGAACAGAGAGTTGGCACTGGCCTGTCCGTTTATCGATGAGGTGATCGTAGATGAGGGCAGATCACTCTGGTCGCTTGTCTCGCTGCTGCGTCACGCAGAAATTGATGCTTCCATTACCCTTTTTTCAAACACGAGAGTTGCACTGGCACAGTTTCTGGCCGGTATCGGCACGCGCATTGCACCGGCGACAAAACTGGCACAGCTCTTTTACAACCGGCGTATCAAACAGCGCCGTTCCCGTGTCGAGATGGCAGAGTTCGAGTATAACCTGCAGCTTGCCAAAGCACTGTTCAGCGATATCGACCTGAGTTTTCCCAGACCGCTCTGTCCATTCTCCAAGGAGGAGTTAGAGAGTGCCTATCGGCATTTTTGCAGCCGTCATGCCATCGCAAGACCGGTAGTCGCCTTTCACCCGGGCTTCGGCGGCTCGTCAGATGCCAACTGGACCTTGCCGGAATATGTCGAACTGGTAAAGATCGCTTCCGACGATCCGGATGTGCAGGCCGTTATGACCTTTGGACCGGGGGAAGATGCACTGTATGAAGAGAGCATCGTCTTGTGCGATGGCCTGGATGTGATCTTCTACAGATCGCAAGAGGGGATCGTCGCCTTTACCAAACTGCTCGCCTCGTTTAAGCTGTTTGTGAGCACATCCACCGGAACGTACCACCTGGCAGCCCTGGTCAATACCGCGACGATGACCTTTTTCGGGGACTCTCTTTTTGCATCGGTCAAACGGTGGAAGGGGATCAATGATGAGCAGAAACAGCACCCCTATATGCTGCCGGTCGATACAGCAGAGCGTGCGGAGCTGTTTGCAGCAGTGAAGAGCGATCTGAAAGCGCTGATCGCCTAAGTGTCGTAGAGGTTCTTTTCTCTCAGCTTAAGGTACTTGACGGTCGTTCCGAGCCCTGCAAAAAACGAGATGACAAAACCTTCAAATCCGCATCGCCATCCCCCTTTGAGAATATAGCTTTTGAGAAACATCGATTTGCCGCGAAAGATCGCTTTAGCGACAGAGGCACGTTTTTTGCCTTTGTGTGTTTCAGCGTAGATCTCGGAGTATTTCTGGATCTTCTCCAGAAAGTCGGCAACAGAGTGGAATGAGAAGTGTCTGATGGGATGTATAAGCTCCTTGATCTGAAGCGATTTGACCTCGACCTGTTCATGCACCATCGCGTCATCATAATTGGTCTTACTGCGGTTAAAGAGCCTGACGATCTGTTCGGGGTACCAGCCGCAGCATTTGATATGTCGGCCGTTATAGTAGTTGTCGCGTCGAACGCGGTAGACGGCATTGTCATCGAGGGTCATCGCCAGAAGTTCGGAGACAAGTTCGGGGCTCATCGGCTCATCGGCATCAAGGGCAAAGACCCAGTCATGTTTTGCCAAAGAGGCGGCATGCGCCTTGCTCTTTCCAAACCCCAAAAAAGGGCCGGTATGCAGGGTGACATTTTTGAACTGCCCGGCGATCTCCAGGGTGCTGTCGCTGGAGCCGTTGTCGTAGATGGTGACATCATCGAAAGCGCTGACACTCTCCAGACACTCCTTGAGATGCATCTCGGCGTTTTTGGTGATCAGTACCACAGAGATAGCGTTCATTTTTCCCCTTTCAAACGGCGTTTAAAGGTCTTGATGTTTTTGTTCCTGCGGTCATAATGGATCATGTCACGGGCCGTCTTTTCACCGTCATAGCCCATCTTCTCTGCATAGGCGGTCGCGATCAGCCGCATGTCGCTTTCGTCGGCCCAGAGCTTGGAGAGGTTCTTCATCTTCTCCTGATAACTCAGGGGGCCGAAGCGCATACGGTTGATATCGACCAGATCGAACTTGTAGTCGCCGCTCTCAAGTTTGGTGATGAGGATGTTTCCCGGAGAGTAGTCGTTGTGCAGGACACCCTTTTCATGCAGGTCGGCAGTGAACTCGCCGAACTGTCTGAATATCTTGTCATGATCCGGCCAGTCGGCATCGAGAAGAGGCTCGCGGATCGTAAAGTCATAGTTCGAGCGTTGCGAGAGAAAAAAACTCTCTTTTAAAAAGAGCCCGTTATGAAATTCGATGTAGCCTATCGGCATCGGACAGGTGATCTGCAGCTCCTGCAGTTTCAACGAGTGCTCAAACGATTTTTTGGCCTTGGAGTCGCGCAGGGTACCGTAAACCAGCTGGTTGAGCAGGTTGGGTACGCGAAACGCTTTGACGACGATCTGCTGCCCCTCAAAATCGATGACTTTGAGTTTGTTGCGTGCATCATGGATCAGCTCATCAGAGCTTTTGAAATAGCTTTTGATATTGAGCAGAAGATCTTTACAGTTGTGGAACTGTTCGTGTAAAGTGTATCGTGTTGTTGTCATAGCCGTATCATACAGAGAATTCGATAAAATCTTGTTACAAGAAGTCGCAACAACAAGGTCGGAACAATGCTCAAAACCAAGATCAATCTTATGGAACTCTGCCTCTCCCCCGACCTGGGAGGATTGGAACTCTATATGGTGAATGCGGCTAAAGCGTTGAAGGGTGCGTTCAATGTCATCAGCGTGATCAACACCGACAGCAAGCTTGAAGCGTACTACAGAGAGAACGATGACAGGTATGCCGTTATTGCGAAGAAGAGCAATCTCATTATGTTCAAGGCCGCATACCGACTGGCTGAACTGATCGATAAACATGAGATCGATATCGTGCATATGCACTGGACAAAAGATCTTCCTTTTGTCGTTTTGGCCAAGAAACTCTCCAAGAGAAGACCACGCATTGTTCAGACCAGGCACATGCGGATGACCCGTTTTAAAGATGACTTTTATCACCGTTGGCTCTATAGCAATGTCGATGTGATGATCGCAGTGACCAATCAGGTGAAAGAGGAACTGCAGACGTTTATCCCCGGGTCAGTTCGACCGCAGTTGGAGATGATCTATCCCGGTGTCAAGCTGCCTGCACTTCTCTCTGATGAAGCGCTGCGGGAGCTCAAAACAGAGATCGGCATGACAAAAGCATTCAACCTGGGGATGGTCGGGCGCATCGAAGAGGCGAAAGGGCAATATCTGCTCATAGAAGCGGTTGCCCTACTGCGTCAAAACAACGTTGATGTTGAGGCATACTTTGTCGGGCATGAGATGGAAGAGGGCTATACGCAGAGCCTGATCGCAAAAGCCGAAGCCCTGCAGGTCGGCTCCTCTGTCCATTTCCTGGGATTCATGGATAACCCTGCCGCGTTTATGCAGGCGTGTGATGCCATCGTACTGGCGACGCCTTGCGAAACCTTCGGTCTGGTGGTCGTGGAGGCGATGGCGGTCAAAACGCCGGTGATCGCAACCAACCGATGCGGCCCGCTGGAGATCATTGAGCACGGGGTCAGCGGTCTGCTGTTTGAAAAAGATGAGAGCCGTTCACTCTGCGAGCA
Organism: Sulfurimonadaceae bacterium; assembly: GCA_041571435.1. Lineage (GTDB taxonomy): Bacteria > Campylobacterota > Campylobacteria > Campylobacterales > Sulfurimonadaceae > Sulfonitrofixus. The sequence continues at coordinate 24,115 of JBFFUI010000002.1, read as the reverse complement.
GATCGTTACCCTGCAGGATCGGGAAAAAGCCAAAGCAATGAGCGAAGCGGCGCTGCAGCGGGTGAGGGAAAAATTTTCGTTTCAGACGCAGTTTGAGACGTTGAAACGGCTTTTTGAAGACCTCTAAAGAGAGTCTCTCTAGGCCTATTTGGAATCCGCTGCTGAAGCTTCCGTCTTCATCGAGGCAGCGATGCTCAAACCGGCCATCATCACAAACAGCGCTGTCGGAAACTGTTTGACCCATAACGGCTCGGCAAAAAATGCGACAAGATAGATCGTAAGAAACAAAATAGAGAGCTCCTTGATATCGGGGTCATCGATCTTGAGCCGGTAGAGATAGACAAACATCGCAACCAAAAGCGTAAAGCCGATCAGACCGCTCTGTACCACTATCATCAGGTACTGGTTATGGTAATGACTTCCGCTGCACCAGAAGATGACCTTCTCACTGAAACCATGGTCGTTTTTTGCCAGGGCCTCCTGTGCCGCCAGTTTGTAGTCGCCTATTCCCACACCGAGCAAGGGCTCTTCTTTAACAATGTCATAGGTCAGGATCCAGAACGCAGCGCGCAGGCCCCATGAAGAGGCGTAGTTGCCCTCCTGGAACTTTTGAATATCCGACTTGGCGGCATTGATTCGTTTCTCAAAGAGAGGCAGTGTCTTATAGGCACCTATAAGCAGTGTCGAACTGACGATGCCGAAAACAAGTATTGATTTGACGGAAAAGCGGAAATGGATGATGACACTCACCATCAGCGCAACCAAAAAGGCGAGCTGTCCGGAACGTCCGGTGGAGATAAAGAGGTTGGTCGTCACTGTCGCAAAGAAGATAAACATCACGATCTTCTCATTCACGCTATAGCGTTTGGAGAAGATACGGTTGAGCAGCAAGATAGAGGTAAAGGCCAAAAAGACGCTGTAGTCGATATGCATCATAAAAGGGCTCGGATAGCTTGGCGGCTGCCCCTTGATCGCATAGATATCGAAAAAGATCAGGTAGGCAAAGATCTCACTGATGACCATTCCGTATAAAAAGGCGGTGATGATCTTGTCGATCCACTCATTTTTGATACTGGTTGCCAAGACAAATATGGCGAACCAGTAGGTGTACATGCGTGCCGATTCCAATGCCAGGTGGGTGTCTGTTGACCATGCGATCGTGATGAACTGAAAGAGGATAAAGAGGGCAATAACCAGCAGGGCTTTTGACGATCTAAGCTGTTCGAGCTTATGTCTGTAGTTCCCTTCGATCAGCCAGACCAGGGGGAACAAGATGATAAAGAGACTGACGGCAGCTCTGGAAATAGGTAGTACGAAAGCAAAAACGATCGCCAAATAGAGATAACTTTTTTCAAAAGAGAGTGATTTGATGGATAGGGGCATAGTAAGGCTCATTTTTTATTGCTCATTGTAGCATCTCTCTCATTAAAAACGTGTTCCGGCCAGCGATGCCTATGGAAGCTTTTGCAGACCGTTTTTGCAGACAAAGATATCTTTTTTGGTTGCCATCAGCGCTTCTGTTTTTTGTGTGATGTCCGCGTTGAAGTTCTTTTCGTGATAGAGGTGGATCACATTAGCGGCGTTGCGGCATGATTTCATCTCGACCCCGAAGTGGCGCAAACGGCGTTCAATGTCTGAATCTTCGCCTGTCGTCGGCAGTGTGAAGTCTTCATCGTAACCGTTGATCATCTCCAGGTCTTTTTTAAAGCAGGACCAGTTGCAGCCGACGATATGGCTGTTTTTGCGGCCGAATTTATGGATCAGAGAAAAGATCATCGAATTCGGCGGGAAGTAGAGCCCTTCATCATAATGACGGATGCCGTCTTTTGACATTGCTGGATAGTTTTTCAGGTAACTGCTCTCAAACGTCTTGAGCGTGAGGGTGCCCTCACGCAACTGTTGGCTGAACTTCTCCCCCGGTTCGGTTCTCCGCCCGCAAAGGGCCGTGTTCGCCTGACTCAGCGCGACATGCCCCTCTACAAAAGTACTGTAGGGGACACAGTCGCCGTCGATGAAGATGAGGTAGTCCGATGTGGCGGCCTTGACGGCGTTGTTGAGCGCGCGCTCTTTTTGCCAGCCGTCATCTTTTTGAGAAAGGTGGATGATTTTGTCGTTGTTTAGCTGTTCGAGATAGACTTTGATGTCGGCATGCTCTGCATCTTCGGTAATGATGATCTCATCGGGTATCAGGGTCTGTGTCAAAAGCGATTCAATGATCATTGCCAGGGCTCTGAGATCGCTGTATATGGCTACTATCACACTTACGGTAGGTCGTTGTTGCATATTACGCTTTCAATAGGTTGGATTTTTTGATGGTGGAAACCAGTTCGTCCGGGTCTATCTCCCGCATACAGACATTGTCTTTGCAGGCAAACATTGTCGGCGTGTTGTAGCAGGGCGAACAGTCTATGCCGGTACGCAGGATATTGACCTCATTCTCTTTTGTCTGGTAAGGGCTGTCAGTAACCGGGTCGTTCGGTCCCATCAGGATATAGAGCGGGGTGTTGACAGCCGCTGCGATATGCGCCGGTGCCGTGTCCGTGGTCACCAGGCACTGGGCCTGCTCGATCACCGCGACCAGATCGGTTATGCTGTTCTTGCCGATAAAATTGATGATATTGGACGACGGGGCCAGCTCAAATTCGTTGAGTATCTCCTCTTCGCCTTTTGCCCCCAAAATAACGACGTTGTACTCTGTTGCAAGCGCGTTGATCAGTCTGCTCCAGTGCGTGTTCGGCCAGGCCCGATAGTTGATACGCTGCTTTTTGATATGCGAGTTGGTCGGGGCAACAGCGATGTAGCTTTCCGGCAGTGCCAGCTTCTTTTTGAGCATCTCTAACGGCGTGCCAAACAGCCGGGGGACACTCTCTTCCAAAATATAGGGCGAGATGACATCGGCATAGACACGCTTGCGTGTGACGGCACGGTTCTCTTTCGGATGGTCGTTGGAGAGCGTCGTAAAGGGTGTACCGAGCTTGTAGCGGCTCACTACTTTTTTGCAGAGAGCGTCGAACTGTTCTCCTGTTTCCAGGTTGATCAAAAGATCATAAGGATGTTTTTTGGAATAGGCAATGATCTTGCGCTTTTGCGGGCTGAGCCAGGTGGGCGGTTTGCGGTGCTTGAGAGCGAAGACGTTTCGAACGCGTTTGTCGTACGTAAAGAGTGTACCGGGTCCCGGTGTGCAGACCCAGTCGATCTGCAGCTGCGGTCCGTACTGTTTGATGAGGGCATCCATGACGGAGGCGGAGTAGACCAAGTCGCCTAAAGCCCCGCAGCGTACAATCAAAACAGATTTTATATTTTCTAATAGTTTCATAGGTCTCGTTAATGTTTAGTCGAAAGATATTATAGCAAAGTTTGGGGAGCATGTCTGCGGCGGATCGGAAAAAAAGTTAAGAGGAAAACCTGTACAATAGCCTTTATATAAGGCGCAAGGAGTCGTGATGGCACTGAAAATGGGAAAGATAGTCAATCTGGTCCGGTATTTTACAGGACTGCCGAAAAGTGTCTACGTCAACGTCAGGGTACTGCCTCTGTCGCAGGCGGTCCGACTGCCGATCATCGTCTCGCGAAAGACAAAACTGCAGACCCTCTCGGGCAAGGTGCATCTGGCAAAGGTGAAAACCGGGATAGTGCGGATCGGGTTCGGCAATATCGAGTCGATCGATTACCGCTATCACAGAACCCTGTTGTCGCTCGAAGGGGAGATCACCTTCCGGGGAAAATGCAAGATAGGCATGGGGTCCAGAGTGATGGTAAGCGGTGCATTGGAGCTAGGAGAGAACTTTTTGATCTCGGGCGACGGCACGATCATCTGCAATAAAAAGATCACTATAGGGGACAATTCGACGATGGCATGGGAGAGTGTCATCATGGACTCGGACCTCCATAAGATCTATGACGCCAGCAAGGTATGCATCAATGAAGACAGAGAGGTGGTTGTCGGCGACAGTGTCTGGCTCGGGGCCCGCAGCTTTATTTTGAAAGGGAGCCGGATCGGCGATGGCTGCATCGTCGGGGCCAATACCACGATCTCCAAAACGATTGATGCGACGAAAGCTATCATTGCGGGCAATCCGCCCAGAGTCGTAAAACATGACATAACTTGGGCCTGATCAGGCTTTTTTGAAGGTCAGTTTCTTTTTTTCGAACCATGCCGAACGCGGCACAATTTTTAATATTAACTCCAGCAGCCTGTACCCCAGGTTATGAAGCCGCAGCTGCAGCTTCGGTGTCTGCGTAAAAAACGGCTTGCCGTAACAGACGTCAGCTAGATAAAGTTTCTGTGCCATTCCCCCGGCAAGATTCTCGATATGATGGGTCACCATTTTGGCACGGGGAAAGAGCCTCAACCTGCCGCCGTCGGCATGGTAGATGTCTTTAATGGCGGAGGGCCGGTGAACAGGCATAAGCTCTTTGACATAGGTAAAGGGATAATGGTTCTCCATCATCTTTTCACAGACATACATCTCCGGTCGTGATTCATAATTAAAAAGGGTTGGATCGGCACTACGTACAAAAGGGGTTTTTAAGAGGATGAAATCCAGCCCCAAAGACCAGCGTGATTCGACCCATTCACTGCTGGCCCAGACGGTCTCTGTATGCTCCATCTTGTTGATGTATCTGTCGATCAGTCCGTCACCCATAAGCCAGGTGTCCGCTTCAAGCAGCAGCGTGTAGTCCGAATCGTCATCAGCCTGCCTTAACGCTTCGATGACCAGTTGCGAGTTGCCTTTGAGGTGCCCGGCATTCTTCTCCAGTGTGATGATCTTATCAGCGTGATCTTTGACGGTGTCAGTGAGCTTATAACCTGCATCATGACCATTGAATACTACGGTGACGCTATAGTCATGAAGCTCCCAAAGTGTGGCGATGATATGAAGGTTTTTTTCCAAGTCCTCTATACGGTCATAAACCCGTATAATGACAGATACTTTTTTGCGCAATCCATTGACCTTTAAAGAGTTGTGGAAATTATATCTGTTGCTCTCTTAAAGGCGTCAAGAGAGCGCCGCCCTGCATTTAGAAATGGCTGATATAATACGGTATACAGGAGTCTATTTGAAAGCAACAATTTCGCGTTACTGGCCATATATCAGAGAGTATAAACTTCAATTTTTCATGATTTTCATCGGCATCGTTTTGACGGTCGCTGCAACGGTCGCCACAGCGCAGATCATGCAGCCGTTGATGGACGATATGTTCATCGAAAAAGACCAGAAGATGCTCTATCTTATACCGCTGTTTTTGATACTTATCTATGTGATCAAAGCGTTAGGGCGCTATGTTCAGACGGTGTTCATGTCCTATGTCGGACAGCATATTATTACCCGTTTCAGAGAGATGCTGCTTGAGAAGATACTCTATTTTGACATGGAGTTCCTTTACATCAACCGAAGCGGTGAACTGATCTCGCGACTGACCAACGATCTGACTCGTATCCAGTATTTTGTTGCCAATATGCTTCCGGATCTTTTCCGTGAATCCCTGACGGTTGTCGCCCTGGTTGGGTATGTCATCTATTTGAGCCCGGAGCTGGCTTTTTACTCTCTCGTAGTGGTCCCTCTTGTCTTTTATCCTATCGTCCTGATCGCAAGAAAACTGAAAAAGTATTCACACCGCTCACAGGCAAAGAATGCCGATGTCGTGGTCCGTTTGACGGAGGTGTTCAACAACAGCGAAATCATCAAAGCCAATGCGACCGAAGAGTATGAGATGGAGCGTTTCTCAAAAGAGAACTGGATGTTTTTCAAGATCAACATGAAAGCAGTCTATGTCGGTGAGATCATCTCGCCTATCATGGAGCTGATCGGGGCGGCTGCACTGGCCATTGTGATCTTCATGGCCGGAAGACAAGTCTATGAGGGCAGTATGACGGTCGGGGAGTTTACGGCCTTTTTGACCGGTGTCGGTTTGGTCTTTCAGCCCATACGCAGGATCGGGACGATCTACAGCAAGATCCAGGATGCAATAGCCGCCAGTGAACGTATTTTTGATGTTTTGGACCGTGAAAACAAGATCGTTGACGGCGAGAAAGAGATAGCCGGTAAGATTAAAACGATAGAGATAGAAGATGTCGATCTCTTCTACGGTGACAAACAGGTACTGTGCAATATCAACCTGAGTGTTCATGAAGGACAGAATATCGCTTTGGTCGGCGACAGCGGCGGCGGCAAGAGTTCGCTTGTCAACCTGTTAATCCGTTTTTACGATGCGACGAAGGGCGCGGTGAAGATAAACAACACCGATATCAAAGCGTATCAGCAGCATGCACTGCGGGAGAAGATCGCGATCGTCTCACAACGCGTCTATATCATGCAGGACACCTTGGCACAAAACGTCGCATATGGACATGAAGTGGATGAAGAGAGGGTCATAGAGGCATTGAAGCATGCCGACGCATATGACTTTGCCATGGGTCTGGAAGAGGGTATCCACACCATGATGGAAGAGTTCGGTGCCAATCTCTCCGGCGGTCAGCGCCAGCGTATTGCCATCGCCCGTGCCATCTACAAAAACGCTTCTTTGCTCATTTTGGATGAAGCGACCAGTGCACTGGACAACGAGAGTGAAAAACGCATTCAAAAGGCGTTGGAAGAGTATGCGAAAGACAAGATCACCATCACCATTGCCCACCGCCTCAGCACGATCGAGCATGCGGACCAGATCCTGGTCTTTCAGGCGGGTGAGATCGTAGACAGAGGCACACATGCAGAGCTGCTGGAGAACTCGGCCGTTTATCAGCGCCTATCGGGAGAGCTGCAGTAGAACCTGCTTAACGAGGCTAACTGGCCCCTTTGCGCAGCAGCACCGTCTTAACCGTTTTGATCAAGATCACAAGATCCATCCACAAGTTCCAGTTCTGTATGTACCAGACATCAAGATCGACCCGTTCAAAAAAATCGACGTCGCTTCGTCCGCTCACCTGCCACAACCCAGTAATACCAGGTTTTGCGGCTAAAATTGTCGAAAGGTTTTCCCCGATCTTATCTTTTTCATTGAGCATATAGGGGCGCGGGCCGACAAAACTCATCTCCCCTTTGAAGACATTAAAGATCTGCGGCAGTTCATCAAGGGATGTCCTGCGCAGCAGATGACCTATTTTGGTGATACGCGGATCGTTCTCATACTTATGATACTTGGCATAGTTCTCGACCTCTTCAGGGTGCTCCTGAAGATAACTTTGAAGTATGGCATCGCCGTTTTCCGCCATGGTTCTGAACTTATAACAGACAAAGGTCTTGTCGTCTTTACCGATGCGCTCCTGCTTGAACAAGATGGAACCATCCGGTTCCTCTTTTTTGATCTTTAAAGCGATCAGGGCAAGAACAGGCAGTAGCAGTGGGAACGCGATAACGAACATCAATGCGTCGGACAACTGTTTTAGTAGCATTCTGTAACGGCTTCTCAGACGGTTTTGAAAAACGATGAGGTTTGTGCGTGTGTTGGAGAGTTCGTAGATATGCGACTGTGTCAGGTCATATTCGTCCATCAGCGGGATAAAGACGACCTCCTGACGGTTGCGTATCTCTTCGCTGATAATGGTATGGAGTTCCGTTGCATCAATGTCTTTTGAGTTAATAAAAACGGTTTTTGGTTCTTTCTTTTTGGCCTCTATATACCCTAGATAGTGATTGTTAAAGATCTCATTTTTGATGAACTGATCGTCACCATAGACCTTGGCTTCACGTTGCCAAAGACCGATAGCGTAGAGCTGCTTTTTTGCAATGTTCTTAAAGAGTGGTATCAGAAAAGCCATGATGATAAAGCTAAAGATGATGACAGCACGTGAAAACTCTGCAATACTTTTTGTCATTGCCAAATAGGCCAAGACAATCATAAAGGCAAAGCTTAAAGATTTCAAGATGTTGCGGCTCTCATGCCAGAAGTCATAACGTCGTGTATAGACACCTTCGTAGGCCAGCATTATTAGTATTACGGCATAAAGAAGTGTAAATCCAAGGTAATGTGACAACACTTGCGTGTGAGAGAGTGTAAAATAGGCATCCAGAGACTCACGTAGTTCATAGGCCAGAACGAGCGAGAGTGAAACAGCGATAAGATCGAGCAGGAGAAGCGTAGCTATTGAGATGATTTTCTTCACTAATTACCTTCTCTTTTTTGAAAATTATAGCTAAACAAGGCTTTTAGAACGACGGCTAACTGCCAAAAATTTTCTCTTTAAAGACGAGATATATGAACATACTGTTGGTATAAAGATAACGTTTCCACATACGTCTTGGTTCCTGTAAAAACCTGTAAAACCACTCCAATCCGGCATTTTGCATCCACACCGGTGCACGCTTGACTTTTCCGGCAACGACGTCAAAGCTGCCGCCTACACCCATAAGTAAGTTCGCATTCATAATGTCTTTATATTGATGGACAAACTGCTCTTTAAGAGGCGAACTGATACCTATAAACACAATATTTGCACGACTTTGCCCTATCTCATCAGCGATTGTTGCTTCATCATCTTTCGTAAAATAACCATTCCTGTAACCAGCAATAATAGAGGGAGAATACATTTCGGCATATTTCTCAACAACAGTTTGTACAATCTCCTCTTTTGCGCCAAAGAAAAAAATCTTATAATTTTTTTTGTAGGCCAACGATACAAGGCTCTCCATCAAATCAACACCGGATACCCTCTCCTTGATGGGATTGCCTAGCCATTTTGAAGCCATTACGACAGACTGTCCATCCGCATTGATGAGGTCAGCGTTTATAATCAATTTTGCATAATCGGGATCTTTTTTCATCCAAACTATTTTTGCGGCATTCAAATCTTCCCTGATGATATGCCGCTGATTATCGATAGCATGCTCTATATATTCCAAAGTTTCATCCATCGACAGGTTGTCAACTTTATATTCCAAAAATTCTATCTTCAACTTTTTACGCCTCGTCTGGATTTTATAAACTTTGCAGGTACGCCGCCGACAATGGCATATTCTTCAACATTAGAAGTTACCACCGCGCCAGCAGCGACAACAGCTCCTTTTTCGATTATAACACCGGGCAGGATGATCGCGTTTCTACCAATCCATACATCATCTTCTATGATCGGGTCTATTCCCCACTCATCTTCCTGCATGACCATAGGAATATCGGTACGCTCAATATTGTGGGTACTGTTAAGAATTGCCACATTTGGAGCGATCATCACATGATTTCCTATCGTGCCGCCTTGTATAAATACATTTTCATTGATTTGACATCCAAACCCGATACTGACATGGGAAGCATCCGAAATGTAGATACGGTTTTCAAATATTTCAATATGCCGATATTCTGGATCGCTTGCCTTTATCTTGAGTGTATTTTCAAGATAATAAAGTCGTATTTTGGTACAAAATCTACAAAACTTGCTGCTAGGCAAATTCCACAAGACAACATAATAGATGATCAAAAATAGCTTTTGCATCACTCTTTTCATAACAGGTCTTTCAATTTAGCAATAAAGCCTCTAGTTACATGGCTTTTTTCATAGGTCAGCGCAACTTTATAGGCCTCTTCTGCTATGTCGTCTTTTTCTTTTGATGAGAGGTGATAAAACGTGGTTATGGTTTCTGCAAGCGCATCGGCATTGCCTGGTTCGAAAAAATAGCCATTGATTCCGTCAAATATATAGTCTGTCAATCCACCTATTTTAGACCCTATTATAGGTGTTTTACAACTCATCGCTTCAATGGCTACATTTCCAAAACTTTCTTGCATAAGCGTTGGAAAAATAAATACATCAAAAAGATTATAGTAATCGACGAGCTTCTCATTGGGGATTTTCCCGGCAAATGAGACTTTTTGATCTTTTTGCAAGCGACTGGCTTGGGCTTTCATCTCCTCTTCAAGCTCGCCGGCGCCCACTATTATAAGTTCAAAATCAAAATTCAATTTTGTGACTGCTTTTAACAGAGTATCAACACCCTTTCCAGCTCCAAGACGGCCAACATACCCAATTGTAAACATTTTGTTTTTAATGCCGTCCTTTGGATAAAACCGTTGCGTGTCTAACCCGCCGCTAGGGTATATATAGTAATCTTTAGGCGTTGAAATCTTCAGGAGTTCAGTGTAAAAATAGTTACTCGGAACTACCACCAAGTCAGCTTTTGAAATAGACATTTTAGTAAATAGTAAAACGATGTTCTGAAATAAGCTAATAGGAACGAGGTCATGCCCGTGTAAACGTACAACAAATTTTGCTTTGTGAAATGTTTTAAACAGTATGGGAAAGTAAGTATGTGACGGATAGCTTATTTGAACGACATCGTACTTGTCAAAATCGGTTTTAAGTATTTCTCTGTAGAAAATAAAATATTTTTTTATTTTTTCGCGTATACTTTTGCCTTGCCCTGCAATCACTATCCTGTCAACGTCTATGTCGTTGTTCAGTAGACCGTCTTCAATATTCTTGATAAAAACACCAAAAAAATCATTGTTGTCTTTTGGATACATATTTGAGATGAGTAAAAATTTTATTTGTTTCATTGATAATTATGATCTCCTAATATCAGTAAGTATTTTTTCTAAACACTTGATAAGTTCATATGATTTTTTTATGGTTTCTCGTCTAGTTATCAATGAAATTTACCTTCACTTTTTAACTTTTCATAATGCTCTATATTTCTTTGTGAAAATACTTTTGCAGGATGGCCACCAGCGATAGCATATTTTGGAATATCATTTACCACAACACTACCTGCTTGTATAATAGCGCCTTCTCCAATCGTCACATCACCTAAAACAATCACTTTGTTACCTAGCCAAACCTGGTCTTCTATAACTATATCTTTAACAATATATGTATCATCGTAAGGAATTTTTGTTCCATGATCATAATTATGATATTGTGTTATCATCATACATTCTGCACCTGAGTGAAAGTTATTACCTATCTTTACCGTACCAACCCCTAATATACTCATACCATTGAAATTTACATTGTCTCCTAAGTGTGTATTTCTACCAATAGAAGATTTTCCATTGACCTTCAACCCCATGCCACAGCTTTTTGCAATTCTTTTTATTCGCCATGTATAATACTTAGCCATCAGTTTTCTTTTTAGTCCGAAAAAACCTCTAATCAATTTTACCATCCTTTACTCCTTGAAAAAGTAATCTCTATCGATTTTTTTAAAGTCATCTTTTTGCATCAATTTTACTAGATCCTCTTTACTTCTTGCCACTTTTACAATATCTTTTCTGATAAGATATTCTAAAAACTCAACTCCAGGCAAGTCAAGTAAAATAGTTTTGCATTGCAATGTTAGTCCCTCAAAAATAGCTGTAGAATACACTCCTACCAAAAACTCTGAAGTAGCCATAAGCTCATAAAGATGAATCTCATTTTCTATTACATGTAAGTTTTCAGGTCTTGCTGTTTTTTGTAAGTACTTATACTCAGTCTTCCATCTACCAAATTCTCCTGGGTGTAGCTTGTAGTAGACTTCTATGTTACTATTTTCTTCAGCAAGTTCTAGTGCAATTTTTGACATCTGGGTAGCAACTGTACCTTGGGAGATAAAGAGCACTCTGTTTTTTTCTTTTTTGAAATTTTTATACTTGATTAGCATTTTGTTTAAATACGGATACCCAACTATAGAAATATCTTCAGATTTAAGTGGCAAAGGAGTAGAGTCTTGCCAATATTTACCAAAAAGCTCAAGTTTATCTGGGAAATATGCTATTTTTTCATTATGTGGAAAGCTATACCCTACATGGTAATAGTTCATTGTGCCATGTTGGAGTTCTATACACTCCACACCAATCTCTTGACATGCAGCTATAAAAGCTTCAAGACCGTATGAAACAACTAAAAACACTTGTTTTACTGCTCTTCTTTTTAGCATCTTTTGATACTGGGCTTTTTTACTTTTAAAAATTGTGATACTTTTTTGTATGTGTACTGTTAAGCCAATCTTTACATCAAATACTTCTTTTACTTTATCTTCAATAGTTTTTATAAACTTCTCTTCATCCTGAGTGAACTTTATTTTTAATAAAAATATTTGCAATAAAGAATTTATAGTTATATTTTCAAAGTAGCTTCTGTTTTTTGAAGGTTTGTGATAATGTTTGCCAAGATATGGTCTATCTACTATCTCATAATTTTTATCTGTTCTATCTAGATCTTTTATTTTATTTTCTGTGTAGATGTCAACATATTCATTATCTATAAGAACTTTTCTTCCATGTTCTATAACGAGTATATCAATTTGTGAACTTCTTACAAATACACTATGTAAATATGTGTTTTTTATCTTTGGTACAACTGCTATTATTTTCTCAAATATTGAGTCAAACTCTTTTGTATGAGCTTGCTCATATACACCCAATATTTGACTAAGTTGTATAAAAACCTCAAATCGAACCAACTTCCAAAAATATATACCTTGTATCTGTTGATTAAAAAGGTCTAATTCTTTTTCTATTTCAAAAAGTCTCTCTGCTATTTCTGACGCTTTCATACCCTCCAAGCCCCCCATGGCATTTTATAAACTCTACTTGCTAGTATCCACGCCGCAAAAAATGTCACTGCAAAAGATATTACACTAGCTTGTGCAGCTCCTATAGCATCACTTTTGTTCACAAGTACATACAACAATCCTACATGTAAAACAGATGTTGAAAAAGTGATATATGCCAAAATATGTGTATTTTTTGTATATAGAATATAGTTGCCGACCATTAAATACATTCCGTGAAAAGCAAAAGCCACTGCAAAATAAAGTATAAAGTCTGTAGATGCTGTAAAATTTTTACCCAAAAAGTAGGGTATTAGCAACTCTGCGACATAAGCAAAACAAACTGCAAAAAGCAAAACCCCTACAAAATAGATATACGTAAACAGCACTATCTTTTTTTTGTTTTCCTTTGTAGGCTCATTTGATAAAGTATTAAACATATAAGGGCTCCATGCTTTATTAAAAGCAGTAACCAAGACACTTATTATGATCCCTATTTGATAGCCTACTGCATATATTCCAGTCGCAGTTGCACCAAGGATAGACATAAGCACCACTCTATCTGCTCCTGTCTTCACCCAGCTTGCCAATGCATGTGGGATCAAGGGTACACCAAATTTAAGAGCATCCTTTATATGCTCTTTGTTAGGTTGAAAAATCAGATACCCCCTTTTGATAATAAAAACAAAACTAATAACAGAAAAAATCAATGTTCCTATAGCAGTTGCTAAAAGTTGCCCTTCCCAGTTCAGACCAAAACCGACTATAAACAATAAGGATAAAAAAGTTACCATCAAAGTCTGGGATATTTGATAGAGGCTATATGGTTTTGGTCTTTGTTCTACCATCCATAACAACAGATTTACAGTTGTCAAAAACTGAGCGAATGCCAAAAAAACTGCAACTATGAGCCATTCTGTCTCTAAAGCTAACCTTTCTGCAATAATGGGATGTAACAAATAAACTATTAATAAAACAAGTAGTGTCGATATGTTTAATACTATTAGACAATTACCAATAAAAATTTTAATTTCATTTTTTTGCATTTTAAAAAAATTCACATTTATTGCACCATGAATACTAAGTCCAGTAAATACTGAAAGAATCGATACAAATACACCAAATATTGAAATAATTCCATAATCTTCAGGAGTTAAATATCTTGTGAGTACAGGCAGCATAAAAAAAGGTACTGCTTTATTAAGTACATCTCCAAGTACATAGATAAATGAATTTTTAAATAATTTATTAAACACTTTTAATAACTTTATTACCTACGTATATTGAGTTGTCAGGTATATCTTTTGTAACCACACTATTCGCACCAATAACCACATTATTACCAATCTGAACGTTTTGCTTAATAAAAACGCCTATTCCAATCCAGCAATTATTACCTATAACTACATTGCCAATTGACTTGTTTATATTTGTTTTGTTCATAATGATATCTTCTGTATTTCTATTCATTGTATATATATTTACAAAGTGGCTAATGGCACAGTTATCTCCTATTATAACTTGACAATTGTCATATGACTGAATAGAAGAGTATTCACCAATATAAGTATTATCTCCTATGATTATCTTACCGTTACCATAAAATTTTATATTCATTCCATTAAATCTAAAAGTATCAGACAGATTATAAGTTTTTCTATATTGATCATATTTATACTGCCAACTTATATTTTCAATTAAAAAATAAATCTTTCCAATTAAAGCTTTTATCATATTTTGTCCTCGTATAATAAATTTATACTACCTACTAAAATCATTTTGTATCTTTTCATAATCCTTTGGCTTACCCATATCTATCCAATAATCAGTAATCTCAAAACTTTTAGTAATTTTATTCTTATTTTGTAATACATTAAATAAACTAGGCAAATCAAAAAACTCATCTTTTGGTACATAGCTTAGTACTTCTGTATTTAGCACGTATATACCAGTATTGATAAAAAACTCTTCTATAGGCTTTTCTTTCATAGCAACGATATTGTTTTCATCATCTACTTCTATAACTCCATAAGGTATTTGATAGCTATCTTTTCGAATACACATCGTAGCAGTTGATTGCTGCTCTTTGTGATAGTCTAAAAGTTTTTCATAATCTAATGATGAAAGAACATCCCCATTAGTTACAAAAAAAGGTTCATCAAGTTCAATATCTATCAGGCTCAAAGCCCCTCCTGTACCTAGCCTTTTTTTCTCTTCTAGATACTTTACTTCTATACCAAACTTACTACCATCTTGAAAATATTCTTTAATCACCTCTGCTTTATAATTTACACTAAGCATAAACTTTGTAAAGCCATGAGAGACAAACATATCTATAATATGCTCTATCATAGGTTTGGCACCCACTTTTAGCATAGGTTTTGGTGTATCTTTGGTAAGCTCTCCCAGTCTCGTACCTAAACCTCCTGCCATTATTACTACCCAGTTTGGCTTGAGGTTAAAATCTATCTCATCAAGTGTAAATACTTTTATAAATTTGTCATCATCATCTACAAGTGGGATATGTCTTCGATGGATTTTTTTCAAATAATTGACTATATGATTTTTTGAAGTTTCCATATGCAGTTTATGGGGATTTTTATTGATAATATGTTCTAAATCCAAGTTGTTATTTAAAATGGCTCTTCTTATATCCCCGTCTGTAATAATCCCTAGCAGTCTTTCATTTTCATCCACTACTGGTAACACACCATTTCCATTTAAATCAAGTAACTTAATCGCATCATTAAACTTTGCTTGACTATTTAGTACTAATCTATTGTTCATCGTGACCTCTCATCAAAAACTCTATATACTTAAAATCATCTAGAGTATCTACATCTACAGAGCGAAACCTTGGCATAATGTAAGCATAAGATTCATCACTATAATATTTGCCTTGTTGTATCAAATCATACTGAAAAACAAAAACGGCTCCATTTGGATAGTAACTCTTTTTGATCTCTTGACGATTTAAAAGTTTTTCTTCAAATATATTTTCAAACTTTCCATCTTCGGTGATATATTTGTGCCATTCTATCGGATGATGCTCTTCAGTATAACTTATAACACTATCTGCTTTTTTTTCGTTAAAAAGCTCTATTGCCCCATTAATATCTGCTGCTTTGCGCAAAGGTGAGGTTGGTTGAAGAACAATAAAGTTTTTTATATCATAACCAAACTCACTATTTAGCCTATCAATAGTATAAATATAATTATCAATTGCTTTAGCACTATCATTGGCTAAATGTTCAGGTCGTAAAAATGGACTTTTAGCTCCATATCTTATAGCCACTTCTTCTATCTCTTTACAATCAGTCGATATAATTACCTCTGAGATATATTTAGACTTCAAAGCCTCTTCTATGGTATAAGCTATCATTGGTTTGCCATTTAAATTTTTAATATTTTTACCTGGTAATCCTTTAGAACCACATCTTGCTGGGATAATTGCAATCATAGTTAAACAATATCTTCTTTGGTCAAAATATGATCAAATTTCAAATCTTTATTCACTGTTCTTCCCACTATAAACTCTGTCATCCCAGGATCAAAACCACCACCAGGTCGTTTGTAATCTAGGTCTTCAGCTTGTAAGACCTCACCTTTTTTCATCTCTCTGGTGATGACTATACTTCTTCTGAACTCTTTTTTCTTTTCATCTGTTTCAGTTGTTGTAATTCTAAAAGAACCCATAGCTTCTGAAATTCTTCGTGAGTTCTCTACAATCTCTTTCATTTCATCTTTTGTTGCAGAAACTTTATGATCCCAACCTTCCATATTTTTGTCCAGTGTAAAGTGCTTTTCTATAAGACATGCACCTAATGCCACTGATGCTAAAGGTATAGCAGTTCCTAACGTATGATCAGAAAAACCGATAGGATATTCTGGATATGTTGCCATCAATGTTTTTATATTATTTAGATGAACGTCACTATCTAAGGGTGGATAAGTTGATACACAATGTAAAATTACTATCTGATGATTTCCTGTGTTTTCTATGGTTTTTACTGCTTTATCTATTTCATAAAGTTCACTAAGTCCCGTAGATATAACTATGGGTTTTCCTTTATTTGCAAGATATTCTAAAAAAGGATAGTTATTCAAATCCATAGAAGCAACTTTTATAAAAGGTGTATCCATTTTTTCTACTAAAAAATCAGCTTCTTTTTTATTAAAAGGTGTAGATGTACAATCTATCCCAATTTCATCAGCAAATTTTTTCATCATTAGCAGTTCGTCTTCAGAAATTGAATAGGCATCAACTATCTCTTCAAGCGTATAGTCTGTCCTATCTCGATAATCATCCGCAATAAAGTAATTGTCCTCATATTTCTTTTTAGCAAAGATACTATCTTTTGTCCAACTTTGGAATTTAACACAGTTTGCACCTGCTTCTTTTGCCTCTATGATCATTTTTTTCGCTAATTCCATATTACCGTTATGATTCGAACCAAGTTCAGCAATTATATAGGGGCTACAGAAATTATATAGTTCTTTTTGACTTGTTAGTTGTACTTTCATGCAGAATTTCCTTCTTTTATTAACTTTATTTCTTCCCACCATAGTGGATTCTCTATGTTTTGTATGCTGAATTCTTCAACACTGTTTCGTTCTTCAACTTGCATCTTCAATTCAACAATGTTCTCATATAACTCTTTAAAAATAGTATTTTCTTTTCGCAATAAACTGTAATGTTTATTTTTTATTGATATGCCTTTTAAGATAGATTGAATGCTTTTCGATCCGATACCGATTGTATTATTTGCATACTGTCTATAATAGGTTATGGTCTTATTGGTAAAGATTGCTGTTTTATTTCTTAACAACAAAGTTGTGTATAAATACCAATCTACTGCAATCAGATCCTTATCAAAATGAACATTGTCTAATATAGAGACGTTTACGGCTGTATTTGATAATCCAAAGATATTTTTATCTTTAATAAAGTCCAGTGTTATTTCTGTAGAATCTTTAATCCTCTTCGAAATATACTTTTGGTGGTAAATGCCTTTTTTATCATTAAACAGTGTAAGATCATTAACGACGATGTCATAATCTTTCAAGATATCTAACGAGAGCTGAATTCTGTTGGTATCAAAATAGTCGTCACTGTCTCCAAATATTAAAATATCATAATTATTGTCTTTTACGTAATTTATACCATATTCTCTATTTTTTGCCGGTGTATCAGTATGTTGAAGTTCGATAATATTCAAGCTCCCAAACTCTCGTTTGAATTGCTCTAAATATTCATAACCATCATTTACTACAACGACATCAAAGTTTTTGTTAGTCTGTTTTTGAAGTGAATTAAAGAAGTCATATAGATAGGCATTGTTCATAGGAAAAACAGTTGTTAAAAAAGCAATTCGTTTATTCACTTTACTATACTTCCTGCTTTGATAAAATCATCTTTGCTTGTGACAACACCCTCTTTACTTACAGCATTGCTGCCAAAAAATGTCCCTTCTTGAACGGTAGCGCCTCCGTTGATCACAGCAGAGGTAGAGATGTGACAAAAGTCTTCGATAATGGCATCATGTTCTATCAATGCTTTTGTATTGATTATACAGTTTTCACCTATTGATGCAGCTGTGTTGACCAAAGCATCATGCATAATAATCGTACCCTTACCAATATCTGCATGCTTGGAGACATAAGCACGGGGTGAGATTACTGTTGCCATTTGAGCATCGTTCTTGCTTAGCAAGGAAAAAAGTTTTTTACGAATAGCAGATGTTTTGATCTGTCCTACGGTGATTAAAAAAGCACACCCCTCATCTGTGAACTTACCAATATCAGCATCGGTGCCGACAACGTCATAGCCTAATACTTTTTGACCAACATGCTCTGCATTATCTAAAATACCGGCAATCTTATATTTGCCTTCTTGTTCAATAACATCGATGCAGGACTTGCAGTGACCGCCGCCGCCGAGAAGAATCAGCTTTTTACGATTCGGCATTTAGTACCTCTCTATATTGTACTTCAGTACTTAGCATTACAGTCTTACCCCGCTCGGGATGTTGACCACTCTCTCTTCCAGCCATTCGGCGTTGGATAGGTTAGCGCTCTGGCACTCTTTGAACATTTCCAATCGGTTCATCAAGGCCCAGATCGGGCGGGTCATCACACCACGGTCGTTGGTCTCTTTTAAAAACAGATCTCTTTGTTCCTTGTCTTTTAAAACAACAGCATTGAGCCAGTAGTTTACTTTTGTGTCCGGCAGTTCATTTGCAAAGTCAATATTTTGTGTTACAAAGAAGTCTATGTACTGACCTGCCAATTCTCTTTTGTTTTTTAAGATGGCATCAAGTGTTTCCATCTGGGCGCAACCTAGTGCGGCATTGAGGTTTGGGAGACGATAGTTATAGCCGATCTCATCATGGACATATTCATAAGGGTGAGGAATTTTTGCCGTGGTTGTGAGATGCTTGGCATGTTTCGCCAAGGTCTCATCATCGGTGACGATCATGCCCCCACCCCCGGTTGTAATGGTCTTGTTGCCGTTAAAACTGAATGCCGCGATCTTTCCAAAGGTACCGGTGTGTTGACCTTTAAAATATGAACCTAGACTCTCTGCAGCATCTTCAACAAGTGCGATGTTGTACTCGTCGCACAGTGCGGCTATCTCGTCGATACGGCAAGGATGCCCAAAGGTGTGCATCGGAACGACCGCTGTTATTTTTTTCCCGGTCGACTTATTGTAGCAGGCACCGTCTTTTTGGAGCGTCTCTTCAGCCAAAAAAGCTTTCAGGCTTTCAGGACTTAGCCCCATGGTGTCTCTGTCAACATCGACAAATATGGGCTTCGCGTTACAGTAACTGATGGCATTGCAGGTTGCTATGAATGTCAGCGGCTGGGTTATGACTTCACAATTGTCCTCGGTACCTACAAGTTTTAGCGCGATATGGAGTGCCGCAGTGCCGTTGACCGTTGCAACGGCATATTTGGCCCCACAATACTCCGCTACCATCTTTTCAAACTGGTCTACAAACTTTCCAACCGAAGAGACAAACGTCGAATCTATGCACTCATTAAGGTACTTTTTTTCGTTACCGAAAAAAACAGGTTCATGAAGAGGCAAGAACTCTTTCGTGTTGTAGGCGTTTTGAATAAACTGTACGGTACTTTCAAACATATTTACATTTTACCATCTAAGTATTTACCGGTCTCTTTATGGCCAAAGTCCGGGATCATCTTGAAAAAGAGTTCAACGATCTGCTCTTTTGACCATTTTCTACTTTCTTTTAATGCGCCGATTGTTGTTTCGAATTTATTTAAACGTTCTTCGTCAAACAGGGCTTCATTTTTGATGACCCCGAGGTTTTCAAACCTGTCCATATCAAGGGTCTCTTTATCGGTAAAAAACTCTTCAAAGTCTTTTTCACCTGTCGTGTCACTCGATGTAAAAAGACATGGCCACTTGCCCTGTTCAGGCAGGGTGCTAGCAAGCTCTCTCGCTTCGTCTTCATCTTTACAAAGGTAAGGTTCAAGACCTTTCTCTTTAAGGTATTTAACGGCGATATCTGCAAAAGAGATGAGGTGCAGCTCTTCACTGAGCTTTGGAAAAAAAATGTCTCTGTTCTCACCGAAGATACAGCTCATCAAACAGAGCTCACCGCTCTCCTGTGGTGTGACAAAGTAGCGCTTGATGTCGTTTGGTGCGACAATGGGCTGGCGCTTTTCTATCCGTTGATTAAAACCATGCAGCAATGAACCGTCAGAAAAAGCGACATTGGCAAATCTGGCCATGGAAACCTTGATCTGCTGCGATTTTCGCATCACAAACATCTCCATGATTCGCTTAGATGCCCCCATCATGTTGACAGGATTAGCAGCCTTATCGGTAGAGACGCAAAAATATTTTTTCGTACCGTTGTCGATGGCTTGCTGCAGTGTCTTGTCCGTATTAAAGATATTGACATCGATCATGCGCATCAGAGTAAAAGGGTCTTTTTCGCTACGCACATGCTTCAGTGCCGAGAGATTTAGGACATAATCATATTTACCGTCATTTTCAATAAAAGCATCGTATTCGACTGATCCGATGTCCAGTGCGAATGTTTGAAAATCACCATCGATATAACCGAATGAACTTCGAATATCCCTGACAAGTTCGACCATATTGTTCTCACTGATATCAACCACGTGCAGTTTTTTCGGGTTACGTTTAAAGATCTCTTTTGTCACTGCCTGACCGATTGAACCGGCGCCGCCGATCACCAGAAAAGATGATGACGAGACAATGTCTTTTAATGCATCGTTGTTGCGAGAGATATCTTGGGCAAATAGCTCTTTACTTCGGCCTATTAGACTGAGGATCTGGTTCATTGATATTTCTCCAAATACCACTCAATGGTCTTGATGATTCCCGTATCGAAATTCTCATCCGCTTTCCAGCCAAGATCGTTCTCCAGCTTCGTCGCGTCGATGGCGTAGCGTCTGTCGTGGCCGGCACGGTCCTCTACGAAGGTGATCAGCTCTTTGTAGGAGCCATCTTTCGGTACCTTTTCATCGAGGATACTGCAGATACTATCGACGATCTGGAGGTTGGTACGTTCGTTTCGGCCGCCGATGTTGTAGACGTTCGCCTCTTTGCCCGTATGGTAGACAAGGTCGATCCCCTTACAGTGATCGAGGACGTAGAGCCAGTCACGGATGTTCTTGCCGTCACCGTAGATCGGGATAGGTTGTCCTGCCAGTGCTTTTCTGATAATCGTCGGGATCAGTTTTTCGTCATGCTGCTTCGGGCCGTAGTTGTTGGAGCAGTTGGTGATGACGGTGTTCATGCCGTAGGTCTCCTGGTAAGAGCGCACGATCATGTCGCTGCTTGCCTTGGAAGCTGAATAGGGTGAGTTCGGTGCGTACGGCGTCTCTTCGGTAAAAAGGTCTGTCTCGTTCAGCGTACCGTAGACTTCATCGGTGGAGATGTGGTGGAAGCGGCACCCTCTGTAATCCTCTTTGTAGACAAACGGTTTTTCCATCCACTGTTTCTGTGCGACATCAAGCAGCGTAAAGGTGCCGTTGACATTGGTCTCGATGAAGATACCCGGGTTTTTGATAGAGTTGTCGACATGGCTTTCTGCCGCGAAGTGGATAACACCTCGAATGTCATATTCGTTAAAGATGAACTCGACCAGTTCCCGGTTGCAGATGTCGCCCTTGATAAACTTGTAGTTAGGGTTTCCTTCAACCTCTTTGAGGTTGTCAAGGTCCCCTGCATAGGTCAGCAGGTCAAGGTTGACGATGAAGTACTCCGGGTACTTTTCCAGGAAATAGGGCACAAAATTTGAACCGATGAAACCGGCGCAACCGGTGACTAAAATAGATTTCATTACTTCTTCTCCATCATGTTTAAAGCTTCGGTCAGTGAATCCAGCCAGTAGGGGATCGTGATCGTGTAGCTGTTTTTTATTTTTGATTTGTTCAGCAGAGAGTAGTGCGGCCGTGTTGCCGGCGTCGGGTACTCTTTGGTCTCAATGGGTTTGACATTGCACTCTATACCACCGCGTTCAAAGATTGCTTTGGCAAAGTCATACCATGAACAGACCCCTTCATTGCTGTAGTGATAGATCTCGACATTCTTATTGTCGAGCTGAGGGATGATCTCCAGGATGCTTTTGGCAAGATCGCCTGCATAGGTCGGTGTTCCGACTTGGTCAAAGATGACACCGAGTTCGTCACGTTCTCTGCCCAGTCTCAGCATCGTCTTGACAAAATTATTGCCAAAGGTCGAATAGACCCAGGATGTCCTGATGATGATCGTGTTGGCAGGGTTGATCGAGAGAAGGGTCTCTTCGCCGGCAAGTTTGCTTGCGCCGTAACTGCTCTGCGGGTTGGTGGGATCGTTCTCGATATAGGGTTTGAAATTACTGCCGTCAAAGACATAATCGGTTGAGATGTGTATGAGCGCTATGTTTTTGGCTTTGGCGATGTGGGCAAGCGTCTCAACGGCTTTATGGTTGATCGCAAACGCCAGCTCCTCGTCAGACTCAGCCTTGTCGACAGCCGTGTAGGCGGCACAGTTGATAATAATATCAAACTGCTTGCCGTCAAAATAGTCCTCTATGGCAGTTTGCGAAGAGAGGTCCAGTGTCTGCCTGTCTATAAAGGTGAAATCGTCGCTGCTTTGGCCTTGTGCAAGAAGGTGCAGTTCAGAACCCAGCTGTCCGTTGGCTCCGGTGACTAAGATAGATCTAGGCATAGAGGTCGACCTTGCTGTCAAACAGAGTCGCTTTGTCCAAAGAGGGCTGCTTGGTGTCTTTCTCTGAGAGCTTAAGCTCATTTTTCTCAAGGAGCCAGTCGATCTTCAGTGCCGGGTCGTCAAACGCTAGGCCTCTGTCGTTTTCGGGTGAGTAGTAGTTATCGACTTTATAGGTGAAAATCGTGTCGTCTTCCATGACGACAAAACCGTGTGCAAACCCCCTCGGTACGAAAAGTTGGCGCTTGTTCTCACCGCTGAGCAGTACGGCGACATGCTGGCCGAATGTCGGGCTTCCTTCGCGGATGTCTACGGCGACATCAAGCACTTTGCCCTGGATGACACGGACAAGTTTTGTCTGTGCGGCCGGATGAAGCTGGTAGTGTAGACCGCGCAGTACACCTTTGCTGGACTTGGACTCGTTGTCCTGGCAGAAGTCGACCTTGAACCCCAAAAAGGCTTCGAGCTTGTCCTGGCGGAAGGTCTCTACAAAGTAACCGCGTTCATCGCCGTGAAGTTGCGGGTCGATGATAACAACATCAGGTATCTTTGTGCGTGTGAATGTCATCGAAGCATCGTCCCTTCATTTGCACGGCGGATCAGGTACTGGCCGTACTGGTTCTTTTTGAGCGGCTGTGCCAGCTTGATCAGCTGCTCTTTTGTGATGTAGCCCATCTCGTAAGCGATCTCCTCGATACAGGCGACTTTGAGCCCCTGACGGTTCTCGATGGTCTGGATGAAGTTGGAGGCTTCCAAAAATGACTCATGTGTCCCCGTATCAAGCCAGGCATACCCGCGGCCCATAAGCTCCAT
The DNA here is from genome assembly GCA_041571435.1 of Sulfurimonadaceae bacterium. Classification (GTDB taxonomy): domain Bacteria; phylum Campylobacterota; class Campylobacteria; order Campylobacterales; family Sulfurimonadaceae; genus Sulfonitrofixus. The sequence continues at coordinate 631 of JBFFUI010000002.1, read as the reverse complement.
CTTCAAAGCACTGTCTTCAAGATAGGCCTGATTGACGGTGGTGATCTCAAGCTCGCCACGCTCTGACGGCTTGACGTTTTTAGCGATCTCGACAACATTGTTGGGGTAATAGTAGAGACCGGTGACAGCATAATTACTCTTCGGAACTTCCGGTTTCTCTTCGATACTGGTGACATTGCCTTCACTATCAAATGCGGCAACACCATAACGTTCGGGGTCATTGACATAGTAGCCGAACACCGTCGCTTTTTGTGCTTCTGTCGCATTGGTCACGGCATTGGCCAGCATCTGCGTCAGACCGTGCCCGTAGAAGATGTTGTCACCCAGAACGAGACAGACATCATCGTCTCCGATAAACTCCTCACCGATGATAAAGGCCTGTGCCAGTCCATCAGGAGAGGGCTGGACTTCATAGCTAAACTGCATCCCGATATCCGAACCGTCACCCAGGAGCTCTTCAAAACGGGGAAGGTCCTGCGGTGTTGAGATGATCAGTACTTCGGTGATGCCCGAAAGCATCAGTACTGAGAGCGGATAGTAGATCATCGGTTTGTCGTAGATGGGTGCTAACTGTTTCGAGATCCCTTTGGTTATCGGATAAAGACGTGTGCCGCTGCCGCCGGCCAGGATT
>JBFFUI010000001.1:0-147505 GCA_041571435.1 Sulfurimonadaceae bacterium | reverse complement strand
TTTTTGTAATTTGGTTGCGGAAACAGGATTTGAACCTGTGACCTTCGGGTTATGAGCCCGACGAGCTACCGAGCTGCTCTATTCCGCGACACTTAAATGGTGCGGACGAGAGGACTTGAACCTCCACACCGTAAGGCACCAGATCCTAAGTCTGGCGTGTCTACCAATTCCACCACGTCCGCATGTGCTTTTAGCAATAATAAATCAAAAATAAAGTTAACAATCAAATAATGGTGCGGACGAGAGGACTTGAACCTCCACACCGTAAGGCACCAGATCCTAAGTCTGGCGTGTCTACCAATTCCACCACGTCCGCATGTGAGTTGTTAACAATATTAAAAATAAATCAATAACTCTTTGCAAATACGTTTGCAAAAGCTTTAGTGACTTAGCGTCTAGCGCAGTTAAATGGACTTTGTTCATTTAACGTTAAAAAGTGGTACGCCCTAAAGGATTCGAACCTTTGGCCTACGCCTTAGAAGGGCGTTGCTCTATCCAGCTGAGCTAAGAGCGCGTCTTTTTTAATGGTACGCCCGACAGGATTCGAACCTGTAACCGGCGGTGCCGAAAACCGCTACTCTATCCAGTTGAGCCACGGGCGCACACTGTAAAAAATGTATTATTTCAAATTTTTGTTTTCTATCAATGGGGTGAGATACGGGATTCGAACCCGCGACCCCCGGCACCACAAACCAGTGCTCTAACCAACTGAGCTAATCTCACCATATGTTTGAAAAAAATAAGAAATAAAGTGGTCGGGGCGAAAGGACTCGAACCTTCGACCCCCTGGTCCCAAACCAGGTACTCTAACCATACTGAGCTACGCCCCGACCTGTTCAGCTAAAATGATAATATCAGATTAGTGAGGCGGAATTATAGGATATTTTCTTATTCTTGTCAATAGTTTTTTGCATCGAGGAGTGTTAAAGTGAAATTTCTTTATAATAATTACATCACGTAATAGGAATTTTAATGAAAATAGCACGTTTTAGCCGGATCGGTTTTATTTTAGCAGCTGCTGGAAGTGCCGTCGGCCTGGGTAATATTTGGAAGTTTCCTTATATAACGGGTGAAAATGGCGGCGGCGCTTTCGTCTTTGTCTATTTGATCACCGTTTTGATGATCGGCTTCTCGGTGATGATCGCAGAGATGCTGATCGGCTATCTTGGGCGTCGGGACAGCGTTACCAGTTTTGAGGAACTTGCCCCCCGTCATAAAGCGAGATGGAAATACGGCGGTTTCATGGGCGTCTCCGGCCTGTTGATCATGACGTTTTACTCGGTTGTGATTGGCTGGATATTCCACTATATCACTGTCGCAGCAACAAAGCTGCCAGATTCCGTTTCGGCAGCAGAGTCGGTATTTTCCGAGATGCTTCATGAAGGGGTCATGACCCAGCTATTTTATCACACGGTTGCCTTTGTGATCGTTACGGCAGTCCTGGTCCGCGGGATTAAAGGCGGTATCGAGCGCCTCAACCTGATCCTGATGCCGCTGCTCTTTGTCATTGTCGGAGGGATGTTCCTTTATGCTCTCAACCTGGAAGCTTTCTCAAAAGCATGGGTATTTATGTTCTATCCTGAGTGGCATAAACTCACTTCCGACTCGTTTGTGACCGCTGTCGGGCATGCCTTTTTTACGCTCTCGTTAGGGATGGGTTCCATTCTTACCTATTCTGCTTCGTTGCCGAAAGAGAGCAATCTTGTCAAAAGTTCGCTTATCATCGTTGCTCTCGACACAGGACTCGCTCTGCTGGCCGGATTGATGCTGTTCACGTTTTTGTACGAATACGGTGCCGAGCCTTCGGCCGGCCCGGGACTGGTCTTTATCTCATTGCCGGCAGTCTTTTATGAGATGGGTGTTCTGGGCAACTTTTTTGCAGTGCTCTTCTTTTTCGCCCTTGCCTTTGCCGGACTGACTTCGGCCGTCTCTCTGGTGGAGCCGATGGTCCAGTATCTGATCGACCGCTTCAAGATGACGCGCTTCTCGGCAGCCGTAGCAATGGGCCTCTTCTTCTATCTTGTCGGGATTCTTGCACTACTGTCCAACTCGACGGCGTACGGCGACGCACTGACCTTCGGATCGCGCAATCTGTTTGACTGGATGGACTTTGTCACGGCATCCATCTTACTGCCGACAGGGGGCCTAATCATGGCGATCTTTGTCGGTTATATTATTGAAAAAGAGCGCGTTGCATCGGTGTTGCGACCGCATCTTGGCAAGCTGTTTGAACTGTGGTATTTCAGCCTGCGCTATATTGCACCGGTCGCCTTGTTTGTCGTCATGTTGAACCTGATGGGTATATTGACGTTCTAAGCGTAATAACTCCCTACTTATGTCTCTTTTTGAAGAGCGCTTTGGCATCGTGTAAGGCCTCGGTGAACTCTGTTTTGTTGAGATAACCGATGCTCTCCCAATACTCCTTCTCATCTGCCGGGTCGATGAAAAAGACGGTCGGGATACGCGCGGTCTGGAAGTGTTTGGGAAAGTGTGCGGCATCTTTGTTTCGGTCGACGATGACGGGGACATAGGTCGACTTGATTATCGGTGTGATGGTTTTAGATGCAAGTGTTTTTCGTTCAAACTTGCGGCACCACGGACAGTATGAGGTGACAACTACCAGCATCAACGGCTTCTTCTCTTCTTTTGCGATACCTAACGCTTTGCTGTAGTCGCTATGATAGTCAAGCTCTTCAGCGGCTTTTGGCGATGCATATAGCGAAAATACAAAAAACAACAGCAGAGAGAGAACACGCATTAAAATCCTTTATTACAATAATAGAGCAGTTTTACAGGGAATAAGCTTTAACAATAAAAGTGGTTTGAAAGTGAAAGAAAAGAGGAGAACATAAAGTATCGCCCGTCTGTGTCACTGTTTTACTGTGCAGACAGACAGGGTTTTTAAAACTGGATCATCCCGTCAACCGGTGATGATGCCGTTGCATATGGACGTTTCGGGATACGGCCAGCAAGGTAGCTCATGCGTCCGGCCTGTACTGCGTGCTTCATCGCTTCGGCCATGATCATTGGATCTTGTGCCTGGGCGATCGCCGTGTTGGTCAATACACCTTCGGCGCCTAGTTCCATCGCATACGCGGCATCCGAAGCACAGCCTATACCTGCATCGACGATGACCGGGACGTTGATGGCATCACGGATAAAGACAATATTGTACGGGTTTTGAATACCAAGACCAGAACCGATTGGTGCAGCTAATGGCATGACAGCGTGTGCACCTGCATCTTCAAGGCGTTTGGCCATGATCGGATCATCCGACGTGTATGCCATGATCGTAAAACCCTCTTTTGCAAGTACTTCACATGCTTTGATCGTCTCCAGCACGTCAGGATAAAGCGTCTTTTGCGTATCGCCGATCACTTCCAGCTTGATCAGATCGATCCCTGTCGCTTCACGTGTCAGACGGAAAGTTGTGATCGCTTCTTCAGCCGTTGTACAACCTGCCGAATTCGGCAGAAATTTTACATTTGTACCTGCAAATGTGTCGCGCAGGTTCTCTTTGTCGGGGTCGGTGATGTTCAGACGGCGGACGGCAACGGTGATCAGCTCCGAACCCGATGCCAGTGTTGCGGCCTTGGTTGTTTCAAAGTCAGCGTATTTTCCGCTACCGACGATAAGGCGGCTGCCGAGTTCATATTTTCCGATTTTTAAAATGTTATCCATGTTTTCTCCAAGATATGGGGTGGATGTTGCATCTACATCCATTTATTGTCGCGTTTATAACATAGTCACTCTGTAAACTGTCTTACTTCCCTTGAGGCCTAATCCTCTTTAAGGATTTGAACAATGGTCTGCGGGAGCAGTCTGTGCTCGAGTTCACGGATCTTTCGTGTAAAGCTCTCGAGGGTCTCATCCGTCTCTTTGTCAAAGGCCTCTTGGCTGATGACCTCGCCGCCGTCAAGCTCAGAACTCACCCAATGGACAGAGATACCGCCCTCTCTTTCATCGCTTGAAAAACTCTCCTCGATGGCGTTGCCCCCTTTGAAAAGTGGCAGCAGAGAGGGGTGCACATTGATCGCCCTGATGCTGTCGGTGACAACGGGCGTCAGAATACGCATGAAACCGGCCATCACAACAAGATCGGGAGCATACGCGTTAATGATTTTCAGTAGCGCTTCATCAAAACGCTCCCGGTTCTCAAAGTGTGTATGGTCGATGATCTCTACCGGAATACCGTGGGCTTTAGCCTTGGCGATACCCCCGGCATGAGGACGGTTTGTGATCGCAGCAGCGACATGGAGCTCTGCAGGGTGCAGTGTTTCGATGATGTTGAGCAGGTTGGAGCCTTCTCCGCTGAAAAGGATCACGATCTTTTTACGATGAATCATTCCGTGCTTTCCTGTAGGGTGTTGTAAAACGTTGTCATAACGTCGTTACGGCTTCGATAAGATCATTGGGTGTCAGCGCATAGCTGTTTTTGTCGACCTGCATAGCTGCGGTCGTGTGCGCCAATGAGGCTTGCACGGCGGCACTGATCGTACTGCTTCCCTGTGCCATCAACGCGCCGATAAGTCCGGCCAGGACATCACCGCTTCCCCCTTTGGCCAGCGAGTTGGTACCGTGAGGGTTGATGTAAAAGCTCTCACACTGTGCGATGATGACGTTAGCCCCTTTAAGCAGCAGTGTAACATTCGGGTATGCCCTGCAGAAGAGCTCGACGTAGTGGAAACGGTTGTGTTGCAGCTCATGGACATCGATGTCGGCAAGACCGCATGCGTTGAGCACAGTCGTGAACTCTTTCGGGTGCGGTGTGATGACAAGGTGTTTGCGTTGAAGCAGTTTGCTAAACAGCGGATGGGCAAAGATGTCGGCATCCAGAAGCAGCGGGAGTTCATTGTCTAGCAGGGAAAGCAGCTCTTCGTTGGAAAACTCCGTTCCAAGGCCCATTCCCAATGCTATAGCGGTGGTAGTTTTTGGCAGCAGGTGCGACTGCATCAGCTCAAAAGGGATCTGTGCCTGTTCGTTGCTGATGAGGGTGACGAGGCCTGCGCCAAAACGTAGTGCCGCTGAACCGCTCATCACCGCGGCCCCAGGCTTTTCACCGCAGATAACGCAGAGATGACCGTAGCTGCCTTTGTGGCTGTCATGTTCAAAACGGTGCGGCAGGCTGAGGTCTTCCATGTCCAGTAGCTTCCAGTTGGATCCTTTCTCATAAACCTTTCGGCTGACACCCAGATCGATCACATAGACCGTGCCGACGACTTCTTTGGCAGCGTCGCTGAACATGCCGCGCTTGAGCGCGCCCATGGTCAGTGTGGCATCCGCAACAAAACTCTCCTCTTCCATTGTCCCGTCAAGGCGAAGACCCGAGGGCATATCGCAAGCGATCTTGTCTGCATTGAGGTTGTTCATCGCTTCCAACAGCTCTCTGGTCTCTTCATCGAACCTGCGGCTGAAACCGCTGCCAAAAAGGGCATCGACCAGTATGTCACATTCCTGGAGCTCATCGACGATCTTGACGCCCACAGCTTCAGCACGCTGAAGCTGGAGTTTGGACATAGTCGATCTGACCCCGAAAGAGAGGTAGAGAGAGACATCAAAATCACGGTGCAAAAGGCGGGCAAGGGCAATACCGTCTGCTCCGTTATTACCGGCACCACAGACAATACAGATGCTTTCAAGTCCATCATACTGATTGTGAATAAAGTCGGCCATCCCGTCTGCAGCGTGTTCCATCAAGATATCTTCGTTAAGCGCGAAGTCATCGTAACACCGCTGATCGAGAGAGTTGATTTCAGTGAAAAGATTTTGCATAAAGGTTCCTTTGCCTAATTATAACTAATGTGAGCGAATTGGGCTATAATACGCTTTATGAATAGAACCAACGGTTCAATGCGGGGAGATAGTGAATGCCGAGTCGTAAAAACGATTATACGTCAATTGTCCGGGAGACTCTGCGGATCGAAGCCGATGCACTTACGTTTGCAGCAGAAAGTATCTCTGAAGATCTAGACAAGATTATCGAGACGATTTTGGCCTGCAGCGGGAAACTGATCGTCACCGGTGTCGGGAAGTCCGGGCTTATCGGTGCAAAGATGGCAGCGACATTCGCCTCGACAGGGACACCAAGTTTTTTTCTGCATCCGACCGAAGCGATGCACGGCGACCTGGGCATGATCTCAAAAGAGGATGTTGTTCTTGCGATAAGTTACAGCGGCGAGAGTGAAGAGCTGAGTTCTATCCTGCCGCATGTCAAACGTTTTGACATTCCTCTCATCGGCATGACAAAAAACAGCGCTTCGACGCTGGGCAGTTTCAGTGACCTGGTGATGAAGATCGAAGTGCAGAAAGAGGCCTGTCCTCTGGACATCGCGCCGACATCGTCAACGACTCTTACGCTGGCGCTTGGCGATGCTTTGGCGATCTGCCTGATGAAAGCACGGGATTTCAAAAAAGAGGACTTTGCCTCTTTTCATCCGGGTGGTTCGCTCGGTCGTCAGCTCTATGTCAAAGTAGAGGACGTCATGCGCAAAGAGACCTTGCCGATCATTTCGATGGATACGCCGTTAAAGGAGGCCATCGTAAGCATCAGCGAAGGGCGTCTCGGTACGGTGCTGCTTGTTGATGTTGACAATAAGTTCAAAGGCCTGATCAGTGACGGCGACATCCGTCGCGCCCTGATGAGTCCGGACTTCTCTTTGGAGATGCCGGCCTCGGCATTGGCAACGCTGAACCCAAAGACCATTGATGATGCGAGCATGCTTGCAAGCGACGCGTTGGTACTCATAGAAAAATATAAGATACAGCTCCTGGTGGTGGTCGATGATGAGAAGAGAATTCTCGGCGCCCTCCACCTGCACGACCTGGTCGAAAAGGGAATCGCATGATGCGACTTAACAAATATATAGCCCACTACTCTACGTATTCACGCCGTGAGGCAGACAAGGTGATCCAGTCGGGTTATGTCTACGTCGACGGTGAACTGCAGGAAAACCCTGCAACACAGGTTGATGAACGCCATGTCAAAGTGGTGGTCAGCGGTAAAAAGATCGTGCCGAGCGATCAGTTCACGGTGATCGTCTACAACAAGCCAAAGGGCGAGCTGGTGACCAAAAGTGACCCGCGTGGACGGAAGATTATCTACGACACGCTGGACAATAAGTATAAACACTTTATTCCGATAGGGCGCCTTGACTTTGCGACGGAAGGGCTTCTTCTGTTAACAGACGCTTCGCGGGTTGCCAATGTACTGATGACCTCCAACCTTGAACGTGTTTACAAGGTAAAGATAAAGGGGCCTGTTACGGAAGCCATGGAGATGGGGATGAAAAAAGGACTTGATCTCGAGGACGCCTCGGCCGGCGGACATGAGCTCAGCGATGTCACTTCGATGCACTTCGCACCATTTTTCGCCTATCAGATCATTAAAAACAAGGGCGATTATTCTGTTTTGAAGATCGCGATCGGCGAAGGGCAGAACCGTGAAGTGCGTCGCTTCTTTGCGCATTTTGATGCCGAGGTGGTTGACCTGAAACGCCTCAGTTTCGGCGGGATTGAGCTGAACAACCTGCCGACCGGCAAAACACGCTTTCTTGAACGCAGCGAGTATGTACATCTGCGTGAGTTCCTGGATGCGGGACGGGATGCAGAGAAACTGCAGAAAATACAAACAAAAGCGAAAGAAGTAAAGACAGAAGAAAAAACTATATCCAAAAAAAGAGCAGGTAAGAGAAAGGACTGATGGCTGATTTCACCCACCTCTTACGCCCTGCTGACTTTGACAGTGTCTTAGGCCAGGAGGAACTCTGCAGTGCCAATGCACCCTTGCGCAGACTCTGCGAAGAGGGAAAGTTGGGGCACAGCTTTTTTTATGGACCTCCCGGCTGCGGCAAGACCACTATTGCCCGTGTCATCGCGAAAGTGATGGACCTTCCTTTTTACGAGTTCAATGCGACCTCGCTCAAGATAGAGCAGCTGCGTAAGATCTTTGACCAGTATAAAAATGCCCTCCAAAAGCCACTGATATTTATTGATGAGGTGCACCGCCTGGCTAAAAATCAGCAAGAGGTGTTATTGCCGGTTATGGAGACTAACAGTGTGTTAGTTATCGGTGCCTCAACGGAAAACCCTTTTTTCTCATTAACGGCGGCGATGCGTTCTCGTTCGCTTCTTTTTGAATTAAAGCCGATCTCCCTGGAAGCACTCAACAGCTTGCTGGAGAGGGCGCTGGCATCCGAAAACCTTAGCGTTGAAGAGGATGCGCGAGAGTACCTCTTGCGTTCATGCGGCGGCGACGCGAGAGGGATGTTAAAACTGCTGGAGTTTGCTTCTGTCTTGGAGACGAACATAACACTCGAGATGCTCTATTCGCTGCGCCCAAATGCGCAGAGCGGCGGCAGTTCCGAAGCCGGTGTCCACTATGACCTTGCATCCGCGATGATCAAGTCGATCCGCGGCTCCGACCCGGATGCGGCGATCTACTACCTGGCACGTCTCATCGAAGGCGGGGAACCGCCGGAATTCATCGCCAGACGCTTGGTCATCCTGGCAAGTGAAGATGTCGGCAATGCCAACCCGCAGGCCTTGACACTCTGTACATCGGCAATGACGTCGGCCAAGATGATCGGTTATCCGGAGTCGCGTATTATTTTGGCGCAGGCCGTCATCTACCTTTGCGCTTCACCGAAGTCGAACAGCGCCTATATGGCGATCAATGCTGCACAGCAGGCCGTTCGCTCGGGGGAACTGCTGGATATCCCCAAAACTATCCAGCAGCACAACAGCGGCTACCTCTATCCGCACGACTTCGGCGGCTGGGTCGAGCAGCAGTACCTTGCCAAACCGTTACACTTTGTCGATTTCAAGGCGATCGGCTATGAGAAGAAGATGGGCGAGTGGCTGGATATGATTCGCGGCGTGAGTACCTCAGTCCACTAGTAAGTTTTTTTACTATAAAGGCGTTAATTCTTTTTGAACCTTATAGCCTTTCTCTCTGATATACCGTTTAATATTCCGAACACGTTTTTTTATCTCTGGATGGGAACGATACAGTGAAAACGACTTCTCTTTTGGAAGATGCTCAAAGAAGTCTGTCGCACCGCCGACATGCCCGTAATAACAGTGCATCAGTTCAAGGGAGTATATATCTGCTTCACTTTCCTGTGTTTGTGAAAAATGGCTTTCACTGAGCGACATAGCACTGTTAAGGAGTTCGGTGATGTCTGAAAATCCCAACATGTTACCTATGACCATGGCAGAAAAGGTGCGTCCGATACCTTCGAGATGATCTCTGTTCTTATAGTGACCAATCTCATGGCCCAAGACAAAAAAAAGTTCATTTTCAGAATGGACACTGTCCATAAGTCCGCGATTGAAGACGATCGTTCCGCCCGGCAGGGCAAAAGCATTAATGGCTTTATCGTCGACGATATTGACGACAAAGTGATAGGGGCTATTGTAGCATGTTTGCGATCGTCCAAGAAGGTCTTTCAATCGCAGCAACTCCTCCGATGAACTCCCCTCGGGATTCTGTTCCGTCTGTAAAAAAGAGAACAGTTTTATTTCTCGTTCTGTGGAGATGTTTTTAATACCGTATTCGACGATGACACCAAACGTGAAATAGAGCACAACGATACCGACAAAAAGCCCCGTAAACATCCAAAGCAGATCAAAAAGCGGAGATCGCTTTGAGATGTTGACCGAATCATCCGGAAGAGAAGTGTTATATTTCAATATTTTAGCGCTGTACCGTAGGCCAGAACTTCAACACTTCCGATACTGCCTTTTAGATCGTTTTTAGAGATCGATGATGTTTCCAAACGGACATTGATAATCTCATCAGCCCCTTTAGCATCCTCTTTCATGCGTAAAACAGCTTCGCGTCGTGCACGATCAAGAAGGGTTTCATAGGTGGTGACATTACCGCCAAAAATGTTTCTCAATGCAGCTACCAATCGTTTAAAGTAATCTATTGAGATGACAACACTGCCATTGACTAAACGGCTCTCTGTAACACTCTCAGGACGTAAAGGTTTTTTGAGCATGATTGTAGGCAGTGAAGCATATTGCACCTCTCGTTGACGAATAGAACGGTAATGCTGTTTTTCAAGGTAGGAACCTACAAAATACCCCAATGCGATCAGGGTCAAAAATACAATTAAATCTACCATTACTCGACGCTTACAGCTGTTCCATAGACGTAAAGCTCTGCAGCACCGGCAGCAACAGAAGAGGTGGAGAAACGGACATTAACAATCGCATTTGCGCCTAAAGATCTGGCCTGTTTGGTCATTCTCGCCATAGCTTCTTCTCTTGACTCGCTTAAGAGCTCAGTATACCCTTTAAGCTCACCGCCAAAAACGTTTTTAAAACCGGCCATAATATCTCTACCGACATGTTTGGCGCGGACGGTTGAGCCTGAGACAACGCCGTGGTGTGCAACGATCGTCTTTCCCGGAATGGTTTCAATGTTAGTTATATTCATATTGTTCCCTGTCTGTAATCATGTTTAAAAATATCTTATCAAAATAAACAAGAAAAAGAGATCTAAATACAGCTTAGGTTGGAATATTTTTACATGAAGCTTATGAGCGTGCCTCGCCTACGCATTTAGGAAGAAGGGGCAAGTAATCAATATTGTCTTTACATCACGCATCTCAATAATGTGTGAATAGTGATAATATTGTTCTATTTTTTACAATATACGGCGGCGCGGTCTTTGTAGGACTGTAGCGTTGCTTGAGCATATGCATCGTCGCGCATCGTCGCTTTGTAATCGGCGATTTTCTTAGTAAACAGGTTGCACATCTTCGTATTATCGACCTCTTTCGGTTTTTCTGTTTTATGGTCAAATATAGAGGTGTCTGATGCGAGAAGAAACGAGGAGATGATGCTGATCATTAAGATAATCTTTGCCATTTAATATCCTTTAAAAAGATGGTAAATAAAAGTATAGCCCTTTTAAGTTAATGCGGTGGCACTTTTATATCATATTCTTATTTTTGTGATCAACCAATATTATGTGTTTTGACTATGGGTTACGGCGTCTGTAGCTGAGCGCTTCAAGAAGGTGGCTTTTTGAGATCTTGTCGGCACTCTCCAGGTCGGCAATGGTCCGGGCAACTTTCTGGATCTTTTTGATGCTTCGAAAGGAGAGTTGGTAGCGGACGATGGCTTGCTCCAAAATTGTTTGTGCCTCACTCTCAAGCAGACAGAACCTGTCGATTTCGCTGTCCTCCAACTGCCCGTTCAGCGCGCTTTGGCCCCTCTCCATCTGTCGCTTGTGGGCATACAGTACCTGTCTGTGCAGCGCTTCTGAACTGTGTGAGGGGCTATCTTCCGGGTTGATGTTCTGCATCTGAACGTAGAGGTCTATCCGGTCCAGAAAGGGGTCGGACAGGCGGTTCTTGTAACGCTGAATGTCGCGTTCGGTACAGCGGCAATTTTGTGTCGTGCTTAAGAGATTTCCACATGGGCAGGGGTTCATCGCTGCGACAAAAAGAAATGAGGTGGGGTACTCGACCTTGGTATTGACCCTGGAGATGCGGATCTTTCTGTCTTCCAGCGGTTCCCTGAGGGCTTCTAGTACAGGTTTTTGGAAGTGGGGAAGCTCGTCGAAAAAGAGAATACCGTTATGCGCAAGCCCGATCTCTCCTATCTGCGCTTTGTGGCTGCCGCCGCCAAAGACGGAAGCAGGTGTGGAGGTGTGGTGCGGTGAGCGAAAAGGGCGCAGCGGACTGAAGTGCGGCTTGACACCGTCGAGCGAGTCGAGTTTTGCAATATCAAGCAGCTCATCGGAAGTGACGGGAGGCAGGATGTAGTGCAGCCGTTTAGCAATCATCGACTTGCCACAGCCCGGGCTTCCCTCCAGCAGCAGGTTATGTAGACCGCTTGCACTGACCAAAGCCGCCCGTTTGGCATTCTCCTGTCCCTTGATGTCAAGAAAGTCGATGGGGTAGTGTTTCTGAAAATAGTAGGTCTCTTTGTTGGCCCGGTAGCTTGGGTATTCGATCTCGGCAGCGTTCTGACGGGTGACGTTGGTATCGTCGCCTCTTAAAAAAGCGATCGCATCATTAACGTGCGCTACACCGATAAACTCGATATTGGGAATGTTGCGTACTTTGGTGAGACTCTCATTGGGGACAAGTACTTTTTGCATGTGGGTGCCGTTGGCAAGAGAGAGTACAAGCGGGTAGAGGAGCGCGTTCTCTTTGACGCGTCCGTCTAACCCGAGTTCGCCGAAGACATACCACGCCGAGAGGTCGCTCTCCAGGTTGTCGAGCGCGATCAGCAGGGCGATGCCGAGATCAAAATGTGAACCGTTCTTGTTGACATCGGAGGGGGAGAGGTTGATGGTGATACGCTTTGGCGGGAAGACGAAGCCGTTTGCCAGGAGAGCAGACTTGACACGCTCCCGCGCTTCGTTGATGGCCGTCGATGCCATGCCGACGATGGTAAAAGAGGGGAGCCCTTTGGTAAGCGTGGATTCGACAGAGACAGGGATGGCTTCAATCCCTTCGAGCGTGGCGCACTGTAATTTTTTCATGGGACAAATATACCGATAAAGAACTGAAAATAATATAATTTACCGTAAAATGTGGCAAACCGTCATAGAAAGAGGCGATTTGCGGCATTTTGTCTATGATTCACAGTGAAGAGAAAAGCAGGATGGAGAGTGTAATGTTAGTCGTCGGATCAATCGCGCTTTTGGGCTCAGTGTGGGCGCTTTTATCGTACTATCGGCAGAGCAACCGCAGATGGGGTGAGAACCCCTGATCGCAGAAAGAGCAGTAGCTGTACTGCTTCAATAACGCACTTTATGACTATTTGCAGGTCGCTTTGACCGACATGGTGAAACCGATGTCGACATCGCTCCATGTCTTGCCCTGGTGAAGCGCATAACAGGCAGTATTGATCGATTTCAGGGCCGCCTGTGCTTTGAAGTCTGTCAAATCGATGACACCTGAAGCCGAGAGGGTATTGTCCGCGTAGCTGTATTTCATAGGTACGTCGCGTGTCACTCCGTTCATCACGACAGCGACGGTCACGATACCTGTATTGGCACCGCTGTCACTTTTCAGTGAGCGTATCGTTGCCGAAATATCGGGCCCTGTCATCTGTTTGAAAAAGGCGTTAAGCAGTTTTTCGTCACGCCCTTTGTTGTTTGAGTCGACACTGGCAACGACAATGTTGACGCTCGAACCGGTCAAAAGCGCCTGCAGCTCTTTGGCGTTCTGGTGCGCGCCCTTGTAGCTGACATCCGTAAAGTGGCCGCCGACGCCAACTTTCATAGGTGTTTTGAAGGCTTTCCAGGTGACATCGACACTGCCGGATTGGGAGAAAGTGCAATCCGCATGTGCCATTGCCATACCGAACAGTAGAGAGAGTGCTAAGGTTTTCATGTTTGTGTCTCCATTTGATTTTTGTTGATTATAGCAGAAGGTCCTATCGGTCTGCAACGGCCGGCATAAACGCCTTGCTTTAGTAGCGGTTGCCCATCGGTGCGTTGATGAGGTTGAAAAACTCGGCTCTTGTCTTTTCATCTTTTTTGAAGAGGCCGCGAAGCGCACTCGATGTCGTTGTCGAGTTGATCTTCTCGACACCGCGCATCTCCATGCACATGTGGCGTGCCTGGATCACGACGGCGACCCCTTTCGGTTCTAGCGCGCCCATGATCGCTTCGGCGATCTGCTCGGTGAGCTGCTCCTGGATCTGCATTCGGCGTGAGAAAACATCGACGACACGGGGAATCTTCGAAAGCCCTACCACTTTTCCGTCGGGGATGTAAGCGACATGCGCCCGTCCGATGATCGGCAGAAGGTGATGTTCACAGGTGGAATAGACCTCGATGTCCTTGATCAGTACCATCTCGTCATTTGAGCTCGTAAAGATAGCCGACCGTAGGATCTCTGTAGGGTCTTCTTTATAGCCGCCATACATAAACTCGTAGGCTTTGAAAACACGTTCGGGTGTTTTCAGGAGCCCTTCGCGCTCAGGGTCTTCACCCACACTTTTCATCATGGTTCGGACAGCAGATTCAAAGGCTTCTTGTTCGTTGTTTTTCAAAATAGTACTCTTTAATAGATTTGTAAAACAATAGCACGAAACGACTGAGAAAAATCCATTTTTAAATGGGCGGCAACTAAAACTAAGCTTGGTATATTGCCGCTGCTTCAATATCCTAATAGAGTTGTTAGTACTTTTTAGATATTATTGCCAAAATTTTTATCCAGCCGATATACTATAACTATAGGGCAAACAACAAAGGGATTAGATGAACGTTACAACGAACAAAATCGATGCTGCCAACGCAACGATCGCAGCACAGATCACAAATGAGGCAATTGCTTCAAACGTAGACAAGATCGCAAAACAGCTTGCAAAGACAGCCAATATTCCAGGTTTCCGTAAAGGTAAAGTACCTGTGTCTGCTGTTAAAAAGCAGTACGGCGAGAAGCTGGACCAAGATGCAGAGGGTGAAGCCCTTCGTGAAGTACTGACTGCGGGTCTTAAAGAGATCGGTGTTGCCAATGAAGATATGATCGGTGAGCCTCAGATAACTAAGTTTGAGAAAGGTGCTGAAAGTATCAATGTCGAAGTGACTGTTGCTATGCGTCCAGCGATCGATCTAGGCGACTATGCGAAACTTGTACCGGCATTCAAAACACCTAAGATCACTGCAGCGGCTGTAAAAGAGCGCATAGATGAACTTGCAATGCAGCACGCTGAACTGATCACTGTCGATGAAGACCGTGCACTTGAATCTGGCGATACGGCGCTGATCGACTTTGAAGGTTCGATCGACGGTGTACTTTTTGAAGGCGGCGCGGCGCAAGGTTTCTCACTTCTTCTTGGTTCAGGTCAGTTTATCCCAGGTTTCGAAGATCAGGTCATTGGTATGAAAAAAGGTGAAGAGAAAATTGTTAAAGTCACTTTCCCTGAAAACTACGGCGGTGAAGCACTTGCCGGCAAAGACGCTGAATTCAAAGTAACCGTTCACGAGATCCAGACTAAAAAGAAACCGCGTCAAGATGCCAAACTTGCTGCGAAAATGCTTCCGGGTGAAGAGGAAGCAACCATGGATATGGTCAAAGAGAAGGTCCAGGAACAGCTTGAAAACGAAGCAAAAACCAAGCTTTACAATGAAGAGCTTAAGCCAAAAGTGCTTGAAGCCCTTGTTGAAAATATCGACGTCGCCCTTCCTAAGTTTGTTGTAGAACAAGAGATGGATATGGCCCTTAATAAAAAAGCGCAGTCGATGAGCGCAGATGAGATCAAGGCACTTCAAGAAGATGCGGCAAAAGTAACCGAACTTCGTGAAGAGGGTCGTGAAGAGGCTGAGCGTTCGGTCAAAGCGACATTCATCATCGATGCGTTGGCTAAAGCGGAAGGTATTGCTGTTGAAGAGCAGGAAGTCATGCAGACCATCTACTTTGAAGCGATGCAGATGGGTCAAGATCCTGCAGCTGTTTACAAGCAGTACCAGGAGTCGGGTTACCTTCCGGCGGTACAGATGGCCATGATCGAGGACAAGGTCCTTTCGAAACTTCTTAACGACACAAGTAAAGACGCGTAATGAGCTATATCCCTTACGTTGTTGAGAAGACAGGTCGTGGTGAGCGTTCGTATGACATCTACTCACGTCTTTTAAAAGATCGTATTATCATGTTGAGTGGTGAAGTGAACGATCAGGTCGCTTCAACAATCGTAGCCCAGATGCTTTTCCTGGAAGCTGAAGATCCGGAAAAAGATATCTACTTCTACATCAACTCACCGGGCGGTGTTGTCACAGCCGGTATGGCGATGTATGACACGATGAACTACATCCGTCCGGATGTTGCGACGATCTGTATTGGTCAAGCGGCTTCTATGGGGTCGTTTCTGTTAAGTTCTGGTGCAAAAGGCAAGCGTTTTGCACTTCCTCATGCACGTATCATGATCCATCAGCCTCTCGGTGGTGCACAAGGTCAGGCGAGCGATATCGCAATTCAGGCAAAAGAGATTTTGCGTATGAAAGCCGAACTCAACGATATCCTGGCTAAAAATACAGGTCAGAAGATCGAAACGATCGAAGCGGACACGGATCGCGACAACTTCATGAGTGCCCAAGAGTCACTGGAGTACGGTCTGATCGACGAAGTGCTTACTAAAAAAGAGAAAAGCGAATAAGCTTCTCTTTTTCAAAGAATAACGATGATCCTTCCAATTGTAACTTACCCTGACAAACGCCTCAAGAAAGTTTCTGAACCAGTCAATGAGTTCACAGCGGATCTGCATGCGTTTTTAGATGACATGTACGAGACGATGATCGAAACAAACGGCATCGGTCTTGCCGCGATCCAGGTGGACCGTGCTATTGATGTCCTAATCATCAACATTCCCAATGATGATGAAGAGGGGGCACAAGACAAGGCTAATCTTCTCGAGATCATCAACCCGAAGATCGTCTACAGCGAAGGGACAACAGTCTATCAAGAGGGCTGTCTGAGTGTGCCGAAGTTCTACGAAGATGTGGAACGTTTTGAGAAGGTAAGCATTACCTATCAAGACCGCCACGGCAAAGAGTGTTCGATTGATGCTGAAGGTCTTTTGAGTATAGCCATCCAGCATGAGATGGATCATCTTCAGGGGAAGCTCTTCATAGAGAAACTCTCGTATGCTCGACGTAAAAAGTTTGAAAAAGAGTATAAACGTATGCAAAAAGAGAAGCGGGCCAAAGCGTAAAAAGGCCTTTGACTTTTTTGCACTCGGTATATGGCTTAAAATATATCATTGTGATCCAAACGCTGCTATTACGCTTTGCGTCATTCTCTGAGCCCGGTACACTCCCGACTTCCCCTCCCCTCTTTTTTGAGCGCTTTCTATCCAGATATCTCATTTCTTAAAGCCAAATGAGTATAAAGAAATCTTAAGCGAGCTATAACAACGCTTAGTTTATTATTCACCAATCGAAATTAGGATAAATATTGTCCTATTTAAATCAATAATCATTATCGAGGGAATAATATGCAAGTTTATATGGATAACAACGCGACAACAATGGTCGACCCTCAGGTTCTTGAAGCAATGCTTCCATACTTCACTGAGAAATATGGCAATCCAAACTCACTGCACAAGTTTGGCACGGCTTCTCATCCTGCTATCGCGAAAGCGATCGATCAAGTTTATACGGCAATCAATGCAGCCGATGCAGATGACATCATCTTTACATCATGTGCGACTGAGTCAAACAACTGGGTTCTTCAATCTGTCTGGATTGACAAGATTGTAAACGGTGACAAAAACCATATTGTGACGACTGAGGTTGAACACCCTTCTGTGCTTTCAACATGTAAGTTCCTGGAAGAGCAAGGCGTTAAAGTGACCTATCTTCCTGTAAACGAGCAGGGGATTGTTGAAGCACACACCGTTAAAAGCTTTATCACGGACAAGACAGCACTTGTCTCTGTGATGTGGGCAAACAATGAGACAGGTATGATCTTCCCTATCAAAGAGATCGGTGATATCTGTAAAGAGAAAGGGGTACTTTTCCACTCGGACGGCGTCCAGGCAGTCGGTAAGATCCCAGTTGATATGCAAGCGGTCAATGTCGACTTTATGTCGATGAGTGCACACAAGTTCCACGGACCAAAAGGTATCGGTGCCCTCTATATCAAGAACTCTCAGGCATTGTCGCCATTACTGCACGGCGGTGAGCATATGGGTGGGCGTCGTTCGGGTACACTGAATGTCCCTTACATCATCGGTATGGGCAAGGCGATGGAGCTGGCGACAGAGAACATTGAAGAGAAGATGGCAAAGATCGCTGCACAGCGCGACCGTTTGGAAGATGCGCTTCTGGAAGCGATCCCTGAAACATTTACCGTCGGTGACCGTGCCAACCGTACACCAAACACGATTCTTATCTCGATCCGCGGGGTTGAGGGCGAAGGGATGCTCTGGGACCTTAACAACGGTCAGATCGGTGCATCTACCGGCTCTGCCTGTGCATCAGAAGATCTTGAAGCGAACACGGTCATGCTGGCGATCGGTGCCGACAATGAACTGGCACACACAGGTATCCGTCTGAGCCTCAGCCGTTTCACGACAGATGAAGAGGTCGATTATGTGATCGACCACTTTAAAAATGCGGTTACACGTCTGCGCGCTATTTCAAGCTCGTATGCAAAAGTACAACCGACACCGGGCGGCGAAGTTCAAGAGTGTGAACTTCACCACCACTAACGAATATAATAGAAAGGATTTATAATGGCAAAGAATGACATTTTAGGCGAATCCCTATGGGACGCATACTCGAATAAAGTAACAACATTGATGAATAACCCGCAACACCAGGGCGAGATTACAGAAGAGGAAGCAGCAGAACATGGCAACAAGCTGATCGTCGCCGACTTCGGGGCAGAGTCTTGCGGTGATGCCGTACGTCTTTACTGGGAAGTCGACCCTGAGACAGACAAGATCGTCAACTCGAAATTCAAAAGTTTCGGTTGTGGTACAGCGATCGCTTCTTCGGATGTAATGACGGAGCTTTGTATCGGCAAGACTGTTCAAGAAGCGGTCAAGATCACGAACATAGATGTTGAGTTTGCGCTGCGCGACGACCCGGACACGCCGGCCGTTCCGCCTCAGAAGATGCACTGTTCGGTCATGGCGTATGACGTTATTAAAAAAGCGGCAGGCCTGTATATGGGTGTTGATGCGGAGTCTTTTGAAGAAGAGATCATCGTGTGCGAATGTGCTCGTGTCTCACTCGGAACCCTTCAAGAGGTTATCAAACTCAATGATCTGACAACAGTCGAGCAGATCACAGACTATACCAAAGCCGGCGGTTTCTGTAAGTCTTGTATCAAGCCGGGTGGTCACGAAGACCGCGAGTACTATCTTGTGGATATCCTTGCTGACACACGTAAGCAGATGGATGAAGAGAAGATGGCTGCAGCAGCAGATGCCGGTGCGGCCGGTGACTTTGAATCTATGACACTTGTCCAGCAGATCAAAGCGATCGATGCTGTAGTCGATGAGAGCGTACGTCAGTTTCTGGTTATGGACGGCGGTAACATGGAAGTCATCGACATCAAAAACTCTGATGAGTATGTCGATGTCTATATCCGCTATCTTGGTGCATGTTCATCATGTTCATCATCAACTACCGGTACACTTTATGCGATCGAATCGACGCTTAAAGAGAAGCTCTCTTCCAAGATCCGCGTTTTACCTATCTAAATCCCGACCCCGCTGTTGCGGGGTTTTCTATCTCCCGTTTTATTGATTAAAAAACTGACATAAGATCATTTCAAAGTTTACTTTTTTGTGGCTATAATAGATTTATGAGCATTTTGGCTTATTTCGTTCAAGTCGCTTATCTGCTTCTATCCTAGTTTGAAGGACTCCACTTGAGTGATTCACAAAACTGTTACCTCCTAGATACTTCTGTTATCTTAGATGATCCGATAAACATTCTCAGAATCTCTGAAAACAATAAAAATATTGTCGCTATTACCGATGTTGTTTTAGCCGAACTCAACAATAAAAAAGATGATATGCGTTCCGATGCCGGCTTTCGCGCAAGAGAGTTTTTCAGGCTTTCGGATAATGACAAGAGCGGAATGATCACCTCTGAAGAGCTGCCGGGTTGTCTAAAAAAGGGCGCAAGTAATGCGGCCTGTAAAGACGACCTCTATTACCGCTTAGTCCTGCCGTTTGAGCCCTCTGTGCTGGGCAATCATGACTATGACAATGAGATTCCTCTCTATATTGTCTATCGCAGTGACTACCGGATGGATAGGACCTTCAGCGAAGCAAAAGGACTGAACGATGCCAAAATCGGTGAAATTGCCAAGGATTATAGCCTTTCGCTGTTGACCAATGATATCTCGTTCAAGATCGCGGCCGAAGTGCAGGGCATCCCTACGGAGTCTATACGTAATTCGCGTGTTGAAAATGCCGACAACATAGAATTTGCACACTGCTACTACTATCATGATGAACCCAAGATCGATGATGACGATGAGCATCACAATTTTGAGCAGATCACCTTTATAGAGAAAGCAAGCAGCGAACAGAACGAGTTGTACGAGACGGGTATTCAACGGTATGCAATGAATGTGAATAACCATCTGGAGTGGTGCGACTTTGATAAACGCTTCGGTGAGTATTTTGACGAGAACCTGGTCCGTCCTATCAACTTAGAACAGAAGTTTTATTACTCCATACTGACACACCCCCAGAACAGCGTGACAGTTGTTGCAGGATCAACAGGTTCGGGGAAGACACTGATTGCACTCCAGGCCGGTTTGGAGATGGTAAAAGAGGGGATCGTCGAGGGGATCGTCTATGCACGCAACACCGTGACAGCAAGTGATCCTCAGGCTGAATTGGGTTTTCGTAAAGGGGACCAGGAACAGAAATTGGGCTACTTTATGTATCCGCTCTATTCTGCGGTCAATTTTACGATTGAACATCAGACAAAACACTCCATCGATGCGCAGGTGGAGTTTACAGGAACTACGAACTCCATCCAACGTGAAAACGCGACGGAGCAGTTCATGGCAAAGTACAACATCGAAGTGATGGACATCGCCCACCTTCGCGGTACGACGATTTCACGAAAATTTGTCATTATCGATGAAGCACAGAACATGACCAACGCGACACTGAAACTGATCGGTACCCGTATGGGTGATGAGACGCGTCTGGTCGTCATGGGTGATCCGCATCAGATCGATCACCCGTTCCTGTCCAAACGGCGCAATGCACTTGTCACACTGCTGCAAAAAGCTAAACAGACGGATTTCGTAGCGGGTATCCAGCTGCGCCACACCATCCGTAGTGAGGTGGCAAGCTGGTTTGACAAACACCTGTAGATCACGAGAAGGTATTTACCGACAGTTGTGTAGAATAACCGTTATGAAACAGGTATATAGATACACTATTTTACTGATCCTGGCTGCATTTATTGCGGGCTGCGGAGACAATAACCGACAAGAGCCGTACATAATGGGCGAAAAGCCGACGGATAAAAAACGGGTCCATACCGTCGCAAGTAAAAACCAGAGCAGTGCCGTTACGATAGCGGCGATCGAAGCTGAGACCCAAAAAGAGATCGCCAAGATCAACAAAGAGCGGGATATGGCACTTCATAAGATGGAGCAGGAGACAAGACTGAGCGAACTCAAAACGCAAAACGAGATGGCTCTCAAAGAGCATAATCTCTCTGTCTTTGTACAAGAGAGCGAGTTCGCCTTTAAAAACAGCACGCTTCTTGTTGCAGCACTCGCGACGCTCTCCTTTTTGGCGCTTGCTTTTTATATCTTTAAAAAACGCCGTGAAGACAAACTAATGATGCACGAAAACGAGTTGCAGAAAGAGATGTTTATTCGCGAGAAAGAGCTTCAGGTCAAGATGGCTGAGAAGATCCTCGACACCATTGCCAGCGGGAAGCTCTCCGAAGAGAGAGAACAGCATCTTTTGGAGACGCTGGACAAAGCAACACCGGGATTGCCAAACAGGAAGTAGTACCCAGTCTGCTAAGATACGAAAGCGCTACGCTTTATAGTACCCTTTAACACCATCCATAGTCCGTCCCATATTGAGCAGTACCATATCAGCAACGACGAGTGCCGCCATTGCTTCAGCAACGACAGATCCGCGGATAGCGACACAAGGGTCATGACGGCCTTTTAGAGCGAAGTCTACCTCTTCATCATTTGTTGTCGTGGTATGCTGTTCCATAAAGATGGAAGGGGTCGGTTTGAAGTAGACGTTGATGCGGACCTCCTCACCGTTGCTGATACCACCGAGGATACCGCCGGCGTGGTTAGATTCAAAACCGCTGTTTCGGATCGGATCGTTGTTGGTCGAGCCAAAGGCTTTGGCACTTGCCGCACCGTCACCGATCTCAACAGCCTTGACCGCATTGATACCCATCATCGCTTCGGCAAGGACACCGTCGAGTTTATAGTAGAGCGGCTCGCCCAGACCAATAGGCAGATTAGTCATTCTGACCTGCGCCACACCGCCGACAGAATCATGGCGGCTCTTGGCTTCGAGGATCGCGTCTTTTTGTGCCTGTTCAACACCTTTGTCCAAAGCGTAGATCTCGCTGCCTGCAACATAACTGTAGTCCAATGCCTCAGCCTGGATCCCGGCGATCTCCGTGATGCCGCTTTCGACACTGATGTCGAGCTCATTCAACATCATCTTGGCAACGGCGCCGGCTGCTACCCTTGCCGCTGTTTCGCGCGCCGAAGAGCGTCCGCCGCCGCGGTAATCGCGGATACCGTATTTGTGCCAGTAGGTAAAGTCGGCATGACCGGGTCGGAAGGTGTCTTTGATATTGGAGTAATCTTTGGACTTCTGGTTGGTGTTGTAGATGACCATCGCAATAGGGGTCCCGGTACTTTTACCTTCGAACACACCGCTCAGGATCTCAACACTGTCGGCCTCTTTGCGGGCAGTGGCATATTCGTTTTGACCGGGTTTGCGACGGTCAAGCTGGGCCTGAATATAGGCCTCATCGATAGTGAGTCCTGCCGGTACACCATCGATCAGACAGCCGATAGCCTTGCCGTGCGACTCCCCGAATGTCGAGAAGCTAAAGCGGATGCCGAAACGGTTCATGATTCACCTCTATTTAACAGATTGATCGCAATGGATGCAGCCTCTTGCTGGGCTATCTTTTTGCTTTTTCCACTTGCGCGGGCGTACTCTTTGTCGTCCACAAAGACGGCGATCTCAAACTCTTTTTTATGGTCGGGTCCGTGTGAACCGACGAGTTTATACTCTGGTGTTGTACCGAAGAGCGCCTGCGTCATCTCCTGAAGCGTGGTCTTGTAATCTTTAAAGAGGGTGTCAAGCGAGATGTCGGGGTGGACCTCTTCGAGGAGGCTGATACTGATCTTTCTCGCCTGCTCCAGGCCCGCTTCGAGGTAGAATGCCCCGATGATCGCTTCGAAGGCATTGGAGAGGAGGGAGGGTTTGGAGCGCCCGCCGTTGTTCTCTTCGGCATTGGACATAAAGAGCTGTTCGCCCAACCCAAGATGCTCGGCCAGCCGTGTAAACCCCTCTTCGTTGACAAGGGAGGCGCGCATCTTCGAGAGCTTGCCTTCGTCATGATTGGGGAACTTCTCAAAAAGGTACTGTCCGACGATGAGGTCGAGTACCGCGTCTCCCAAAAACTCTAAACGTTCATTATTGTAGGGCTGTTTATAGCTTTTGTGCGTCAGCGCTTCAATAATGAGCTTTTTGTTTTTAAAACTGTAGTTAAGTCGATCTTCCAGCTTTTTTATATCTTCCATCTGTAACCTTTCAAAATTTAGTTCAGGAGTGCTTTAAACTCTTCGGCTTTGGCACGGGCGATGTCGTCGCACCGCTCGTTCTCATCATGACCGTCATGACCTCTGACCCAGGTGCCGTGGACCTGATGAGGCTCGGCTGCCTTCAGGTATTCATGCCAAAGATCGGGGTTCTTGACTTTTTTAAAGCCCCTTTTGATCCAGCCATCGAGCCACTCATTGATCCCTTTGACAACATAGGAGGAGTCCGATATCACTTCGACCGCGCAGGGCTCTTTGAGTGCTCTCAACCCTTCGATGACACCCAGCAGCTCCATGCGGTTATTGGTTGTATGGGCTTCACCGCCGCTGAGGATGCGTTCACTGTTATGATAGCGCAGGATCGTCCCATAACCACCGGGACCGGGATTGCCCAGGGCACTACCGTCACTGAAGAGAGTAATTTGCTTCAATTTGATCCTTTGTTAAAAGTATCTCGGTCACAACCGAGTCGATACTGTGGCAGTTTGGGCATCTGTGAAAGCTGAATGGATAGATCTGTTTGCACTCGCCGCAAAGGTAATCGAACTGCAAGGTCGCTCCACTCTGTTCGGCTGTGTTGAGCTTGATCAGAATATCAAACTCAAATATACTGCTCTCTTGTGCCAATCGCTCCAGCCCCTTGGCGCTAAAGAGCTCACGCAGATAACTGTTAGATGAAATTATATCCAAATTAGCCTCAGCCTCACGCGCATTCCAGAGTATGTCGACGATGCGTTCAGCCTCACCTAAGTCAAGGTTTTTCCAGGCCAGATCCGGTGTGAAGCGAAAGAGGTATTCAAAGATAAGGTAGCTTAAGAGATGGTGTTCCTGGTAGAGTGCCAACAGAAGCCGTGCTTTTTCATCAACGCCGTACTGTGCACTACGGATAATGGAGACACACTGCAGGTAGATGCGGTCTTTTTTATTATCGATGCCCAGTTCATCAAGAGGTTCCAGAACCTCAAGTGCCTTGTCGAATTGGTGCATTTTCTCATAGATGATCAGCAGATACCGCAGCGCTTTTGGTGTTCTGGGGAACTGTTTCAGGATCTGCAAGAAGATCTCTTGTGCGCGTTCCAGAAAACCGGCCTTGAAATAGGTCTGTCCCAAAAGGTACAAGGTCTCTTTCTTCTCCATCGGATCTTTTTGTATCTCGAGCATGATAAGATAGATCTCTATACACTTCTCGTAGTCACCGTTTTGATAGAAGGTCTGCGCCATGATCAGTGCTGATTTGTCGGAGATCGTATTGGAGCTCATTAGCGTCCTTAACTCCTGCTCTGTCGGCATGGAGTTAAAGACATCAAGAAAACTCTCAAGGCGATAGGACTCCTCTTTGCGCTTGAACTGCCCCCACCAATAGGAGATCAGCGCGATGACAAACACAAGGCAAAAGAAGATGATGATACCAAACAGTGGATCTCTGAATTCGATAAATAAGCGGTTCAAACCCTCTCCTCTCGCTATTGAGGGTAACTGTAAAACTCTTTTTATAGTAAGAATTTTAGAGATGCCCTTGTGTTCTATTATTATACCCCACCGTTACTTTTAGAAGGTAAACGGCATCGGAAGAGGCGCTCAACACCTTCTGCAGATATCACAGAAAAATCACAATTTTTCGACAAAGCGTATGAGTGACGTAAATAATATAAAATCAATTGACTTTAAACGTCAAGATGGTCTATAATGATGATGAAATAAAAAAAATTGGAGGTTTATTCGTCAATGGCTATTAGTTATATCCGTCCAGATAAATATTTTGACGGTGCCTTTGAGCAGCTCAAAAGCATCAATGCGTATGCGCTGGCAAATGCTATCGAAATCTCTGATGAATTTGTTGATCATACCTCACAGAACAACACGCTGGATGCACGTGAAGAGGTTGTAAAATTTTTTAAAAGCCATCAGAACAGGGATCTTCTGATATCCGATATCTGGGTATTGAGCAGTAATATTACGGATCTTTTGCAGATGTGTGCCTGTCTTTTGAAAAACAATATGCGTCTCCATGTGATCAATGCCGGTGTAGTGATCGACCAGAAAAGTGATGTGATGCTTGTACTGGGTCTTATCGATCAGTTGCGTCAGGTTCTCGAAACCAGAGAGAAAAAGATGATTGGTCGTCCAAAAGGGAGCCGTTCATCGTCCAAGTTCGATCCGTACCTCGACCGGATTATCGGGTATATCCGCAATGGCGTAAGTGTGAGTGCTATGGCGCGGGAGATGAATGTAAGCCGTAGTTCGTTAAAGGACTACATCGAGTCACGTGAACTCAAAGAGGTGGCAAAAGGTCTTGTCACGCTCGATGTTCCCGCTAATGCGGAAGAGAAAGTGATAGACAAGATCGTCTGTCCCCATACCGGAAAAACAAAAGAGGAGTTGAAAGTATGAGTGAAACTGTAGCCGTCGAAAAAAAATCGACAAAAGACTATCTAAAAGGGTGGATCCCGTTTCGGATTATGCGGTACTGGTTCTTCGGCCTTGTCACGGCATTTGCACTGATCGCACCATGGATATCGATCAACGGCAATCACCTTTTCCTGCTGTCGTTTGACAAAATGAAACTGCATCTTGCTTTTATACAGTTTGACATGCAGGAGATGTATCTGATGCCGTTTATCCTGATGATCCTGTTTATCGGTATCTTCGGACTGACGGTCGTCGGTGGCCGCGTTTTCTGCGGATGGATGTGCCCTCAGACGATTTTTCGTGTTCTCTACCGTGACCTGATTGAGACAAAGCTGTTGCGACTGCGTAAACGCATCAAAAACAAGCAGCAAGAGCCCGATATGTCGAAGCTGGAGAACAAGGTCAAAAAAGTGATCGCAGTACTGTTATGGACGGTCCTGGCGTTTGTAGCAGCGGCAGACTTCTTATGGTATTTCGTACCGCCGGAAGACTTCATCGCCTATATGGCACATCCGATGGAGCACTTGGTTCTTTTGGGTATATTGATCAGTATTGCCGCTTTCCTGATCGTTGATGTTGTCATGATCAAAGAGAATTTCTGTGTCTATGTCTGCCCGTATTCACGCATCCAGTCGGTACTTTACGATGATGATACGGTGATGGCGATCTACGATCCGCACCGAGGCGGTAAGATCTATGATGAGCATACCAAACTCTATACCAAAGAGAAAGATATCCGTACAGTGGAGCCCAATTCAGAATGTACGGCGTGCGAGTCTTGTGTCACTGTCTGTCCGACACATATCGATATCCGACAGGGCCTGCAATTAGAGTGTATCAACTGTCTGGAGTGCGTGGATGCCTGTACAAGCGTCATGGGCAAACTGGGTAAAGAGTCGCTTGTCCGCTGGTCAAGTGATAAAGAGGTGATCTACCAGGAGGGTAAGACAAACTTCTTCCGTCCGAAAGTACTTGGATATGCTGCGATCCTTGTTATTATCATGGTGATCCTTGGCTTTATGAGTACAACAAAAGAGCATATGCTTCTTAACATCAATAAAGAGGAGAGTCGGCTCTATGATGTCAAGGTAGTCGAGGACGGTGTGAAGCGTGTCGATAATGCCTATGTCTTCATGCTTCAAAATACAGAGAACAAAGACCATAAGTTCTATTTTGACGTCATTGCACCGGCACCGTATGAAGGCAAGATCAAGATCCTGAAACCGACTAAGCCGTTTACGGCACACCCGAGTACCAAAAAGAAGAAAGTCCTCATTCTTTATGCTGATGAGTTGTTAGTTGATGATGCCACAAAGGATACGAGCATCCCGATCACAATCCGGGCATACGCAATAGACGACAAAGAGCGTATCGTCGTCGATCGCCCTTCAACATTTATCTTTCCGCGCAAGGATGTGTACGACGCGCGCTAAAACCGCTTATGGCAGAGGCCAAGCTTCTCGGCTTGTGCCAAAACGCAAAGTGGGCGGCGGCTTCTGCCGCTTCAATCTTCAATGTTATCCTAACTATCTATCTCTTTTATAATCATCTATGTAACCCCTAATGTCAGCCATTGACTCGCTTTAAGAGGGCATCGATCTCATTTGCTGGAACGGCTTGAGAGATCACGAAGCCCTGGGCGTAGTCGATCCCTAATTCGCGCACTTTTTTAAGCGCCGCTTCATCTTTTACGAACTCAGCAATACATTGAGTCCCCATCACTTTGGCAAACTCGCTGATACTTCTGCTGATGTTGAAGGAACTTGGGTTGGTGTCAATGTCTTTGACAAACTGTCCGTCGATCTTGATGAAGTCGACCTGCATGGAAGAGAAGTTGGCAAAGTTGGAGTGCCCACTACCGAAATCATCGATGGCGATGGCAAAACCGGCCTGTTTCAAGGTGGTAAAAAATGCGATGCTCAGCTGCGGATCGTCGATCGCTTCTGTCTCAAGCAGCTCAAAGACGATCTGCTGCGGTTTGATCTTAAAATGGGTACATTGGCTGATGATGACATCGAGGATGCGGGTGTCACGGATGTCTTTAAACGAGAGGTTGATCGAGAAAGTAAGCTCCGGGTAACGTGCGGCAATCTGAAAGACCCTATCTATCATCAGCAGGGTGATCTCATGAATACGCCCCATCTTCACGGCACTCTCCAAAAAGTGGTGGGGTTCGACGACCTCTCCATCCTCTTCGATGCGAACAAGCGCTTCAAACTTCTCTATGCGCTCTGTTTTAAGGTTATAGATAGGTTGGAAATAGGGTTTGACACGATCTTCTGCAATCGCGTCTTTGAGATGTCCGGCCCACATCAGGTTTTGGCGGACCTGGCTGCTTCTGTCAAACGCTTCTTGGTAGTAGGTCGGTGTCGAAACCTGGTTGTCGAGGGCGTTCTGCAGTGCAAGGGTCGCTTTTTCCAGCTCACTGCCGTCATTTTCGACCAGTGCGATACCGGCATAGACAAAGGGGTGAAGATCTACCGTGTTATAGGTGGTACGGATCGCATTGAGCTGTTGAAGCAAGGCGGAAAAGTATTCTGGTTCCCGGTTGTTCAGCAGTATGGCAAGCTCATTGTCGGCGATGCGATAGAGGATAAGAGAGGGCTCTTTTTTGAGCGCTTCTATGATACTTTCCAACAGAGCAGATACACTGTTTTGACCGTAATAGTTCAAGATAGCCCGGTAGTTTTGAATATGGAGTATTGCCAGGCATAATGCGTCGGTCTCGAACAGGTCATCAGCCAGCTTGCGTCGGTTAAAGAGACCGGTCTCTTTGTCTTTGATCAACATGTCCAGAAGCTCTTCATGCGTGTGATTGAGGTTGGTGTTGAGGCTCTCAAGTTCACTGATCTTGGAGTTCTCTAGATGCAACTTCTCTTTTCGGCCAAGCTGTGAAGAAAACGTGACGATGGCGGTCAGCGGTTTTGTGATGGATCGTGAGAGTCTCTTGAGTGAGACATAGTTGAACCAGAAGAAAAAGAGATAAAAGAGTGCGATGACGATAATAAAAGAGACTCCGACCTGGATACTGCGTTTGCTGACGGCATTGATAGGGGCGAAGATGGACGTCTTCTCAACATAGATGACAGTTTTAAGGTCTGTTCCTTGAATGGACATCGTGTAGGCTATATAACGGGGGTCATCAATACTTTTCATATCGATCATCATCGTGCTCTTATCGCCCGGTATCTTCTCTTTGTAGATCTGGTAAAACGAGTGTGCGCCAAAGTCTGCAGTTATCGCTGCCGGATTTGAAGAGGCAATGAGGGTGTTCTCATCGTCCATCAGCATAGCCCGTGCTTCAAATGGAAGTTCAAGGGAGTTGATAACACTCGCGATCTCTTTGACATTGAGTGTGAAGCCTATGACGCCCATAAACTTGTTTTGGTGATAGATGGGCTTGACATAGGTGCCAAGTTCGCCGTTCTCTAAGGCCCAAGCCTGTTTGTATAGAGGTACAAACAGGCTACGTCTTTCAGGGTTATGTCGGGGATCGGCATTATAGTAAAAAGCGTGCTTGGTCACATCCAGCTTTGGCGAGAGCTCTTTCTTCGGATTGATAGGCGGGAAGGCAAAGGCATATTTTTTGTCGATGTTCACCCATATGTTGGTGATAAGCGTGTGCGGTGTATTCAAGATCGCCTTCGCGATAGGTCTAAGCGGTAAGAAGGAGTTTAAAATACTGTAGTCGTAATCATTCAGTCTTTTTAGATTGGTCGTATAGATGGGGGTCTTGCTGGGCTGTCTGTACTGGTAGAACCCATTTTGAGAGATGCGCGGCGGCGAGTATTGGTAAAAACCGTTGTAATATTGGTAGTTTTGCGGGTTTTTTGGACGCTGATGACGCATGTCAAGAAAGATCTCACTGGTGTTGGTGAGTTGCAAAAGGGCATTTTTTGCCTGAACGAAGTGCTGGTTGATGCGGGCTGTGGTCTGATTGGAGATCTCGATAAAGGCTTCATGCGCGATCCCCTCAAGCGCATCTTTATTCTGTCTTGACTGATAGTTGTTGAGTAAAAAAAGGGTGATGATAAGCGAGAACTCGATGAGCAGAATAGGCAGCAGCGCCTGGGTGAAAAAGTGCCGAAATATCAAGGTGTTGATCGATTTCATAGGCTCCCGTCTTATGGTGTGTCCTGTTTAGTATAGCGAAAAAGTTGTTGCAGAAATAAGTGTATATGAAAGAAATGTTTTAAACCTGACAGTATAGAAGAGGCATGCAACAGCGTTGCCGTGAAAGGCGCACTGTTTTTTGAAGATTTTTTGAACTAAACGATGACCGCTTCGCGTGGGCCTTCTGTGATCTCACCGATCTCATATGCGTCTGAGTCTGCAAGAATGGTCGCTGCATCTTCGGGACGAACAACGAGAACCATGCCCACACCCATGTTGAATGCTCTGAACATCTCATCGCGGGCAACATGCTGGCCGATAAGGTCGAAGATAGGCAGGACGCGTATGTTTTCGTCTTTGATAACGGCACGCATGTTTTCAGGAAGAACACGTGGCAGGTTCTCGACAAGTCCACCGCCGGTGATGTGTGCCATCGCCTGGATCTGCGGTTTGAATTTTTTGTAGGTCTTGACATAGATGTTTGTCGGTGTCAACAGTGTTTCAATCAGCGGCTTGCCATTGAAATCCTCGTTGAAGTCGAGGTTCATCTTTTCAAAAAGCACCTTGCGTGCCAGAGAGAAGCCGTTTGAGTGAAGGCCTGAACTCGGCAGTGCCAAAAGTTTGTCCCCCGGACGGACATTGCTAACCGTGTCCAGTTCAGACTTCTCTGCGACACCGACCGCAAAACCGGCCAGATCGTAGTCGTCTTCACTGTACATACCCGGCATCTCAGCCGTCTCGCCACCGATAAGTGCACACTCCGCCTGACGACACCCTTCGGCGATCCCTGAGACCACCGCTGTTGCGACATCGACTTCGAGTTTGCCGGTTGCATAGTAGTCCAGGAAAAATGACGGGGTACCGTTGTTACAGATAAGGTCGTTCACGCACATTGCAACAAGGTCGATACCGACCGTGTTGTGGATACCCGAATCGATCGCCAGTTTAAGCTTGGTACCGACGCCATCCGTCGCAGCAAGCATTACGGGCTCTTTATAGCCTGTAGGCAGTTCGAATGCACCTGCAAATGAACCGATACCGCCAAGTACGCCCGGGATACGTGTAGATTTAACTAAAGGTTTGATGTTCTCGACAAAACTGTTTCCGGCATCGATATCGACACCTGCGTCTTTGTAGCTGATCTGGCTCATGATGGCTCCGCTAAATATAATGATTATCGCGATTATAGCAGAGGTGATGTTAGGATGGGATTAACGGCGGAAGCCGTACCCTTCTACGGTTCCATACGTATGAACGTTCAATGGTTTAGGATGCTCACATCGACAACGTGAAGGTCACCGTACCAGTCGGCTACAAATAGTGTGTCACCATTTTCGTTCAAGCTGATATCTTGTACGACTTCAGTACCGCCATAACTGCTAATCGGATGCGGTTGAGCCGGATCGCTGACATCCAATACCACTACCCCTCCGCTCCAGTCGGCGACGTATGCGATTGTTTCATCGTTTGACAACACTATCTTCAATAAAACCTAAAATTTGATCTTTAGCGATGTTTGTAGAAACATTATGATCACCATGTCCGTCCGTGTATTGGATTGGTTCACCCATATAGTATTTAAAGGAATGAAAAAGTGCATTTGTATTGTCATAATAATTCAAATCACCCCATTGATCTTTTTTTTGTTCCTGGTATCTATTTGGATTATATGTTTTTTTAAATCCAAAATAGGTAGCCATCCGTGAAAGAGGATCGTTATCAAAAACAATGGAAGGGTTATATTGCTTTTCCTCAAGCAGTTTTGTAGCGGCCGTCGCAACGGCGAAAGCTTTAAAATATTTTTTCCGCCATGCGTTTTTATCTCCGGCCGTAACCGCCGCATAAGCCTCATTCGTAAACAAGTTCCCTTGTGAATGACTGATAACGGCTATGGCATGTCCGTTATTGATAGAGCTCTCATAATTTGTGATTTGCACTTCTAAGTCTGCATCGTGTACTTGTCGCACCATTTCTTCATGCAATTTTGCATCTGCAATCTGCTCTTCTACATCATCAATAACACCATTTGTAACAAAGCGACCCCAAAACGATCTAAGATCATCAAAAAACCCAGGTTTCTCCTCATCAATCTGTAAGTAAGTTTCGTAATAATCTTCTGACGTTCCTAATGTTGAATTATAGGCAATATCGAAATTCAAGTCTTTTTGCATTTTTTCTGATGAATTATCATACATAGACGATTTAACTCTTTTTCGTATCAACTTCATATGACTATATGCTTTTAGTTGTTCTGTCAAAACTCCATTGGCAAAATATACATCTGTTTTTCGTTCATTGATCGTCAGGCTTTCAGAATGCAAAAGTGTCGTCATTAAAAAAAATAAAATGGCGAACGTATGCTGTTTCATCTTTCTTTACCTAGCAATGTATCGACATCAAAATCACATTTGGCTTTTTGCTCTTGAATCGGTGTTAATGGATAAATGTCTCCACTGAGAAGTCGGTCATATTCTAGATAAGCTTTAATGCGTGTTGGGGTATTTAATTGGATGTTTTTGAATGCATTGTTAAATATTTCATGATCAATCAAAACCGGATCACCAAATTCTTCTGCATCATCTTGAAAGTAAAAATTACAATCTTGTGCATCATTGATAAAGTGATAAGTATTTTTGGCATCTTGCGGGTTGGCGATAACGATCTGAAAAGCTCTGGCATGTTGAAGCGCCATTTCGATAACGATGTGATGATGGTTTCTATATTTGTTTAATAGATAACGTTCAACATCATCTCGTACACCGTTATTGTTCACGTCGATCCCAAGCAACGTTGAGTTGTTGACTGTAGGATCAGGTTCCGGCGGCAGCTGGTGGTCATTAATCACTTCGGGAACATAAAAACGGTACTTGATCTCCTTGATCTGTTCGTTTTGATGTTCTTTGGTCGGCTTGAGGCTTTTGATCTCCACTTCATAAGTGCCCATCGGGAGTAAAGCGCTTGGCACAAAAACGACTTTGTTGTCGTATTTGTCATAACTGATGGTGCCGTCGATGTGGTCGTTGGTCCTGGAGGAGAGATGCACAAGCTTGACATTGTTCTTTTGCACGCTCGAAGCGTCGATCGGGACGTTAAACGAGATCTCGATCTTGGCGTTGTTCCATACATCGAGCTGTGCTTTGGCAGGAGAAAGCGAAGCGATGACACTCTGGTCGGTCCCTTTTGACGCGTTCAAGTCGATATCGGATGCAAACAGTACAAGCGAACCTGTTATAATGAAGATGAAAACTAAACGTACCATGGCAGTCACTTTTTTTGTAATTGCTTGATGGTAACATAAAATAATTATATTAGTTATGTTTATTTTGATTCATGTCTTGTAATAAAAGGGATCCAAGCGCAGTCTCCAAGGCTGGAATGTCGCCAGGAACATTGATGAAACAGTTTTGTTTTTGCAGCATACAAACTTAGTTTTTTGAGAAGTCGCGTTTTTAAGAGAACCCCTTAATCTAAAGATGTTAAAATCGCGTCACTATAAAGGTGTCTTTGAACACCAAAGTTAAGGAAATAACCAATTATGAAAGAGTTTATTTATCCGGAGATGATGGTACACGTTCCACTGTGTACAGTAAAAAAACCAGAAAACGTACTGATTGTAAGCGACGATGCTACCGCACTTGAGAGGGAAGTGGCCCGCCACGATTCAATGAAGAGCAAAACTGTTCCGGCAGCAGACCTGATGACATCTCTGCGCGGCGAACCGGATGGTTCGGCAGACGTTGTCCTGATGGATGTCATGACAGAGGATGCGGCAGCCATTGCCCACGTCAACCGTATCTTAACCGATGACGGCCTTGTCGTTATGAAGCACCCTTCTCTTGACAATGAAGCGGACAACAAAAATCTGATGGGGATCATCGGGAACTATTTCAAGATCATCATGCCGTATTACATCGGTAATGGTGAAACCCTGCTGCTCGCTTCCAAAGCCTATCACCCGACAGCGGATATCATCCTGCACCGAGCAGACATGCTTGATGGTCAACAGTACTATAACTGTGACATCCACCCGGCAGCGTTCGCAACACCGAACTACATCCGTAAAACCTACCTAGGCATTATTAAAAACTGATGGCATTCAAATACGCGATCGCTTTGACTGGTGGTATTGCAACAGGCAAGAGTACTGTCGCCTCTCTTTTGGGTCTAAGCGGTCTGCGTATTATCGATGCCGATGCTATCTCGCATAAGATCCTTGACCAAAACACGGCTTGGGTCAAAGAGCACTTCGGAGAAGCGTTTATTACGCCCCGCGGTAAAGTCGACCGTCCCGCCCTGGGAAAAGTTGTCTTTGCCGACAAGAAGAAGAGAGAGGAGCTTGAAGCGTTTCTGCACCCGCTGATCCGTGAAGAGATCGAACGCCAAAGCGAGAAACAGGACAGCTTCAAGTACCCCTATCTGATCGATATCCCTCTTTTTTTCGAGAGCAATGCCTACGATATAAAGGATTCGGTTGTGGTCTATACCCCTGCCGATGTACAGCTGGAACGCTTTATGAAACGCAACGGGTACAGTGAAGAGGAGTCCAAGCGCCGCATCGCCTCGCAGATGCCGATCGATGAGAAGAAGGCACGGGCGACATGGGTGATCGATAACTCGCTTGACCTTAAACATCTTCAAAAAGAGTGTGCCGCTTTTGTCGACAGGATCAAAGCAAAATACCCCGCGCCTAAAAAATAGTATAATCACACAATTTAATTAATGAGGAAGCTGTCATGATGATCGCAAAATATTCTGCTAACGGCAACGACTTTGTACTGTTTCACGCGTTTGGTAAAAAAGATCGTTCGGCGTTGGCAAAAGAGCTTTGTGATCGTCAGTCCGGCATCGGTGCGGACGGTCTTATTGTACTCGTACCGCATGCTACACTTGATTTTGAGTGGGAGTTTTATAATGCCGACGGCTCGAGTGCCGAGATGTGCGGTAACGGTTCACGTGCCTGTGCCCACTATGCGGTACGTTACGGTCTTGCTCCGGAAAACATGACTTTCCTGACATTGGCAGGTGAGATCAAGGCCCATGTCGACGGCGAGATGGTGCAGAGCGACCTGACACCGCCGCGCGTGCTCGAAAAAAGTATCGAGCATGGCGGTAAAGTGTGGTGGCTTCTCGACACGGGAGTGCCACATCTGGTGACATTCGATGCCGACATCGACAACTTTGACACCATTGGGGCGCGTGAACTACGCTACCAATACAACGCGAATGTCAATATCGCCAAGGTGCAGGAAGACGGCACGATCCGTGTTCGTACCTATGAACGCGGGGTCGAAGACGAGACCTTGGCGTGCGGTACGGGGATGGCGGCCTGTTTCTACCGTGCCAACCAAGAGGGGCTGGTCGGCGACAGTACCAAAGTCTATCCGACCAGCGGCGATACGCTCTACCTCGGACTCGGTGACGGAACGATCACTTTTAAAGGGGCGGTGACACCGACGTTTGTAACGGAGTGGACGCACTAACGCTTTATAGCGAAACCCTCTCTTTCCTGACGTGCTTGGGAGACCGTGCCTTTTAGTCTGTACGGTCCTCTTGCCACACTCTTTTATCTCTTGATCCTACAGTGATGTTACAAATATACCGCTCAAACATACTTTTTTCAAACATATCGGAATATTCATTTTTTACGTTTTATAATTGGTTAGAATGTATGTAAATCAAAAAAGGTTATTTTTTATGATAAAAAGTTTGTATTATGAACTGTCCCAATTAGAGCTCCTGTATCATGAACTTGGTGAGATAGTCAACGATACCATTCTCCTTACCGCAAAGTCGGTTGATGCCGAAGACATTTCAGAAGTCATACGCATAAATGAACTGGCTGCATCGTTCCGTCTCGTGGCAAAGTGTGACGGTGAGAACATACAGATTAAAAGATAAGAGGATCAGATCAATCCTATCAGCGCCATCAGTAACACCGGCGGTGTGATGACCAAGCCGACCTTCATATAGTCGCCCCAGCCGATCTTGACACCCTTTTGCGCCAGTACGTGCAGCCATAGCAGGGTTGCAAGCGAACCGATCGGGGTCATTTTCGGGCCGAGGTTGGACCCAAGTATATTGGCATAGACGAGTGCTTCATTGCCGACATAACCCACCTGGTCGATGGCGATGTCCATGATCATGATGGTCGGCATGTTGTTCATGACAGAGCTGAGTCCTGCCGCCAAAAACCCTGTTCCGATAACGGCAACGGCACTGCCCTGCGTGTTAAGTGCAGTTATCCAAGAAGCGACGATGTCGGTCAGACCGGCATTTTTGAGGCCGTAGACAACGACATAGAGGCCGATACTGAACCAGACCACCTGCCACGGGGCTGCCTTGATGGTCATGATGGGTTTGGTTGCCTTATAGTGGTCGGCTATGGCCAGAAAGAGGAGGGCGCCTCCGAGTGCAAAAAGGGAGACCGGAAGGTTGAAGTAGTCACCGATAAAGTAGCCGACCATCAGCAGCACCAGAAAATACCAGCTTAGATTGAACATAGTTTGATTCTTGATGACCGATGCAGGAGAGGCCAGCTCCGACACATCGATATTTTTTGGAATCTCTTTACGGAAATAGATAAAGAGCACGATGACGGAAGCGATAATGCTCAGCACGTTCGGCAGAAACATCGTCTTGGCATACTCCCAGAAACCGATGTTGAAATAGCCGGCCGTGACGATGTTGGTGAGGTTGGAGATGACCAAGGGGTTGGAGGCCGAGTCACCGATGAATCCGCCCGCCATCAGAAAAGCGAAGACCGCGACAGGGTTCATCTTGAGATGTTTCATCTTGGCCAGCAGGATAGGGGTTAATATAAGAGCGGCACCGTCATTGGCAAAAAAAGCGGCGACAAGAGCACCGAGCAGCAGGATGTAGATGAACATAAGATAGCCGTTGCCTTTGCTGAAATGGGCCATCTTGAGGGCGGCCCACTCAAAAAAGCCGATCTCATCCAGTACCATAGAGAGAAGGATGATACCGATGAATGCCAGAGTCGCATCCCAGACGATGGATGTAACGGTAAGGACATCGTTAAAACTGACCACACCGATTGCCAAGGCGACAAGCGCACCGATAACGGCGGTTGTTCCGATCTGCAAACCGCGAGGTTGCCAGATCACAAAGACGAGCGTTACCAAAAAAAGTGAAAATGCTAAAACCATAGGCACCCTTGTATAAGTTATAAAAGTATAGCAAATTACCGGTGTGATGGCATGCCTTCAACTGCTCTTACAGATTTCAGACGGTCATGCTGTAATATGCCGTGTGCTATACTTGTTGAGATACAAAACGGCATATGAGATGAGATGAAATATTTTTTAGCACTACTTTTAGCATTTGCATCACTGCATGGTCAATCAATCGACATGCAAGAAGAGTACAGTATTGCACTCCAGAAAGCAAAAAGCGAAGACAAGCCTCTGATGATCTATCTCTATATGCTGAATTGCTACCCATGCCGTTATATGAACGAAGAGGTCTTGACCGACAAGAGGGTGGTCGACTATTTGGCCGAACACTATATTGTCGTAAAACTATACTCCAATGACAAGGGACTTCCTAAAGCGCTGCGGGTGGAGATGTCACCGGTTTTTCACTTTTTGAATTCACAAAATTCTGAAATGCTTGAGTCGGTAGCGGGTGGCCGAAACGCCGACAGGTTTTTAAAACTGCTCAGAGATACTTACGCTGATTATAAAGAAGAGACGAAGTAGCTCTTAACATTGCGCTAATGGTTTGTTTCTATAATGAGGGTAAACTGTGATAATGTTAATAAGGGTAGTGCCAAGGTGCATTTTTTTCTACTGACTATTTTACTTGCTGGGATGTTTATATCTGTACAGGCTGCAACAACGACTGACCCGATCACACCTGGGACAGTCGAGTCGTATAGCGTAGAGAATAACACCTCATTGAGTGACAGTTACGGGGATGATTTTGCGGATGAGGCTTTTGATGAGGAGGGGTTTAGCGAGGAGTTCTCGGCAGACCCGGTCGAGGAGCTTTTTGACCCCTTGAGTGGCTACAACCGCGTCATGACCAGTTTTAATGACGGCCTTTATGTCTATGTGCTTGACCCGGTACTTTTCAGAGGCTATAACCTGATTCCAGAACCGGCACGGGTCTCTGTCAACAACTTTTTTGAAAACCTCTATTTTCCGGTGAGTGCTGTCAACAACATTTTGCAGTTGAAGTTGAAATATACGGGGACGGAGACGCTTCGTTTTGTGATCAATTCGACCGTGGGTGTCCTTGGGCTGTTTGACCCGGCACGAAGTTGGTTCGGACTTGAACCGCATCAAGAGGATTTCGGGCAGACGCTTGGTTATTATGGCGTCGGCGGCGGTTTTCACATTGTGCTGCCGTTTTTCGGGCCGACAAACCTGCGTGACCTGAGCGGGGATTTTATTGATTTTTATGTCAATCCGATCTATTATGTAGATGCCCGTAAGTATAACCTTGTTAACAACAACTATCAGGGCTGGATGACCATCAGCTACAAACAGTTCAACGACATGTCTATCCATACGAAAGAGTATGAAAACATACGTCAGGACGCACTGGAGCTCTACCCTTTTATGCGTGACCTGTATGAACAGAACCGACAAAAACAGATTGAGGAATAATCGTGCGAATGAACCGTTTTTTTACCATTGTGACACTGCTGGCTTTTCTGGGCTTTTCGCAATCGCTTGCGGCAGATGACAAGAGAGATATCCAGGTGATGATGAAAAAAGTGATCGGTGAGGTCACAAGCCTGATCCAGGACAAGAACATGGATAGAACGGTACGCAACGACAAGATCGAGACACTGGTCACACCACTCTTCGATTTCGGGTTGATGGCGCGTCTGAGTCTTGGCAAAGAGCAGTGGGGAAAGATCACGCCGCAGGAGCGAAAGAACTTCAGTGTGCTTTTCGAAGAGCGTGTCAAACAGTCCTATCGGAGCAAACTTGACCTTTATACCGATGAGGTTGTGATCATCGATGATGCGATTAATGTCAAAACGAGGATCCATCTGCCGACTCATCTTATAAGCAAGAATGAGAAAAGAGATATCCTCTACAAGTTCTACAAGTCAAAAAACGGGACGTGGCTGATCTATGATGTCGATATACTGGGGGTGAGTATTGTGCAGACCTACCGTTCCCAGTTTGCAGGGATCTTGAAAGAGGGTACATTTGCGACATTGATCGAGAAGTTGAAGACATCAGAGTCATGAGGATGATGGTACGTTTTCAGGTCTTGCGATGTTAAGAGGATTGTACAGGGGGCTGATCCTAAAATACCCAAAAAGTATACTGCTTCTTGTTTTTTTAGTGGTGGGCTTTCTCGGTACGCAGGCCTTCAAGATGGAGGTCGATGCATCGGCAGAGACGCTGCTGCTGGAACACGACAAGGACCTCAGGTATTCACGACTCATCAGTCAACGCTACCAGACACTGGACTTTCTAGTCATCGCGTATACCCCAAAAGATGATCTTCTTTCGGCCAGATCACGTCAAGAGATCAGACGACTGAGTGACGCGTTGACCAGTCTGCCGACTGTAGCGTCGGTTACCTCTATTCTGAACGTGCCGTTAATGCAGAGTCCGGCCAAACCGCTCAAAGAGATGCTTAAGAAGATTCCGACGCTCGAATCACCGGACATCAATCTCACCATGGCAAAATATGAGCTGCTCAACAGTCCGATCTACCAGCACAATCTGGTCAGCGATGACTTTAAAACGACTGCGCTGATGATCAATCTCAATATGGATGAACTCTATTATGACCTGCTCAAAAAGAGAGATATTCTGCGCCAGAAAGAGCGCGACAAGACGATCAGTGCTGCCGAGCGAGAAGAGCTGAAGAGTGTCGTAAAAACATTTAAACTCCACAGAGACATGCTCCGTATGACCGAGCATAAAAACATTCAGGACATTCGCGACGTGATGGAAGGCTACCGCAACCATGCCACCCTCTTTTTGGGTGGAACAAGTATGATCTCCGATGATATGATCACCTATGTCAAAAAGGATCTCCAAACGTACGGTATTGTTGTACTGTTTCTTCTGATCCTGGTGCTCTGGGTGGTGTTCAGAGAGCTGCATTGGGTCATGATCCCGGTATTGATCGTCACGGTCTCTATCATCTCCAGTGTGGGACTGCTCGGACTGTTCGGCTGGGAGGTGACGGTGATCTCCTCCAACTTTGTCTCCCTGCAGCTGATTATTACAATGTCCATCGTGATCCACCTTATTGTACGATACAGAGAGCTGGCACGTGTGGATGAAGCATCGACGCAGCATAAGCTGGTCCTTGATACCGTTACCTCCATGGCAAAGCCGACCTTTTTTGCCGTTATCACCACCATTGCGGGCTTTGCCTCTTTGATCTTTTCAAATATCCTGCCGGTGATCAATCTCGGTCTGATGATGAGTGTCGGTATCGCGGTCTCCCTGTTGTTGACCTATCTAATCTTCCCCTCCATTATGATATTGATGCCAAAATGCAGACCGGTATCATATTTTGAATCCACACTCTCGCCGACAAGAGTTTTTGCGACCGTTACAGAGCGCTACGGAAAATCGATTATTGCCATCAGTCTAGCCGTTATTGTGTTCAGTCTTTCGGGTGCGTCAAAGCTGATGGTGGAAAACAGTTTTATCAACTACTTCAAACCCTCTACCGAGATCTATCAGGGGATGGCGGTCATCGATCAGAAGCTCGGCGGAACGACCCCGCTAGATATTCTCATCGATTTCCCTCCGGAGGCGGCCAAAGTGGAGAAAAAGAGTGCGCCGGCTGCCGATGATGCTTTCTCCGAGTTCGATGATTTCGAGGAGGAGTTTGCTGCTTCCGAGAACGAGGCACAATACTGGTTTTCGCCCGACAAGATGGATGTTGTCCGGAAGGTCCACGCCTATCTTGAGAATATTCCAGAAGTCGGCAAAGTGCTCTCTCTGGGGACGATGCTTGAACTCGGCCGCACGCTCAACGATGGGAAGGATCTGGACAACTTTCAGCTGGCACTGCTCTACAACGAACTCCCAGACAACTTCCGCAGTATCGTTTTAGACCCCTATATCAGTATTGAGAACAACCAGACTCGGTTTGCACTGCGTATCATCGACTCAAACGAAGATCTGAGGCGCGATGAACTGCTCAAAAGGATCAAAAGTGACCTTGTCACAAAGTTAGGCATAGAAGAGCAAAATGTCCACCTATCCAACATCATGGTCTTATACAACAACATGCTCCAGAGCCTCTACAGTTCCCAGATATTGACGCTCGGTATTATGGTCTTGCTGTTGAGTGCGATGTTTTTCATGCTCTTCAGATCATTTACAGTCGCTGTTATCGCTATGATTGCCAACCTCATACCGATCGGGGTGATCTTTGGTTTTATGGGCTGGAGCGGTATACCGCTGGATATGATGACCATCACTATTGCAGCGATCAGTGTTGGTATAGCGGTCGATGATACGATCCACTATATCTACCGTTATAAGATCGAGTTTGCCAAAGACAGGGACTATCTCGCGGCAATGCACCGTTCGCATGAGAGTATCGGCTATGCAATGACCTACACCTCTGTTGCCATCATGATAGGGTTTTTGATCCTGGTGATCTCGGTCTTTATTCCGACCATCTATTTCGGACTGTTGACAGTGTTGACGATGTTCATGGCGATCATCGCTGACCTGATGTTGCTGCCGAAGCTGATCTTGCTGGTCAAACCGTTTGGACCTAACCGGTAAAAAAGAGCACCCGTTTTCGTACCAAAAATGACCAGAACGGCTCGTGACACACGCCTTTAGTGCGTACTTCCAACGCAACTATAAAGCAGCAAAATGTTTCGCTCCTGAGATACGTCTGTAACCCTATCGATATGCATGTCTACTATAGTCTGCAGGCACGGGAAGACAGGTGTGATGTCTTAAATAAACAGTAGATGTTTAAATTATATACAGCCTTGTGAAATATAAATAAGCATTATAAGTTATACTGTACCATTATGTTATCAGACACCTTGATATTTACCGACCTTGACGGTACGCTGCTTGACCATGGAAGCTACAGTTATGCACCGGCACTTCCGATGATTGAATACATCAAAAAGAATAACATCCCTTTGATCATCGTGACCAGCAAGACTAAAGGCGAGGTGATAGAGCTTCAGAGTGCCTTGGGCATCAGTGACCCTTTTATCATCGAAAACGGGGCAGGTATCTTTATTCCTGAAAAGGGGAGCTACACGATGATCGCGCTTGGTACGCTTTATGCGGAAACACGTCGTTTTTTTGACAAGTATGCCGAAACCGTACCGATGCGGGGTTTTTTTGACATGTCTGTCGAAGAGATAGCTCAGCGGACAGGCCTTGCATATGATGCGGCTGCCAAAGCCAAAGACCGTACCTTCAGCGAGCCCTTTGTCCTTGAATACGACGGTGATCTTGAGCCATTAAAAGCGTTGGCAGAAGAAGACGGTTTTGACATTGTGAAAGGGGGACGTTTTTATCACCTTATCACCAAAGGGCAAGACAAGGCATCTGCCATTAAGAAACTGATTGAGCGTTATGAAAAAGCGAGCGGGACAGTTTACAAAAGCATTGCTCTGGGCGACAGCGAAAACGATCTGACAATGCTGCAAAGTATTGACACCCCGATCCTTATACCGCATCCTGACGGCAGTTATATCACTTGCGATATTGCGTCCCTTGTGAAAGCCCCTTTCCCCGGTCCAAAAGGGTGGAATGAAGCGCTTAAGGAGTATTTTAATGTCCACTAAAAAGCTGCTGTTCAACACCTTTAACAGACTGATCGAAGAGATCAAACCGCAAAATCTTATTGCAGAGCAGTGCTGCTATGAGGATGAGACCTTGACGGTAAACGATACGGCTATTGCATTAAAGCCGTATAAAAAGATACACCTTCTCGGTTCGGGTAAAGCAGTTTTGCCGATGACCGAAGCGGTACAGGGCCTGCTGGGCGACAAGATCGCTGATACCTTGATCGTAGGGGCCTATGAGAAGAGTGCTCTCCCTGACGGAACACACTACATTAAAAGCACCCATCCGCTTCCAACGACAAACAGCGTAAAAGCGGCTAATGCTTTGAGGAAAAAGTTGGAAAGTCTGGGTGAAGATGACTTTTTTATCTATCTTCTGTCGGGCGGGAATTCTGCTCTGGTCGAACTTCCGGAGGCATCGATCACTTTGGAAGAGTTTCAGGCAACGACATCGATAATGCTCAAAGGTGGTATGCCTATCGAAGCGATAAACTGCGTTCGCAAGCATCTCTCGCGTGTCAAAGGCGGGAAGCTGGCTGCGTGTACGCAAGCCAAAGGGATTGTCCTTGTTCTTTCGGATGTACTGGGCGATGATCTCCACGCCATCGGTTCTGCACCGCTCTATTTTGATACGACGACCTTTGCAGATGCCATCAAGTCACTTCAGTCGTTTGCACTGTTCGACAGTCTGCCACAGGGTGTACAGCACTTTTTACGCGAAGGTGCAGAGGGAAAACATCCCGAGACGCCGAAATCGGAGAAGAAGGGTATCCGTCACTTCATCCTCGGTTCGAACACTATTGTTATCAACAGGGCCAGAGAATTGCTGGAAACGGCCGGGCTTGCAACGACACTTGTATCAAAACCGCTTCAAGGTGATGCCAACGAACTTGCGGCGTCGCTGGTTGAGCTGGCCGAGAGCTATGAGGGGGAGAGACACTGCTTTATTCTCGGCGGTGAGGCGACTGTCAATGTAAGAGGTGACGGTCGGGGCGGCCGGAACCAGCATCTGGCACTCTGTGTGATGCTGGCACTTAGCGGCAAGACGGAGATCTCCTTTTTGAGTGCTGCAACTGATGGTGTTGATGGCAACTCGGATGCGGCGGGGGCACTTATAGACACGAACAGCCGTATCAATGCGAAAGCGTTTGGAATCGATCCGATATACTATCTTGAGACCTTTGACTCCAACGCTTTTTTCGCCAAGACAGGCGAACTGCTCATGCCGGGTCCGACCCACAACAACCTGCTCGATATCGTCATGATGGTGGTCGAGCCAAATATAAAACAAGGAGAACTTAATGGCTGACTTTTTTCAAAACGGTGTCATTACGACATTGCAGAAACTGGGTGACAGATCACTCGAAGAGATGGAATTAGAGCTGAAAGAGTACGGTAAACGCCGGCGGATGGTCCTTCTTCTTCCGGCCCTTTACTCAGAGTTTGAGACCCCGGCTATGTACAGGATCATCGAAGAGCTTAAAGGGGTGACCTACCTCTACAAGATCATTCTTGGACTTGATCGTGCGACGAAAGAGCAGTTTGAAGAGGTCAAAGAGCTGATGTCGGTCCTGCCTTGTGAGGTCGATGTCCTGTGGAACGACGGACCGCGAATACAAGAGCTCTATGCCCAACTGACCAGTGAAGGGTTTCCTGGTCTTGACACACCGGGTAAGGGGCGTAACGTCTGGACTATGCTGGGGTATGGTCTGACCGATGTCGATGCGTATGCGTTTGCACTGCATGACTGTGATATT
This sequence comes from Sulfurimonadaceae bacterium, assembly GCA_041571435.1. Lineage (GTDB taxonomy): Bacteria > Campylobacterota > Campylobacteria > Campylobacterales > Sulfurimonadaceae > Sulfonitrofixus. The sequence goes on along the minus strand of JBFFUI010000001.1, from coordinate 103,178 downwards.
GTCAACTACACCCGCGAGGTTCCTGCAAGACTCTTTTTCCCTATTGTCCACCCGGCCTTGGACTTTGAGTTCAATAAAGGTTTTTACTCCCGTGTCACCGACAAACTTCACGGACGCGTGACACGCCTCTTCTATTCGCCTCTTGTGCACTCGCTGGTCAAAGTGTTCGGCAGCAACCGGTACCTCGATTACATGGAGAGCTTCCGTTACTCGCTTTCGGGAGAGTTCGCCTTTATCCGTTCGCTGGGACGGGGTATCGGTATCTCGCCAACATGGGGACTGGAGGTCTCGACACTCAGTGAAGTCTATAAAAACACCTCCAACAGACGTATCTGCCAGACAGAGATTATGGAGAGTTACGAGCACAAACATCAGGAGCTCGGCAGTCAGGACTCCTGCGACGGTGTCTATAAAATGGCAAATGATATTGCCAAGACCCTCTTTCGCGTCCTGGCGCAAGAGGGTATTATCTTCTCTGAGGCCTCGTTTAAAACGCTTTTGGCCACCTATTTTCAGGAGTCGCGTTTCGAGATCTCCAAATACAACGCCTTAAGCAAACTCAACGCACTCAAATATAACCGGGAAAAAGAGATCAATGCGGTTGAGGCATTTGAATGTGCCATCAAAGAGGCGGCAGAGGAGTTCTATCAGGATCCGATGGGCGTCCCCGCGCTTTCGCCATGGATCACCGTCCGTTCGGTACTGCCGGAATTTTCCGAAAAGTTTTCCGAGTATGTTAAAAAGGATAATACGTGAAACATATCTCCGATCCAGACCATACCATAAACAAGCGTCTGCACCAGCTTTATTCGCCCGAGGTAGCGGAGCGAGCGGTCAACGATATTATCGACCTTATTTTCAAATACAAGCAGCGTATCGTATCCACCGAGTATCATCTCAGTCATAAAGATATTGTCCTGATTACTTATGGGGATCAGGTGAACCGTGCTAACGAACCTTCATTGCAGACACTGTATGACTTTATGACGGATCACCTGCATGGGGTCATAAATTCGGTGCACATTCTGCCGTTCTATCCGGCTTCGTCTGACAGCGGGTTTTCGGTCGTCAACTACAGTGCCGTTGATCCGCACATGGGCTCATGGCGCGAGATCGAAACGATCGGTGCCGATTATCGTCTGATGGTTGACGGCGTCATCAACCATGTCTCCCAGTTTTCAGACTGGTTTAAAGCCTACCTTTCCGGTGACAGCTACTTTAGAGATTTTTTTATCGAAGTGGACCCTATGACCGATCTCAGCAAGGTTGTCCGACCCAGAGCGACACCGCTGTTGAGCGAGTTTACCGATAATGAAGGCAAGATCCATAATATCTGGACGACGTTCAGCAAGGACCAGGTCGACCTGAATTACAAGAACCACCGGGTTCTGCGCAATGTCCTTGATGCGCTCTTTTATTACATCGAAAAAGGGGCGACACTTATCCGGCTTGATGCCATCGCTTTTATCTGGAAAGAGATCGGGACCGAGTGTGTGCATCTGCCGCAGACACATGAACTCATCCAGCTGATGCGGGAGGTGCTTCACGAAGTGGCGCCTGAGGTGATTATCATCACGGAGACCAATGTCCCCCATCATGAGAACGTCTCTTATTTTGGAAGCGGGGACGACGAAGCGCAGATGGTCTATAACTTTGCGCTGCCGCCGTTGCTGCTGCACTCCATTTTGCATGGGGATACGTCAACTTTGACCTCCTGGGCGCAGACCCTGACTCTGCCGAGCGACAAGGTCTGTTTTTTTAACTTTACCGCCAGTCATGACGGCATCGGTATGCGACCGGTCAAGGGGATCCTCAATGACGAAGAGATCGATTATCTGGTTTCGACGATAGAGTCGCACGGCGGTCTTGTCTCCTACAGGACCGAAGAGGATGGCTCGGAAACGCCGTATGAACTAAACTGCAGTTACATCGATGCGCTGACTCATCCCGACGAAGACGACATGATGCGTCTGAAAAGGATGCTGCTTGCACAGGCAACCGTTTTGGTCATGCCGGGTGTTCCGGGCATCTACTTTCACTCATTGGTAGGTTCGAGAAACTACCATGACGGGGTGAAACACACCGGTATAAACCGTTCGATCAACCGTGAAAAGTACAATGTCGATTGGCTGGAGAATGAGCTTTCAAAACAGGGGTCGCTTGCCAAGACGATGCTTGACAGTTACAAACGGCTAATCTCGATCCGCATAAACGAAAACGCCTTCAATCCCTTTGGAACGTTTCAATTTCTTGATCTTGACAGTCGCCTCTTTGTCATAGACCAGCGATGCTGTGATAATCGCGAATATATCGTGGTGCTGCACAACTTCTCGAACGAGGAGGTTACGGTGCAGCTTCCAGACGATTTTATCGATCCGCTGCATGATCTGCTCTCTTCGTTTACATTGGACGAGACAAGAGAGATCACTCTTCAACCCTATCAGATGATGTGGCTTAAAGGTAAACACTGATGCGTAATATAACGCCAAAAACACAACAACAAAAGGAAAATCAATGATTACAAAATGTCTATTCCCGGCCGCAGGATACGGAACACGGTTCCTGCCTGCAACCAAAGCAATGCCCAAAGAGATGCTGCCTGTCCTGACCAAACCGCTTATCCAGTACGGTGTCGAAGAGGCGATGGAGGCCGGATGTGATGTCATGTCGGTGATTACGGGGCGTGGAAAACGGGCGATCACCGACCATTTTGACATCTCCTATGAACTTGAACATCAGATCAAGGGGTCATCTAAAGAGGCGCTTCTCGAAGACATCCGCAAGATCATTGATAAATGTACCTTCACCTATACCCGTCAAAACGAGATGAAGGGCTTGGGTGATGCGATCTACAAAGGGAAAGTCCTTGTCGGCGAGCAGGACCCTTTTGCTGTTATTCTGGCAGATGACCTCTGTGTCAACCCCGACGGCGACGGTGTCTTAAAACAGATGGTAGACCTCTACAGCAAGTATAAATGCTGTATCGTCGCGACCATGGAGGTCCCGATGGAAGAGGTGCACAAGTACGGCGTCATCGAAGGAAACATGATCGAAGATGGTGTCTATATGGTCTCCAATATGGTCGAAAAACCTGACATTGACAAAGCGCCGACCAATCTTGCTGTCATCGGCCGTTATATCCTGTCACCGGACATCTTCAAGGTCATCGAAAATACGAAACCGGGTAAAAATGGCGAACTTCAGATTACCGATGCGCTCTGCGCACAGGCGAAAAATGGCATGGTCATCGCCTATAAGTTCAAAGGCAAACGTTTTGACTGCGGGAGCGTAGACGGTTTTGTGGAAGCGACCAACTACTTTTATAAATTGGAAAAACAGTAACTCTTAACAGGGGCAAAAAAGGCAGACAGGTATGAGTGAATTAGAAAACCTTTGTGACATCATGATCTTTGGAGGGCACGGCGATCTGGCATTTCGCAAGCTGCTGCCGGCACTCTATTTCCTCTACAGTGACGGTTATCTCAACGCCAATTCGCGCATCATCACCTTAAGCCGTGACGTTATGGACGAGAGTGAGCATATTGCGCTGGTCAAGTCAAAACTCCTGGAGTTCCTACCTGAGGGGGAATTCGATGACGCGAAGTTCGAGGCCTTTCAGCAGCGGCTTCGCGTTCATGCTGTCAATTTTGCTGACTTTTCAAGTTATCAAGGGCTGAAGACGCTTCTGGATGAATACTCCGAGCGTGAACGTGTCAACTATCTCTCTACATCGCCGGATTTTTTCGGGACTATCTGCAAGGCGCTCAGCCATTGGGATCTCATTACCCCGCATAGCCGTGTCGTGCTTGAAAAACCGATCGGCCGGGATCTTAAGTCATCGCACATTATCAACGAAGAGGTCCTGAACTATTTTGAGGAGAGTCAGGTCTACCGCATTGACCATTATCTCGGCAAGGACACCGTTCAAAACATCATGGCCCTGCGTTTTTCCAACCGTTTTTTTATGCCGTTGTGGGACTCCAACAACATCGACCATATACAGATCACGGTGGCAGAGAGTGTCGGTGTCGAAGGACGCTGGGGCTACTATGACGAATACGGTGCGATGCGCGATATGATACAGAACCACCTGATGCAGCTGCTCTGTCTTATTGCTATGGAGCCCCCTTGTTCGCTCGAAGCGGACAGCGTTCGTGATGAAAAGGTAAAGGTCCTGCGTTCACTGCGTGCCATGTCGCCGGCAGATATTGAGCAGAAAAGTGTCCGCGCCCAGTACACACGAGGATCAAGCAACGGTGAACCGGTCCCGGGCTATCTTGAAGGCGAAGGGGTTGAGAACAGTACGACGGAGACCTTCGCCGCCTTGCGTGTCGACATCGACAACTGGCGCTGGAACGGGGTCCCTTTCTATATCAGAAGCGGCAAGCGGATGCGTCAGCGTAATTCCGAGATCGTGATCCAGTTTAAGACCATGCCGCACTCTATCTTTGCAAACAATGGTGCCTGCATTTCAGAAAACCAACTGGTCATCACACTGCAGCCCAAAGAGAGTATCCGTCTCAAACTGATGAACAAGATACCGGGGCTAAGCGAGACGATGCGCCTTCAGCAGGTGGAGCTTGATCTTAATGCCCCGATGAACAGTCTCCGTAAACCCGAGGCCTATGAGCGTCTGCTGCTGGATGTTATCCGTGCCAATCCGACACTGTTCATGCGTCTTGATGAAGTTGAGGCCGCCTGGAAGTGGGCGGACAGGATCATCGAAGGGTGGGCTGAAAACCTGACTCCGATGAAGAGCTATACGGCCGGAACCGATGGCCCGAGTGCCTCGATCCAGCTTATAGCAAGGGATGGAAGGAGCTGGCACGATGAGTAAGTATGTGCATGCCTTTACGACACAATGCGAGCTGATTGATGACCTGAGCGGGCAGATCGCCAAAGACCTTGTCGAAGCGATCCGCCGCAATGGAAAAGCATCGCTGCTTGTCTCCGGAGGAAGCACCCCGAAACCGCTCTTCGAGAAACTTCGCTGTATTGACCTGCCGTGGGAACAGGTCTCTATCGGTCTTTGCGATGAGCGGTGGGTCCCCTCCGATCATCAAGACAGCAACGAACAGTTTGTCAAAGCACATCTCCTTCAGGATAATGCAGCCAAAGCCCGTTTCATCGGGATGTATCGTGAGGGCGTCTCACCAGATGCGGCGCAGAAAGAGTGTACCGAGACGCTTGAAAAAGAGCTCTATCCTTTCGATGTTGTCATACTTGGTATGGGGACAGATGGCCACACTGCCTCTCTTTTCCCCGGTAACGAAAGACTCGATGAAGCGCTTGACCTTCATAACAGCAGTCTCTGTATTGCAATTAAACCGACAACTGCGCCTCATGAGCGGATGAGTCTGACACGTGCGGCTATTTTAAGTGCCAAACATCTTTATCTTCACTTTGAGGGTCAAGAGAAACGGGTCGTTTATAATGAGGCGATCCAAGGTGACGATATGCACATACTTCCGATCCGCTCCATCTTGCAGCAAGATGTCACTGATGTAAAGGTCTATTTCCGATGAATGAGATAATCGTAAAAGTCACCGAGGCTATCATTACCCGTTCACAAGAGAGTCGTGCCATATATAAAGCGCGGATCACAGCTGCACAGGCGCACGGCGTCAACAGAGGCATGCTTGGCTGCAGCAACCTGGCCCACGCGATGGCCCCGATGGACGCTCAGGAGAAAGATGCCCTTTCTCATAATGTGGCGCCAAACATTGCTATTGTCACCGCCTATAACGATATGCTCTCGGCGCATGAACCTTACAAGCTCTATCCGCCGTTGATCAAACGGGCCCTGATGGATGTCGGCGCTACTGCTCAGGTCGCCGGCGGTGTACCGGCGATGTGCGATGGTGTGACACAGTCCCAGCCGGGAATGGAGCTCAGCCTCTTCAGCCGTGACAACATCGCAATGGGGGCCGCCATCGCCCTCTCGCACAACGTCTATGACGGGGCCCTCTACCTTGGGGTCTGCGACAAGATCGTACCGGGTCTGCTGATCGGAGCACTCTCTTTTGGGCACCTGCCGGCTGTTTTTGTGCCCGCAGGGCCTATGCCATCGGGGATCTCAAACAGTGAAAAGTCCAAGATCCGACAGGAGTTCGCGCAGGGTAAAGTGAGCGAAGGGACACTGCTCAAAGCCGAGTCCGCCGCCTACCACAGCAGCGGGACCTGTACCTTTTACGGTACGGCAAACTCTAACCAGATGCTTCTCGAGATGATGGGACTGCAGCTGCCAAACAGCTCTTTTGTCAACACCAATACCGCGCTGCGTGATGCCCTTACTCAGGATGCTGCAAAGCGTATTGTAGGTATGACTGAGGTCTCCGGAAAGTATAAACCGATCGGTCAGACTATCGATGAAAGAAGTTTCGTCAATGCAATCGTCGGTCTGATGGCCACAGGCGGCTCGACGAATCATACGATTCATCTCATTGCCATGGCCAAAGCTGCGGGAATTATCTTGAACTGGGATGATTTTGACGCCATCTCCAAGGTGACACCGCTGCTCTGCAGGATGTATCCGAACGGGCAGGCCGATGTCAACCATTTCAGGGACGCGGGCGGTATGAGCGTTGTCATCAGCCAGCTTCTGGAAGCAGGGCTTCTGCATGACGACGTCGAGACCATTGTCGGCAAAGGACTGCACAATTATATCGTCGAACCGATGCTTGAATCCGGCTCACTTACTTTTTTAAAGGGACCGAAAGTGTCGCGCGACGAGAGTGTCGTCTCTAGCAGTGCCACACCATTCAGTGAAGAGGGCGGGCTGAAACTTCTGAAAGGGAGTATCGGCCGGAGTGTTATAAAAACTTCGGCACTAAAAGCATCGCAACACTATATCGAAGCACCGGCTATTGTCTTTGAATCTCAGCAGTCGCTTCAAGAGGCCTTTAAAGCGGGGGAACTTGAACGCGATTTTATCGCCGTCGTTCGCTACCAGGGACCGAAGGCCAACGGTATGCCGGAACTGCATGGCCTGATGCCGCCGCTCGGCGTTCTTCAGGACAAAGGGTTCAAGGTGGCCATCATCACCGACGGGCGCATGTCCGGTGCTTCAGGGAAGGTGCCTTCAGCGATACATCTTACGCCTGAAGCCGAAGAGGGCGGTCTGATCGCCAAGGTGCAGAGTGGCGATAGGATACGGCTGGATATAGAAAAGGGCGAAATAACGCTTCTGGTCGATGAAGCAACGCTGGCAGGACGCAGTGTCAGCCCTGTCGATTTCAGCGGCAACCGGCACGGTTTCGGCCGTGAACTTTTTGTGACAATTCGGCAAAATGTCGGCCCTGCGGAAGAGGGTGCGGCCATTTTCGATCTACCCGGCAAGGAGCGCGCATGAATGCTTTGGATGTCATGAAAATATCGCCTATCGTCCCGGTCATCGCCATCGATGAAGAAAAAGATGCCCTGCCCCTGGCGGAAGCGCTTCTGGAAGGAGGCATCAAGATCATGGAGGTCACTTTGCGTACACCGGCTGGTCTGAAGGCGATAGAAGCTATTGCCAAAACGATGCCCGAGATGTATGTCGGTGCCGGAACCGTCTGTAACCCTGCCGATCTGAAAAAAGCGGTCGAGCACGGTTCCGCTTTTCTCTTCAGCCCCGGTATCAGCGAAGCGCTCATAGAGAGCGCCAAAGCCCAGAAAATCGCCTTTATCCCCGGGGTGGCGACCGCCTCCGAAGTGATGCTTGCACAAAACAGCGGCTTGATGCAGGCAAAACTCTTTCCGGCAACTGCCGTCGGCGGCCTTGCAACGCTCAAGGCCTTCAGTGGCCCTTTCAGCGAGATGCGTTTCTGCCCGACAGGCGGTATCAGCCTGGACAATATGAAGGACTATTTGGCCCTGAAGAATGTTCTCTGTGTCGGCGGCAGCTGGATCGTTCCGAAAGAGGCCATTGTTCGTCAGGATTTTGGACAGATCACCGCACTGGCGAAAGAGGCACTGTCAGTCTTGAAATAAACGGAGTTCACCGTATATGACACGTCAATCTTTTATGCATCTGCATAAAGGAGGATATTTGTGTCGATTGAAATGTACTTTTGATTATGATATCAAAAGCATATCCCAATATACACACTGAAAAGGATAAAAATGGCGCATGCACACTCTGGGCGGAAAGCCCCTAAAAGCATCTTGGAAGACATTCCCAAGCTTATCGCTTCGTACTACATGCAACAGCCGGATGCCGGCATCAGCACGCAGAAGGTCGCTTTTGGTACCTCTGGGCACCGGGGGAGTGCGGCCAAGAAGAGTTTTAATGAAGCGCACATCTTCGCCATTACCCAGGCCGTGTGCGAGTACCGAAAGTCGGCAGGCATCACCGGAACGCTCTTTATCGGTAAAGACACCCATGCCCTCTCTACACCGGCGCAGCTGAGTACGATCCAGGTCTGTGTTGCCAATGGGGTCAGCTGCAAGATCGCCGAAGATGACGAATACACCCCGACACCGCTGATCTCGTTTACCATCCTTGAAGCCAATAAAGGCACATCGGTCATGAGCGACGGCGTTGTCATCACCCCTTCGCATAACCCTCCGAGCGATGGTGGCTTTAAATACAACCCGCCCAACGGCGGCCCTGCAGACACGGATGTCACCTCTGTCATTGAAAAGCGTGCCAATGAGATCCTGGCCAACGGCCTTGATGAGGTCAAGAAGGTGTCATTGGATGAGGCGATGGCGAGCGACCTGATCGAAGAGTTCGATTTTATCACCCCGTATGTCCGTGCGCTGGAGAGCATCGTGGACATTGAGGCCATCAAGGCTTCAAACCTGCGCATCGGTGTTGATCCGATGGGCGGCTCAGGCATCGCGGTCTACCAAAAGATCAAAGAGGTCTACGGTCTCGACATGGAGATCGTCAATGAGCATGTCGACCCGACCTTCGGTTTTATGAGCTGCGACCATGACGGCAAGATCCGCATGGATTGCTCTTCACCCTATGCCATGGCCTCACTGATCTCCCTGAAAGAGAAGTACGATATCGCCTTTGCCAACGATCCGGACTTTGACCGTCACGGTATCGTGACACCGAGTGCCGGACTGATGAACCCCAACCACTACCTCTCGGTTGCCATCTGGTACCTCTTCAGTCACCGTAAGCAGTGGCGTGACGACCTTCGTATCGGAAAGACCCTTGTCTCGAGCTCTATGATAGACCGTGTGGTCCATTCGCTAGGTAAAGAGGTATATGAGGTGCCGGTAGGGTTTAAATGGTTTGTAGAGGGTCTATATGACGGCAGTCTCGGTTTCGGCGGCGAAGAGAGTGCGGGTGCCTCATTTCTTCGTCAGAACGGGAGCGTCTGGTCGACGGACAAAGACGGCATCATCCTCAACCTGCTTGCCGCCGAGATCAAAGCCGTGACCAAAAAAGACCCGGGCGAGATCTACCAAGGGTTCGAAAACGAGTTCGGGCAATCCTACTACGCCCGTATCGATGCCGCTGCAACACCGGAGCAGAAAGCAAAACTAAAGAACCTCTCTGCCGAAAATGTCAGCTCGACAACACTTGCAGGCGAGACCATTGTCGGGAAATATATCGAAGCAAGCGGCAACGGTGCAAAGATAGGCGGTCTGAAGGTGACGACCGACAACGGCTGGTTCGCTGCACGCCCCTCCGGAACAGAAGATATCTACAAGATCTATGCGGAGAGTTTCATCTCGGCCGAGCATCTCAAACAGATACAGGACGAAGCCAAAGAGATTGTCCTCACTGCGATCGCCTAAGGGTTCCGCTCTTTTAAAAACGGTTGGCTTGAAATAGTAATGTAAATGTCAAAGGGATGTACTGCGTTGTATGTTTGAAAAAAGTGTTGAAATATTACTGTTTTGGGGTTTTGAAGATGGTGGTCCGTACAAGACTTGAACTTGTGACATCTACCTTGTCGAGGTAGCGCTCTACCAACTGAGCTAACGGACCATTGAAAAGAGACGGGAATTTTACACCAGGATTACTTAAATTGATTTTATAAACCCGAAAAAATTCCTATCTTGGTTGAATTATCCCTGTTTTTCCTGGCAAAACTTCGGTTTGAAGTTTAAAAAGAGCAGCCATGCGACGGCAAGATCGATCATGACATCGGCAAAATTGAAGATCGCAAAGTCAAATCCGCAGTGCCAGAAGATGTAGTCGACCACACCGCCATGGACAAAACGGTCATAGACATTGGAAAGTCCCGCACCGATCAGGATTCCGGAAGGCAACATATAACAGAACTTTTTCAGATTGATGACATAGGCTAAAACACCGATGATCAAGATAAGCTGAAGCCACTTGAGGTACTCATCCAAAAAGGAGAGCATTGAGAAGGCGACCCCGTAGTTGAAGACAAGACGCATGTTGATACAGCTTGTCTCATAGATATCAAAGGCCTTGCCATAGAGCGCGTCTTGAGGGAGAGAGTAGATCTCCATAGCTTTGAGCATAAAAAACTCTTTGATCCCCTGATCGACAATAAAGATACCGATCAGTGAGAGGATAATGACAAGAAGTGACTTAGCCATTGAGCGCTTTCTTGAAAAAGTTTACCAGTGTCTCCATCGCTTTTTCCATTTCATCGGCATCTTTACCTTCAAGCAGGACACGCAGCTTGTTCTCCGTTCCAGAATAACGCACGAGGTGGCGGATGTTGGCTTTGTCGATGGCCGCAAATTTTTCATCCAGACCGGCAATACTATCAAGCGGTTTTTTCTCATTGACGTTGAGGTTGACCAGCTTTTGCGGGTAGAGACTGAACGGGCGCAACACTTCCGACGCTTTTTTCTTGCTGTTCAGAACGAGTGCCAGTGTCTGAAGTGCCGAGACAAGACCGTCTCCTGTCTTGGCATAATCGTGCATGATGACATGCCCGCTCTGCTCACCGCCGAAGTTAATGCCCTGGGCATTCATGATCTCTAAAACATATTTATCACCGACATTGGCACGGTAAAGTTTCATCCCGTTCTCTTGCATAAAGTCTTCGAGCCCCTGGTTGCTCATAACCGTGGCGACGATGCCGTTGCCTTTGAGCTGTCCGCTCTCTTTCAGGTATAACCCCAAAGCACCCAGCAGCTGGTCACCGTCGACCACCTCGCCTTTTTCGTCGACGACAACAATGCGGTCGGCATCGCCATCAAGTGCAAAGCCGATGTCTGCACGGTACTCGACGACCGCTTTTTGAACATCCTTGGGATGCAGCGCCCCGCAATCCTCGTTGATATTGAAGCCGTCTGGCTTATCGTGAAGGACGATCACTTCGGCACCCAGCTCTTCCAAGACGGTAGGACCGACTTTATAGCCTGCCCCGTTGGCCGTGTCCAGAACGATTCGCATTCCTTGAAGCGAACACTCTTTGCTGAAAGAGTTCTTGAGCTGAACGATATAGCGTCCGATGACATCGTCGATACGTTTCGCCTTGCCTACATTTTTGCCCGTGACCGCAGCCGCATTAAGCTTCGCCTCATCATGTGCGATCTTTTCAATCTCTGCTTCGACATCTTCGGAAAACTTGTTGCCGTGCCCGTCAAAGAACTTAATGCCGTTGTCTTCGAAAGAGTTGTGGCTTGCAGAGATCATGATTCCGGCATCACAACGCATGTTTTCCGTTAAAAACGCGATTGCAGGTGTCGGCATCGGACCGATCTCGATCACATCGAAACCGACCGCCGTCAAACCGCTGACAATGGCGTTTTCGATCATGTATCCGCTTCGTCGGGTGTCTTTTCCGATCAGGATACGGTTGGTCTTGGCACCATCTTTGAAGTATATCCCCGCAGCCATGGCAACCTTCATCGCAAGTGAGGCTGTCAGAAAAGTTCCGGCTTCACCACGGACGCCATCTGTTCCAAATAATTTCATTTATACACTCCGTTTAAAATTCTCTATATTGCTTAACTTGATTTTAATTATATTTAAGGTAGCATTCTATCTCAAATTTTATATGATAAGGATAATGCACATGGCAAACCATAAGTCAGCATTGAAAAGAATCCGCCAGACTGAAAAACGTACTGAGCGTAACAGATTCTATCGCACACGTTTAAAAAACATTGTTAAAGCAGTTCGCGCTGCAATCGAAGCAGGCAACAAAGAAGAGGCAACTGCAGCATTTAAGATCGCTAACCAGCAGATCCATAAATTTGTAAGCAAAGGTATCTTGAAAAAAGAGACTGCTGCTCGTAAAGTAAGCCGCCTTCAGCAAGCTGTTAACGCTATCTAAGGGTAAGTAACACCCTTGAAGTTAGCCGATAAACTAACCCCTTTTCTCGAACGCTACGATGAACTGACAGAGCTTCTCAGCTCACCGGACGTAGCATCCGATATCAAGCGTATGACTGAGCTTTCAAAAGAACAGTCGGGCATGCTTGCCATTGTCGAGAAGACAAAAGAGTACAAAGCACTCCTTTCCGATATCGAAGACAACAAATCAATGCTTTCCGATGCCGAACTTGGCGAACTGGCCAAAGAAGAGCTCCGTGAGCTTGAACCGCAGGTCCCGGTTATTGAAGATGAGATCAAAAAACTCCTTATCCCTAAAGACCCTAATGATGAGCGCAATATCATCGTGGAACTTCGTGCCGGTACGGGCGGGGACGAAGCGGCGATCTTTGTCGGCGATCTTTTCAACGCCTATACCCGCTATGCGGATATAAAAGGGTGGAAGATCGAATTGATGAGCACCAGCCCGTCAGATGCCGGCGGCTATAAAGAGCTGATCGCGCTTATCAAAGGTGAGCAGGTCTACAGCCGTCTGAAATATGAGGGCGGGACACACCGTGTTCAGCGTGTTCCGGCGACAGAGTCTCAGGGACGTGTGCACACGTCTGCGATCACGGTAGCCGTGATGCCGGAGGTCGATGATGTCGAGATCCAGATCGATCCTACTGATCTTAAGATCGACGTCATGCGTGCTTCGGGTAATGGCGGGCAGTCTGTCAACACGACGGATTCCGCTGTACGGATCACGCACCTGCCGACAGGTCTGGTCGTAACCAACCAGGATCAGAAGTCTCAGCACAAAAATAAAGACAAAGCGATGAAAGTTCTCAAAGCGCGTCTTTACGATCTTGAGCTGCAGGAAGCACAGAAAAAAGACAGCGAAGTGCGAAGTGAGCAGGTTGGAACGGGCGACCGCAGTGGACGTATCCGTACCTACAACTACCCGCAAAACCGCATCTCTGACCACCGTATCAATTTGACACTGTACCGTCTTAATGAGATTATGCAGGGCGGTCTGCTGGATGAGGTGGTTGATCCACTCATCACAGATGCTCAGGTCAAGAGCATGGAAGCCGCCGGACTCTCTTAAAAGTACCGGCTTCGGACTTGCACCGGAGCCACCGCTCGGCGAGCTGTCGGCTCTTCTAGATCAAATCTGAAATTTTATACATCTCAAAAACACTGTAAGATGAGCTTTCGCTCTCTTTTACATCAATCCACGCATCATCAAATACCAATACATCGGTTTAAGCATATAGAGGTCAAAGGCCCACCAGATCCATCGTGGTTTTTCCGGCGCCAAAAATGAGAAACTTGGAGCCAGTCCGTCATAGTTGAACTCGGCCATGATGATCTCACCGTAGCTCACCTTCAGCGGGCAGACGGTGTAGCCGTCAAATTTTGCTTTGACCGCTTTTCCCTGCATGACTGAAATGAGGTTTTCTACCACAACAGGGGCGTGGTGACGGGCGCTTCCGCCTGTTTTACCCATAGGAATGCCGCAGACGTCACCGATACCGAAGACATTTTTGTATCGGCGGTGCTGAAGGGTCTCTTTGTCGACTTCGAGCCACCCTTTTGCCGTTCCTTTCTGCCAGCCGAGCGGCGAATCGACAACCGACTGGGCTGCACTCATCGGCGGGACGATGTGAATAAAGTCATACTCCATCTCGACCAGTTCACGTTTTTCAATCGTATCGTACGCTTCAAGATCTTCGTCGTACTCGCCTTTGATCTCATAACGATGTTCAAAAGTGGCGATCTTCTTATGAATATCGATGGCGATAAGGTTGTGTTTGAACTTGTTGGTGATGGTGTCGTAGCGCTTTTGAACTTCGGCCAGCGAATCGGCAATCGGTTTCTGGCCAAAGAGACTGCTAACGGCCGTCGCAAAGGTATAATCGGCAGAGAGCCCCTCTTTTTTCAGATGATCCGCAGAGAGGTAGAGCAACTTTTGCGGTGCACCGCCGCATTTGATAGGGGTGTCGGGCTGGGTGTAGATGACATGCGGTTTCTGGCCTGTGGCAGAAGCCAGCTTGAGCGCATTGAACCAGTCCCACGTAATGGAACCGCCGTCAGTTGTTCCCTTTTCCATGTTGTTAAGATAAACGCTGGAGATGCCATTTGTACCGATATCTTCCTCTTTTAAGCCTTTGATCCACTCATAATGGTAATCAATGCCCGCTGCAACGACCAGGTAATCATAGGTGACTTTTTCGCCGCTTCGCGTCAACAATGTGTTGTTATCCGGATCGAAAGTGGCCACTTCATCCTTGATCCATTTGACATCATCAGGAATGAAATCACTGTTTGGTTTGATCAAATCGTCATGTAGATAGAGCCCGGCCGCCTGGAAGACCTGTCCGGGCTGATAGATATGCATCGCATTGGGTGCGATGATAGTGATGTCCGGGTTCTCGAGGCTAGAGCGAAGACGCGCGAGTGCCATGATGCCGCCGGCACCGCCACCGACAATAACGATCTTGCCTTTGGCATCCACTGTCTCGGCCGAAGCGATCGAACTTGACGATGTTGACGCTAGTACCCCGGCTGCAATCGGAGAGATACCCATAAGTTTAAGGGCGTCACGGCGTGAAAGCATTTCAGAACTGCTGCTCTTTTTGAGCAGCTCTTTGAGATCATTTGTATTCATAACGGGGACCCTTTTAGATGATAAAAACGTAAATATAGTTCTTATACATTGATATAAGATTATTCTAACGTATAAGAATTAAAAACAGTTTTATCGGACAGATAACTTATATAATCGAAAAATGTTATTGCGAAGAGAGCCAAACTGAGACTATACTGGTGAAAAAGCCCCCATCGATCTTCTTTTACTCTAAACAAGGGGACTTTTAGTTAAAATCACGCAAATTTAATATCTTCAAATGTGTTCTGCCTATTGTCGTGGTGGGCACTTTGAAAGAGGATGTATGTATGAGCGCAATTGCGATTAAACACAATGATGAGGTTGTTGACCTTCTGACAGCTGAAGCAAACGGTATTACCGGAGAAGAGATCGAGCTTGACAACTCTCCGGAAGCACTTGAAGTGCTTCGACACTCAACGGCCCACCTGATGGCACAGGCCATCAAGTCGCTGTATCCTGACGCAGAGTTCTACGTCGGACCGGTCGTCAAAGAAGGGTTCTATTATGACTTCAAGACCAAGGAAGAGG
The DNA here is from genome assembly GCA_041571435.1 of Sulfurimonadaceae bacterium. GTDB lineage: Bacteria > Campylobacterota > Campylobacteria > Campylobacterales > Sulfurimonadaceae > Sulfonitrofixus. Next base: position 87,789 of record JBFFUI010000001.1, on the reverse strand, counting down.
TCGGCGAAGGTGATCTCAAAAAGATTGAAAAAGCGATGTTGGGTTTTGCAAAGAAGAAGTTCCCGATCGAGCGTTATGAGATCAGCATGGATGAGGCCAAAGCGAAGTTTGCCGATGACCATCTCAAGCTTGAGGTGATGAAGCGCATCCCCGGCGATACGGTCTCCATCTACAAGCAGGGTGAGTTTGAAGATCTCTGCCGCGGCCCGCACCTACCGAACATCGGTCAGATCCGCTACTTTAAACTGCTGAAGATCGCAGGGGCCTATCTGGGCGGTGACTCGAAAAACGAGATGTTGACACGCATCTACGGGATTGCCTTTGCCGATAAAGAGTCCCTGTCAAATCATATGACGATGCTGGCAGAAGCCGAAAAACGCGACCACCGTAAGATCGGTGCCCAGATGAAACTGTTCACTTTTCGTGAAGAGGTCGGTGCCGGTTTCCCGATCTGGCTTCCGGCGGGCGGACGCCTTCGTGCCCGTTTGGAGTCACTGCTCTTTAAAGCACACCGAAAACGCGGTTACGAGCCGGTACGCGGTCCGGAGATGCTGCGTTCTGACCTTTGGATGACATCGGGGCACTACCAGAACTACGGCGAGAACATGTACTTTACGCAGATCGATGATGCGGAGTTTGGTGTTAAGCCGATGAACTGCGTCGGACATATCAAAGCGTACGAAGATGAGCCGCACTCTTACCGTGACCTGCCGCTCAAATACTTTGAGTACGGTGTTGTCCACCGTCATGAGATGACAGGGGCACTACACGGCCTTTTCCGTGTTCGTGAGTTCACGCAGGATGATGCCCACATCTTCTGTACCGCAGATCAGATCGAAGAGCAGATCATTGAAGTCGTCGATTTTGTCGACCGTATCATGACAACGTTCAACTTTGACTATAAGATGATGATCTCAACGAAGCCTGAAAAAGCGGTGGGTGATGATGAAGTATGGGAGATTTCGACCAATGCGCTGAAAACAGCGATGGATAAAAACAATCTCGTTTATGAGATCGATGAGGGCGGCGGTGCCTTCTACGGGCCGAAGATCGATATCAAGATCACCGATGCAATCGGCCGTGAATGGCAGTGTGGAACGATCCAATTGGACTTCAACCTGCCGGAGCGTTTCGAGCTTGAGTACAGCGGCGATGAGAACAATAAAATACAGCCGGTTATGATTCACCGAGCCATTTTAGGTTCTTTTGAACGATTTATTGGTATATTGACAGAACATTATGCTGGTGAGTTCCCGATGTTCGTTGCGCCGACGCAAGTCGCCATCGTCCCGATCGCTGAACCACACAATGCATATGCCAAGGAATTGGCAGACAAACTGATCGATCTAGGTGCTGACAGCGAGATCTTCTCGAAAAACGAGAGCCTGAACAAACGTATCAGAACTGCCGAAAAAGGGCGTGTTCCGATGATCATTGTCCTGGGTGACGATGAGGTTGAGAACAAGACGATTGCAATACGCGATAGACGCAGTCGTGAACAATATAATCTTAGTGAAGCAGAGTTCTTGACGATGATTCAACAAAAAATCAATGAGGTAAATTTTTGAACCGAAAAAAAGACAACACCATAATGAACGAAGACATCCGCGTAGCGGAGGTTCGTTGTAACGTCGATGGCGGTGAGTCACTGGGGATTATCCCGACAAGTGAAGCAATGGAAAAAGCTGACGAAATGGGCCTAGACCTGGTTCTGATCGCTCCGGACGCAAAGCCGCCAGTCGCAAAAATTATGGATTACGGTAAGTTCAAGTACCAAGAAGAGAAGAAGAAAAAAGAGCAGCGTAAAAATCAGGTCAAGATCGAGATCAAAGAGATCAAGCTCTCTGTCAAGATTGCCGATAACGATATCAACTACAAAGTCAAGCATGCCCGCGAGTTTTTGGAAGCAGGAAAATTGGTCAAGTTCCGTGTTTTCCTACGCGGTCGCGAGATGGCACACCCGGAAGCAGGTAAAGAAGTTCTTCTACGTGTCTGGCCAATGGTCGAAGATATCGGTGTAATGGACAAGCCGCCACGTTTTGAAGGGCGTTACTACAATATGCTGGTAATCCCGAAAAAAGACGAAAAGAAAAAGTAAAGTTTTCACCGGGGTCTTCCCCGCAGGTATCGGCGAAGCTCGTGCTTGCCTTACCCTCTCGACGTAATGTAGACTCTGACGGCTTTTATTTATGTTGCTATACTCGTTCAAACAAAGCTCCAGCTTCGTTTTTTAACAGGAACTATCCATCGGAATCACTTCAGTGCAATCCCCACTTAACACTTAATTTGTGAACAATATCTCCATGATCTCTTCGTCGCTCTTTAGCTGTGATTTTTCAGATAGAAACCTTAAATATTTATGGCCGTACTGTTTGCATACCAGCTCCATGTCATCCAGCAGCAGCAGATAGGGGGCGATGAGGTGTTGGTAGAGACGGCTCTTGTGATCAAGTTCATATAGCAGCCGCATCAGTTCTCCACCGGAAAGTTTGAGATTGAGCGCAAAGTTGTAGAGTGTGATAAGTGCGAGTGCGTGCAGCTTGTAATCGTACTCATCTCTCTTTGTTTTAAGACATTGCGCTTCTAAATAGCAAAACTCTTCTTCTGCTTGTAAGATCATAAATGCTAAATCTGTTTCTGACATCTAAAAAGTATAGCGAAATAAAGTGTCCAGATAGTGTGAAAATATAGGCAATTTTACTGTATCGGCATGGGAGCGGCTCTGGATAATCTACGCACTCTTTAGCATGTGCATGTGAATTTTAATAGATATTTCGCTATAATCACGAACTTATTTTGCGCAATGACGTAAAATAGTAAAATTAGAGAGGAGTCACTATGCCTAAGATGAAATCAGTTAAAGGCGCTGTAAAGCGTTTTAAAGTGAAAAAAAATGGCTCTATCAAACGTGGAACAGCGTTTCGTAGCCATATCTTGACTAAGCAAGATGCAGCAACGCGTCGTCAACAAAACACGCCTAAAACAGTTGCAGCCGTTGATGCTAAAAACATCAAAGCGATGATCGCGTAAGCTTTCATTTCACAATATTCTCCAGTTCAAACTGGGCAAGTCCACCAACTATGTGGCACCTATAGATCGAAAAAGGTCATAGAGTAAAGAAAAGGACAAAATATGCCAAGAGTAAAAACAGGTGTCGTAAGACGTCGTCGTCATAAAAAAGTATTAAAACTAGCTAGAGGTTTCTTCCAGGGTCGTCACAAGCACTTCCGTAAAGCGAAAGAACAACTAGAACACAGTATGTATTATGCATTCCGTGACCGTAAACAGAAAAAGCGTGAGTTCCGTAAACTATGGATCATCCGTATCAATGCTGCATGTCGTCTAAATGACATCAACTATTCTCGTTTCATCAACGGACTTAAAAAAGCGAACATCGAACTAGATCGTAAGATCCTTGCTGACATGGCAATGAACGATGCAGCTGCATTCTCTGCTGTAGTAGCACAGGCAAAAGCTGCACTCTAATTTTAAATTCAAGGCCTTTGGCCTTGATTCATACATCTTTCTTCCAACACTTTTCCAAAACTAACTTTATTATAATGCTCTGAAAGACTATTACGCATCATATTGCGCATAGATATTTCTGTATAACCAGACTTTTTAGACAGCGCCTAGATGTCTGATCTTTAGCAGGGTGTCTTCTTTGCCATCGATATTGATATGGAGAAGGAAGTGTGTACTGTTTTTGTAAATACGGAACTTTTTTATCGGGCCGAAATCATCGATCAGGGCATTGATATTGCTCTCGAAAGGGTAGCTCAGTTTCGCGGCTGATTCGACACGGTAGAGGTGCTTCTCTTTCACAAAATAGACAACATAAGGCATGACATGGGTGTGAACTACATGGGATGTCTGCATAAAGATCATATCTTCATCTCGGTTGATATTGTCGATGACACCACTGTTGGGCAATGAGAGAGATAGATCAAGGTAGAGTGTTTTAAACAGGGATTGCTCTGTTACAATGCCATGTAGTTTTTCACTGTAAAACTGGTTGGATCTGTCGAGTCTGGCCATAGATTGATAGAGAAATATCATGATGACGGAGAAGAGGGTGATGGCGATCATCATCTCTATGAGGGTAAATGCGTGGCGTCTCATTGGAGCCGTACCCGTAAAAATGAGCTGCTTTGGTCATCGATCTTCAAGGTTGTCCGCCCGACTTCAAGTGCATTTGCCGCTTCGGCTGTTTCGGAGATTGCACCTTTGTCTACATTTTCGGTGTCGGTTGTTTCGGCCTCGGATATGGCTGCCGCAGCTTCTCCAAAGTCGATACTGGTCACCTCAGTGTAGAGGATCTGCACTTTCTTGCGTTTGAGCTGACGCCGAAGGTCATCATCGATATTGAAATCCTTGACCAACTCGGCAAGGTCAACTTTTTTCTCTTCGTAGCCATAGACAGGGTTGCCCAATAAGAGCGTGGTTCTGTTAGCCTGTAGGATCTTTTGATGAACGGATGAAAAGGCTTGGGCGTTAGTGGAAAAAAGTTGGAGCAGCGCGCCGATGACAACGGCGATGATCATGACGGCGACAAGGACCTCTATGAGGGTGAAGCCGCAGGATCTTTTAGGCATGTGCCAAACCGATGCGTATCGCCTCATCCAATGAGGTCTCACCTCTTAGAAGCATCGCTTTAAGCTGCATAGCAATAGTGACAAGGTGCTCTTTCTCCAACGCTTTTGAGATGGTGTGCTCATCGGTTGTCTCTTTAAGTAGGTCTTTGATCATGTCGTCCATGATTAAAAGCTCACCGATCGACTGACGGCCGCTGAAGCCGCTGTAGTTACATTTTTTGCATCCAACGGCTTTGTAAATCGTCGCATTGGGGTCAAGTTGATACTCAAGGGCAAAGTCTTCTGCAAGCGTGTCTTCTGTCTTGCACTCATCGCAGATACGGCGAACAAGCCGCTGGGCCATGATCCCTAAAATGGAAGAGGAGATGAGGAAGGGCTCAATCCCCATATCCGCAAGACGGGAGATGGTCGCTGCGGCAGAGTTTGTATGCAGCGTCGAGAAGACAAGGTGCCCGGTAAGGGCTGCGCGTACGGCAATATGGGCGGTCTCTTCATCACGGATCTCACCGATCATGATGATATCGGGATCCTGGCGCAGGATTGAACGCAGTGAAGCGGCGAAGGTAAGGCCTACTTTTTCATTGACCTGGATCTGGGAGATCGTCTCGGATTTGTACTCGACCGGGTCTTCAACCGTGATAAGGTTAAGTTCAGGCGTTTCGACCTCTTTCAAAAAGGCATGAAGCGACGTTGTCTTTCCCGATCCGGTCGGACCGGTAACAAGGATGATGCCGTGCGAACTTCGAAGCAGGGTCTTCATGTCGTGAATGGTCTCTTCCGGGAAGCCGAGCTGGTTGATGTGCGGAACGGAGCCGCTCTGCATAAGCAGACGCATGACCACGCGTTCGCCATAGAATGTCGGCAGAATGGAGACACGGATGTCAAGGGTCTCACCGGCGATCTTGATCTGGGTACGGCCATCCTGAGGGATGCGATTTTCCGAGATATCGAGGTTGGAGATGACCTTGATACGGCTGATAATAAGTGCGATTACTTTTTTCTCAAGGTCGACATTTTTGGTCAATATGCCGTCAACACGAAAACGGACCTCGCCCCGTTTTTCATGTACCTCGATGTGAATATCCGAGGCCTTTCGCTTTACGGCCTGATAGAAGAGGGCATTGACGAACTTGATGATAGGTGCGGACTCTTCGGAGGTAAGAATATCCGATGAGGTCCGCAAAAACTCCGTCAATGAGAGTTCGTCATCTTCGCCTTCTGACTTTTCGCCCTCCTCTTGCATCGTCTCGATCTGCTTGTCGGTACGAAGCTCCAGATAACGGTTGTAAAGACGTTCGAAAGACTCTTCGTTTAGAATGACGAAAGGGTATTTCTCTGAGAGCTTATTATAGAAGTTGCTCGCTTCGACAATATACTCTTGGGAAGTGGCAGCGACGATTGCGTCATCGATATGGGTGAGCAGAAGATAGTTTTTGACCAGTAGCTCCGTCGGTATCTCTTCGACCTCTGTTGCTTCGAGGTTCAGGTCATGATAGAGCTCAGCAGAGAGCATTACTTCTTCTCCTCTGTAGCTTTCTGCTCAATCTTTTCAAAGACCTCTCTATTGTATTGTGCTTGAAGTCGGCTCAGCTCACCGAGTTCCTGCTGAAGACGGGAGAGCTTTTCACTTTTATCGATGATGTAGGGTGTTAGGATGACGATAAGGTTGTCTTGCTGCTCCTGGGTATCAATATGGGTAAAGAACCAGCCAAGCAGAGGGATATAGCCAAGGATAGGCACTTTTGTCTCGAGGTCGGTGCTGTAGTTTTTAACAAGCCCGCCGATGATGATGCTTTCACCGTGGCGCAAGATGGCCTGTGTCAGTACCGTCTGTTTCGTCGTTACCGGTTGGGCATTGGTGTCTGTGACCGGCAGAACGTTTTCTAGGATGGTCTCTGCGTCAAGGGTGACTTTGTCTAATGATGAAACCCTTGGTTTGATCTTGAGGGTCAAACCGACATCCTCGCGTTTAAAGGCGTTGGTTGTACCGGCCGCGCCTGTAGTTGAGCCAGTTTGGAACGAGAGGGTCTTACCGACATAGATCGAGGACTCCTGGTTGTTGACACAGAGTATCGATGGGCTTGAAATAGTCTTTGACGCCCCTTTTGTCTGCAGGAAGTCCAAAGAGGCTCCGATGGCCAAACCGCCGTTGATGGCATCATTTCCGACAATAGCAAGCGCTGATTCGATAATGGAACTCGAGCCACCGAAGTTACCGCTGAAGGCAAGCAGTCCTGACGCGGTAGAGGTAATGCCTGCAAGCGAGTATTTGAGACCGATCTGTTCGGCACTGTTCTTATTGATCTCAACGATCCGTGCCTGAACATAGACCTGGTACTTCTCTTTATCAAGGGTATCGATGATCTTGATCAGGCCTTTAAGTATGGTAGGATTTCCCACAAGAATCATCGCATTGATCTCTTCGTTGGCCGAGACGTTGGGCTTCATGCTCGGGTCAGCAAAGGTCTGTTTGGTAATGATCTCGTTCAGACTGGCCAGGACATTTTTGACATCCGAGTTTTTAAGCGGAATGATCTGAACGACTTCGTTCAGGTTCTGCTCATTGTCCAGGGTAGCAATCACGCCGGCAAGCTCATCGATCTGTTTTTTGTTTCCGATGAGGATAAGGCCATTGACATCCTTGTTCTGCAGGACTTTAACACCTTGGGTCGAGACTTTTTCATTAAAGATCGATTTGGCGATCTCGCTGATCTGGGCGTGCAGCTGTTTCAAGTCGGCATGTTCGACATGGACGATCTTGATATCTTTCTCGTTCTTGGTATCGATATCTTTGATAATACGTTTGATGGTCTGAATATTGGCTGGATAGTCTGTGAGTAGAAGAGTGTTGGACTCTTTCATCGTCATCAGCTTGGCTGTCTTTGAGATAAGGTAGCGCACTTTGGCGGCAACGATATCGACATTCTCTCCTTCGACCTTGATCGCCTGCGTCACCATAGTATGCCCGCGTGCGATATAACCTGAACGGACAATAGGGACATTGTGCTTTGCCGCTTCAGTCGAACGTACGACCTCATAGATCGAGCCGTTTTTGACGAGTGTGAACCCTTTAGACTCCAGGACAGAGATCAGAATACCCATCAGTTCATCATCATAGACAGGCGCTGCGGTTACAAGGTCGACAGTACCGTTGATCTTGTTGGTGATAAGGATGTTCTTATTGCTGAGCTTGGCAACGAGCTGGATAAATTTGTCGATCTGCAGGTTGTCAAATTTGATATTGACCTTTTCTCTGGCATCGAGGCTGGACGTGAGCAAAAAGGTCAGAAGCAATAGTAGTTTAATGTATTTCATAGATGATCTCCGTTTCTTGATTGTTGCGTAGGACGATTAGTTCGACAGCGTCGAGTTCATCGATCCTTTTATAGATCGCGATGGCATCCTTGTATGATGTCAACGGCTGGTTGTTGGCTTTAATGATTATATCGCCTTGACGTAAACCAAGCTGGGCAAAGGGGGTGTTAGGCTGTATCCGTGTGACTTTGAACCCTGTGATCTTGCCGTTCTTTTTTACCTCGGTGATACCGATCTCTTTCCAGATCTGATTCACATCTTTTGCGTAGCGGTTGATGTCTGTTTTGGCAACCTGTTTAATGCCGTCGTCGCTACCCGAAGTTAACATGTTACTGCTGCCAGGTTTTGGTGTTCGGCTCTCTTGCCGCTGTTCGTCAGAGAAGTAGAGGCTGAAGGTCTCTCCGTTTTTACTGAAGATCGCACCGTTTTCGACGATCTTTTTAAGGGTGTAGCCTTGAAACGTTTCATCGATCCCGATGACTTCGGAGTCATTCGGCTTTGCTTTCAGTGCGATGATGATGAGACCGCCGTCTTTGCGCTTGAAAAGAGCTTTCAGCACCATGCTTGAGATGTTCGGTCCATAGGCTGCCAGTTCAATCTCCTCGTCACTGAGCGGCCCTTTAGCCGTTATCGGGTCAGGCGCCTGGGTCGGTTTTATGATATTTTGGACACCGTAACGTTTGTATGCCGGCAGTTTGGAGCTGTTCGCATGGTAGTGGACACCTTCGCTCTGAAAGAGCCATAATAGGAGAAGAGAGAGGACTTTTGCCACCATGACAATAATCAGTACATTACGTACAAAACGTACCACAGAGGGGTTAAAATTTATATTCATAATAGTAGTCCCCCTCTTTGGATTTTTTAAGCTGACGCAGCGTGTTTTTATACTGTGACAGCATCAGCTTCGACGGCTTCACAATGATTTTCGCACTGCGCTCAAGCAGGTCGACAGTCGCCTTGGCTTCACCAAAGTCACCGACGGCTTCTGCATTAAATTGAAGGGGGGAGAAGAGCGTGTTGTCCATATCGATCTGTTTGATGAGCGGCGGAAAAAACTGCTCAAAGGTCTTGTCCAAAACAACATTGTTGACTGATATCGCATTATAAAACCCGAAAATAGCAACGCTGATGGAGCCGATGTCAGCACTCTTGATCTTCTGTACATAGAGCTTAGGATGGAGTATCTCAAGGGTAAAACCGTGGTCCACGGTCTCTTCGTAGCCGATAACGACACCGAGCGGTTTGATCTGCTCCTCTGCAAAATAATAGAGGTTCTCTTTTGGGGTAAAAAAGAGCAGAGCACCAAAAAAGAGAACGGTGTAGAAAAGGAAGAGGGCTATTTTTTTCATGAACGGATCTCCACATGAAAGCTGAGCGACTCATCATCCAGACGCTTGATCTCAAATTTTTGTAAAATGTACGCGCCATTGAAAAGTTTTGCGAAGAAGTAGTCGGCCGCTTTAAAATTCGCTTTTTTTGACTTTAAGATGATCAACCCCTGCTTTTTTGTCTGCTGGATATTGGCTGATTTGAGCTGCGGTGCTTTCAAGAGTCTCTGCAATGCCGCAGTCGTTGTCTTCGGGTTGTCCCAGGCACGTTTCAGGGCATCGATCTCTTCTGCCATCGCTTCGACTTTAATCAGGCTCTGTTTGCTTTCACGCAGCTGCGTCTTGCTTCCATGAAGCTGGTAGACCACAAAGAGAAGGGCAACGACCAGGAGCATTCCTATGTAGAGCGGATTGATCTTCATAACTGTATCTCCATGGTGTAGATCCCGTTCTCAAAACGGCCATCGGTGCGTTTAAACTCTCTTTTGAGGCTGGATAGGGTTTTTGACCCTGTCGCTTCAGACTCGGTCCGGAGCTCAATGATCATGCGGTTTCTCTCCATAGCAATACGTTCTAACTGCTCTTCGGGCTTAAGCTTGAGTGTCAGCACAAGGTTGACGATATCCCGGATACGGCTCTGTCTTTCGAACGTTGTATTCAGCTTGGCATGGATCGCCTCATTTTGAAATGAGGTCGCAGGAAGGTTATGGTTGCTGAAGACTTCGCCCTGTTTCTCAATGATCGCTGAGACTTTCGACGCGGTGATAAGCCATTCGGTCGTAAACATTAGGATCAGAACTGTCAGGATAGAGCCGAAGACCTTTTGCGACTTTTTGTCCGCGATCTGGTTAAAGCGGGTGAGATGAATGGTATGTTTTGAAAAGGTGTGGCCATCCAGGTTCATTGCAATGGCGTCAGGTGCCAAAGCGGCGGGCAGTTTGACGACAACACCGTCTTGCAGACTTAAGACACTCTTCGCATCGATCTTGAGTGGCGTGTCGATCGTGTCGAACTCGCTCTGTGCAAAATAGACATTGTCAATATTGGCTGCGGTGATCCCTTTTTCGGCAACAAGGTCAAGCACCTCTTTGTCGTTGTAGGCAAAGATCAGAAAGCTGTCACCGTCTTTGTAGGTGCTGTAGCTGTATTTTCCCTCCGGGAGGTTCTCCTCGAAAAGAGAGGGGATGAGGCTTCGGACCTCACGCAGGTACTTGACCGGAAGCGTTACGCGTTTGACCCAATACATAGAGGGCGAAAGGATAATATTGACCGGTGCCTCTAAAAGGTAGGCCGGGGAGTCGACATCGACAAAAAAGGCTTTGGCCTTAGATCTAAATCCCAAATTCAAAATGTCTACCCTTTTTAGTGCTTAAATCGTAGTCAAATGCTATATGAGCGCTGCTATTGTTCTCCAGGACCTCGACATCCATGCGGACGACCGGTTGAAAAAAGCTCAGGCCGAACTTGGCGAGCTGTGCCTTATCGTCAGCAGAGAGGCCGATATCGTCAAGTGTGTTGTATGCTCCTCCGCCCGATGCCAGATCAACAGCCCGTTCCTCATCCAGGCCGGGAAGATACATCTGCCAAAGGGCCGGCGTGATGTAGTTCACGTCAACGGTTGTGACATTACTGTCATCATAGCGGATCAATGCGTCCCAAGGGAGCTTGACAACGGCATTGTCGTGACGTTCACGGACATAGAAGCCCAGGATCTTGTTCAGATGTCTTTTTGAGACAATACGTTCACGGTAAAGCTCCGGCATCTCATCAAAAATATCGGTTTTGTAGACATCTTTATGCCCACCCATGCAGTCGATCAAAAGGTCGCTCATGTAGTTGGCATCTTGAACATTAAAACGGTCCATATACTCTATCAGCGCATGCTGGAACTCTTTAGAAGCCGCCAGTGTGTTGATATTGATACGTCCCATCGCACTTGTTATCTCTATTTTAACCAAAAGTTCTTTTAATTCCAGCGGTATAAATCCGGCTGTGGATAAAAAGATATTGAGACTTTCGGCGTCGCTCACCGTACCGAGCTTGTCCGCTTCTTTCATCAGCGAGAGGACATCTTCGACGACGGCACCGCTCTGAAGCAGGAAACGGGCTTCTCGAAGCTCTTCGCCGCTCTGTTTCAGGTTCATCAGACTGATACCGACTGCAGCAGTGATCGCGATGATGAAAAAGAGGGTGATCAGCAAGGCGATCCCATGACGATGCTGCAACGGTATCATGAAATACTCATCGAGAAGATCGGCAGCAGCATTGCCGCGACGATAAAGCCGATGGTACCGCCGACAAAGAGCATCAGCATCGGTTCAAGAAGACTCAGGATGAGACCGATCTTGTCGCGATTGTCTTCAAAATAGAGTTCGGAGATGTTGATCAAAACGGGCTCTATCTGAGAGGTCTCCTCTCCTACGGCAATGGCTTGTAAAAATGAAGGATCCAGGGTGTAAGAGGATTCATTGAGTGCATTGGAAAGACGTTTTCCCTCAACAACTTTTTTGGAGGCCTCAAGGAAGACACGACGCAAAACGGCATTGTTCAGGATGTTAGCAGAGAGGTTGATCGTCTGTACAAAAGGGACACCGGATCGGACAAGCAGGGAGCCGACATAGGAGAATCGCGCCAGCTCGCTTTTAAGGGCAACTTTGCCGAACAGAGGCATACGCAAAAGTAGAGAATGTACGGCATATTTGTAGCCGGCAATATAGTTCATCATCAAAGAGTGCGCACCGAAAAGCAGCACGATCACGACACCGATTGCAGCATAGTGGTTGCTGAAAAAGTCGCCCGCGGCGATCACAAACCGGGTGGCAGCGGGAAGTTTCTGATCCATGCTTTCAAAGATCCCCGTGATCTGCGGTACGACAAAGGCGAGCATAAACCCGACCATAAAGAGTGAGATCAGGATCATGAACGAGGGGTAGGCAAAGGCGGACTTGATCTCTTTGGAGATGCGGTCTTGCTCTTTAAGAAAGCGTGAGAGCTCCAGCAGCACCTCGTCTAAAATACCGCTGGACTCGCTGACCCGGATGGACTGCGTGTAAAACTCCGGAAGAATAACGATCTTCTGCTCATCCAGAGCGGCGTAGAAGTTTTTCCCCTCGTCAAGATAGGTACTGACGGTCTTTAAAAAGAGGTAGAGCTTCTTTTTGTGGAGGTACTGGTTTTGGATGATCTTGAGCGCACCGACGATACTGATCCCGGAGCGGATATACATCGCGAGCTCACGGCTGAGTTGAGAGAGTTCATTGGGCGAAATGCGGTAGCGTCGGCTGAAGTTTATGCCGCTAAAAAGAGAAGGGGACTCCTCCTCAATGTATTTGTAGATGATCCCCTGGGCTTTGAGTTTGCTTTTAGCTTCTTCAAGCGAGGTGGCTTCAAGTTTGTCCTTGACTTTTTTGCCTTCAGTATTGATGCCTTTGTATGCAAAAATCATTGCAACACCTCCTGAAGCTCATCCTGGCGACTGCTTTCGAGTGTCTGGAGCGAAGAGTAGCGGTCGACTTTATGGTTCAGGCCACGATAGTCGTAACTCTCTTGTTGTGTCTCTATGACCATCTCTGAACTGCTCCCGTCTTTAAAAATCTCATATTTTAAACAGACATCAAACGCTCTGTCGTCTGCATCGAACATCGGAGTAAACCGAAGCTCCTGCATGCCCAGGTTGGCATCAAAACGCCAAAACCGAAGCATTCGCTCATCTTTCATAAAGGCATCAACCTCTTTTAGCTGTTCGCCATCCACATAGACGGCACATTGCTGGCAGTTGTCGATACATACGAAAGCGACATCGTTGCGCTGATGAAAGGTCTTCAAAAAAGAGGGGAGTGTCTCAAAATCGAGAGCAGCCTCTTTGTCGTTGATATGCTTTATCGAATTGATCACCAGACCGTAGACAACACCTATGATCACTACAACAAGCAGCAACTCAATGAGGGTGAATGCCTTTTTCCGCATGGCCGGGTTTAGAACTTACACTCACTGAAGCGGATGTCGCTTGCATCATCTTCACCGCCCTCTTTGCGGTCGGCACCGAGAGAGATCAGGTCGATCGTACTGCCCATATTGATGTAGACAAATTCATTTTTCCACGAATCTTTCGGCAGGTTCTTCTTGGCGACATAGCCATGATTATCGTAGTCCGGATATTTCTCTTCGCTAGGGTTTTCGATCAAAGCATGAAGCCCCTCTTCCGTTGACGGGTAGACGCCGTTATCGAGTTTGAAACGATCAAGTACCTCACCTACACCTTTCATCTGGATACAGACAAGATCACGTTTTGCCTTCTCCGCCGTTCCCATGAGGTTTGGAAGTACCAGTGATGCCAAAAGACCGAGAATGATAATAACGATCATAAGCTCCATCAGAGAGAAAGCGCCGCGACTGGAAGTGTATGAATAGTGTTGCATTGAAATAGACCTTATTTTTGGTGTGAAAATGTTTTTTAGTATACAGATGTATGACTAACAAATAGCTGTAACATTCTATTACAGAAGGGTTACTCGCAGATTACAAGGAAAAAAAAATCAATTTTTAGTAAGATTATATATCTGTTAAATATAGAAGTTGAGCAATGATCGATAGTATTATATTCCGTATTCGCACCTTTTTAGCCCATTTGGCGATTGCAGTCGGTTCAACGGCTGTTGATATCTTTAAAAATGACAAAAGCAAGACCGACAGATGGCGCATGTGGATCAGCCGAAACGTATTGCGCGGGGTCGGTTTGACTTATGAACTTAAAGGTCACCTGGATGAAGACACCGACCTTATTATTGCCAACCACCAATCTATGATCGACATCTTTTTACTTGAGTCGTTTGTGGGGCCTGAGATCCGTTTTGTCGGACGCAAAGGAATCATGGATGTCTGGCCGGTAGGGCTTGTTGTGGATGCTGTCGGTCACATCACCATCGATAGAGAAGACAGGCGCGCAGGGGTTAAACTGTTAAAAGAGGTCCGGGAGAAAAAAGGAAAAAAAGTGGTCATTTTTCCGGAGGGGACACGTTCTCCCAACGGAAAGATACAGGCTTTTGAATCCGGGGCAAAACTGGTCGCCGAAAAACTGGGACTGAAGGTGCAGCCGGTTGTCATCAAAGACCTTGACCAGTATTACAGTGAGAGACGACGGCACTCAAAAAAAGGCAAAGTGCATATTGAGATCCTGCCGCCCGTAGAATTTGAGGAGGGGTGGCTTGAAACGAGCCGACAGAAGATGATAGCGGCGCAAGAGGCGCTGTATCAGGGCGTCTGAAAATTAACAAGGAGATCGAAGGCACTTTTCATTGATAGCGTCAATGAATTGACGAGAGAGCGTGATGATAGATAAGGCTGTTTTTCATATACGTACCATTATGGCCTATGCTGTGATGGTCATCGGGGCCATGCTGATATATCTCAACCGAGAGAACATATCGAAGCTTGATCGTCTACGGAAATGGATCAGCCGTCGCGTCCTCTCCAGTGTCGGTCTGGACTATAAGGTAGAGGGTGAACTTGCGCCTGACACCAACCTGATAATCGCGAATCACCAATCCATGATGGACATCTTCATACTGGAATCATATGTTGGGGCTGACATCCGGTTCGTCGGGCGCAAGGGGATCATGGACAGCTGGCCAGTCGGCCTGGTCACAGAGATCATCGGTCATATCACTATTGATAGAAATGACCGGCGTTCGGGTGTGAAACTGCTCAAAGAGGTCCGTAAAAAAGAGGATAAAAAAGTCGTGATCTTTCCCGAAGGCACACGTTCATTCGATGGCGAGATCAAAGCGTTCGAACCGGGTGCAAAGATGGTCGCCGAAAAACTGGGTCTCAAGGTGCAGCCGATTGTCATCAAAGAGCTCGGACGTTACTACAACGAGGGGAGAAAGCACTCAAAAAAAGGGGTGGTTCATGTCGAGGTCCTGCCGCCCGTAGAACTAAAAGAGGGGTGGTTCGAAGCAAGCCGCAACGCTATGATAGCGGCCAAAAATACGTTAGCTTCAGCGTAACGGTATTACAGCTGCTGGGATGGCAGGCCGATCGCTTCGTCGATCTGTTCGAGTGCCAGCTTCTTGCCGTTCTCTTCCTCTTTTGCGCTCCACCAGTATTCAATGATCTGCTGCTCAATACTGCCCAGAAGGTCCATCGGAAGGTTTGCAAAGACCTCGAACGAACGACGCTTTCAGGCGGAACCCCGTTTCTCTGCGCGATCTCGTTGATCAGTTCGCGGATCGATTTCTCGATGTCGGTTGGCTCCGGCATCGGCATACCATCCTCCGGCTGCTCGATCACGCGTGCGTAATCGATCCAGGTCTTGATCTCATCTTCAAGGTAGTCATGGCCATAGACCTGATAGCAGAGGATATGGTCGGGCCCGTATATCAGCTCTTCACTCTCTTCCATGCAGTCTGACATCTTTGCTTCACCGTTTTTGAGGTAGACCTCAAGACGCTGATTATCGCGCATTGTACATGCTATTTCAAAAGCGTTTCTGGCCTCTTTTAAAAGAGCGGTTTTAAGGGTTTCGTAATCCATTGTTTTCCTTTGTATTTGGGTTAGGTCATATAGGGGATGTCCAAAACCGCATCGCGGTCCTGGGCACCGTATTCATAGGTCTCTTGGCGTTCAATCGCTTTGATCGGTTTGAGCAAGACAATCTGCTGCAGCGGGTGCAGCCTGAGTTGCTCGACCGTCTCCGTCAAGTTGTTACAGTAGTGGTTGACTACGATGGTGCGCTGAACCTGTTGACTTGGATCACGAACAAGGTTCTTGACCAACTTGACGAAGAGACCAAAGGTATCGCGTCAACTGACTACTTCTTCGACCTGGTTCGTTAATAGTAGTTTTCAACTATTCTTCTTATGCTGTCCTCTCCGAGGGCAGCAGCTTACACCATTTTTTTTACCTTTATATACCCTTCCTTTTTCCATTTTAGCAGCACCAAGCATCTAACCCTTCTTTTTCAGTATTGATTTTACTTATGTATTCGATCTAATTTTTTTGATTGTGCAGATGTTTAAAATTATGAGAGTAGGATGATATGTAGAGCTTAAAAAAAACAAGGAGGACACGATGCAACACCAATTAATGCAACTGCCTTATGCGCAGAACGCGCTTGAACCTTATATCTCCGAAGAGACCATCTCCTTTCACTACGGTAAACACCATGCCGGGTATGTGAACAAACTCAACGGCCTTATCGAGAACACGAAGTTTGCCGACATGTCTCTCATAGAGATCATCAAACATGCCGAAGGCGGGATTTTCAACAATGCCGCACAGGTCTATAACCACGACTTCTACTGGCACAGTCTGTCGGCCACGCCGACCACCCCTTCGGTCGAGCTGTCGGATATGATCGAACGCGATTTTGGCACCATGGATGCGTTCAGAGAAGCATTCCTGGTTGCAGCTGCGGGGCTGTTCGGTTCGGGATGGGTGTGGCTGGTCATCACCAAAGAGGGCACACTCGCGATCGAGCAGACCAGCAATGCCGATACGCCGATACGGCGAGCGACGGTGCCGCTGCTCACCTGTGATGTCTGGGAACATGCCTACTACATCGACCGCCGCAACGCCCGGCCGGAATACCTGGAGAACTGGTGGAAACTAGTCAACTGGGAATTCGTCTCGGATAACCTGGCGAAGGTGCTGAACGATCCGATAGCCGGCTACAGTCAGCCGTGCAACGATGACAACGAAGTGTGCGACTATGTCGATACGATGCAGGAGCATGAGCAGACCCCATCGTAGCGTTCTGCACGTTTTACGCACGATTTCCATCCCCGTTCTGACCAGAAGGAGAAGGCGATGACACCTGGTGAACTAAAGCGTTACGACGGCCGTGACGGGGCGAAAGCCTACGTCGCTTACAAAGGCAAAGTCTACGATGTCACAGAGAGCCCTCTCTGGAAAAACGGCGAGCATCAGAAAATACACCGCGCAGGGCAGGATTTGACGTCGATGCTGGCCGCTGCACCACACGGCGATGAGGTCTTCAGGAAGTTCAAGGTCGTTGCCGTATTGGAAGAGGAGGCGTCCGCTTCAATGGAGCGGTATAAAGCGAAGCTGAGGCTGCTTTATCGAAAATACCACCCCCATCCGATGCTTGTCCACTTTCCGATCGCGCTGCATATCTTTGCGGCGGGATTGGATCTTCTTTTTTTTGCGCTTCCTAAAGATGCCTATGCCGTCGGTGTCTTCTATGCCTTTTTCGTGGCCACGGTCATGGGCTTTTTTGCAATGATCCCGGGAATGTTAAGCTGGTGGATCAATTACGACCTCTCTATGAGCCGTCCTTTTGTTGTCAAGCTGATCGTCGCGACACTGACGCTGTTGCTGGGTGTCGTCGGTATTACTCTTTACCTCGAAAATCCCTCGATCGTATATGAACCCATATTTGAAGGTATCGTATACCATGGCATTGTTCTCTTCACCGGTGCCACTGTCATTGTTCTGGGCTATTACGGCGGGAAGATCACCTGGGGGGAGGAACCGGAACCTGAAGTCGAGCATGCGTACTCCGAAAGGCCGGAACCTTTAGCCCCTGTTTCGGAGAAACTGCCAGAGCACGCAAACTATGCGGTACCGTTTCTCACGCCGTCGACGGAACCGCCTGTAAAATTTTCTAGCGCAGCAGAGAAGACCGTCAGAACGGGTCAGCAGAAAAGTATGGCGATTCTGATCGGCGGGGCGGCGGGAACCGGTATCGATACGATTGAGAAGCTTCTCAATGATGCCTTTAAACAGAGCGGTTACTACACCTTTTCAACAAAAGAGTTTATGTCACGGGTGCGGGGCGGCAGCAATACGGTGCTGTTCAGGGTCTCGAATAGGCCTGTGAATGCGCCCTGCAGGGAGGTCGATATTTTTATCGCCATTGATGCAGCGGCTTTGGAACATGCAAAGTGGCGATGCACGGAAACAACCGTAATTTTGACAGACGAGGCTTTTGCAGACCGTGATGCCGATGCCAAGGCGATTGCGATGCATGCCACGGTGCAGAAACTCGGCAGTGCCCGTTATGCCAACACCTATGTGGCAGGTCTTCTGTTCGGATTGTTGAAGATGGAAGGGGAGCACCTGTTGCACAGTATCGGCGATCGTTTCAAAGAGGAGCCTGCGAACATAGAGGCGGCAGAGGCGGGTCTTGAAGAGGGAGAGAGACTCTCTTTTGCAACGCTGCCCGCACTGCCGGAGGCGCATCCTGAAGAGGTGGAAAAGCTGCATCTCATGGACGGTACGACCGCTTCGGGCTTCGGCTTTTTATCCGGCGGCTGCAATATGGTCACCGCCTACCCGATGTCGCCCTCGACCGGTGTATTAAACTTTATGGCAGCGATGTCAAAAGAGTTTGAGATCGCCGTCGAGCAGAGCGAAGACGAGATCGCCTCGTTGACGATGGTGCTGGGCGCATGGTATGCAGGGGCACGTGCGATGACAACGACCTCCGGCGGCGGTTTTGCACTGATGGGTGAGGCATTGAGCCTCAGCGGTATGACAGAGACGCCCGCCGTCATCTATCTTGCGCAGCGTCCCGGACCTGCAACTGGACTGCCGACACGAAGCGAGCAGGGCGATCTGAACATGGCACTTTACTCGGGACACGGTCCCTTCCCCCGTGTGATCCTTGCCCCCGGTTCGCTGCAGGAGTGCATCGACTACGGGTATCTGGCTTTTGAACTCGCCGACCGATATCAGGTCCCGGTCATCGTCTTGAGTGACCAGTACCTGGCAGACACCGTTATGATGACAGCCAATGTCGATTTCTCCGCATACGAACAGCGCAGATACATCGTAAAAAGCACACAAGAGTATGCGCGCTACAGCGACACCGTAAGCGGCGTCAGCCCGAGAGCGGTTCCGGGTTTCGGCGAGGGGCTGATCTGTGCCGTCAGTGACGAACATGACGAACGCGGGCAGATCACCGAAGATTACAAGATTCGGGATCAGATGGTAGCCAAACGTGCACGTAAAAATGAAGGGATCCTCAATGAGGCTGTCTTGCCTGTCTGCAAGGGTGACGGAGAGATTGCCGTCATCGGCTGGGGTTCGACCAAAGGCGCTATCGCCGAAGCGCTGGATAGACTGGACGATCCGCGTCTGGTCCAGGTCCACTTTGCCTGGGTCCACCCGCTCAGCGCTGCGCAGCTGAGCGTTTTGAAATCGTACAAACACAAGATTGTCGTCGAGAACAGTGCCGATGGCGCTTTTGGCGATCAGCTCAGGCTTCACGACATAACGGTAGACGAGAGGATCCTGCAGTCCAACGGGTTCAGTTTCTTTGCTGACGAGTTGACCGGTATGATAGAGAAATCGCTAAAGGAGTTGTCATGAACCATCCGTTTGATCGCGAAAACGTCGATGTCGCATGGTGCCCGGGTTGTGGAAACTTCGGTATCTTGAAACTGATCAAAGAGGTTTTGGAGGAGCTGCAGGTAGACAAAAACAACACGGTCATCGTCTCCGGCATCGGGCAGGCTGCCAAGACACCTTACTATATCGATACCCATATGTTCGGCGTCCTTCATGGCAGGGCCGTGCCCATCGCAACGGCTGTCAAAACGGCCAACCCGCAGCTGACCGTCGTCGCTGAAGGCGGAGACGGCGACATGTACGGAGAGGGCGGAAACCATTTCCTGCACGCTATACGGCGCAATGTCAACATTGTCCATATCGTTCATAACAATATGGTCTACGGCCTCACCAAAGGACAGGCATCGCCGACAAGCCAGCCGGGGTTCACGACAGCGGTACAGGTCGACGGGGTGGGGAACGAACCCTTCAACCCGATCGCCGTTGCATTGGCACTCAAGGCCGGTTTTGTCTCCAGAGTCAATGTCGGTGACGGCGCCTACGCGAAAGAGGTGCTTAAAGCCGCATTTTTGCATCCCGGGTATGCGCTGGTCGATATTTTTCAGCCTTGTGTCACCTTTAACAAGGTCAATACCTATCGATGGTTCAAGGAGAACACGTACCGGCTGGATGCATCGCATGACACAAACGACCGGGCGGCGGCGATGCAAAAAGCGCTGGAGACCCTGCCGATGCCACTGGGGCTCTTTTATAAAAACGTTGGCACGACTTTTGAAAAGCGCCTGCGCCGGGAGTCTACAAAACCTCTTTATTCGACGCAGCATGATCTTGCCAAGATGCAACGTCTTTTTGACAGGCATTGAGCTATACACGCTCTGGTATATATCTTGCAGATAGAGAGGCAAGACTACAGAAGGAATAGACAATGAGCGTAGAAGCAAAGATCAAAGAAGAGCTTTTAAAAGAGACGTACACCAACATCGACAAGATGTACGATTTTATGGAGCAGCATTACGTTCTCAGCGATGAGCACCATGACCTGATCATCAAACAGCTTAACAAACTCAAAGACCAGTTTTACCTGATCTCTGTAAACAGTAGGCTCTCCTAGTGCCACACCACATCGTTCTTGAAAAGCTCTGTGCCTGCGCCAAGAAAAACGCGACAGAACAGATCCGTACATTTGACACAAAAGAGGATGCCGAGGAGCATGCGTACGAGTGGGCGGATGCCCTCAACAACAATTTCTGCGGCAGACACGGCTTCGATATTGTCGAGGTGGACGACAATTTTGTCATCTCTGTCGAAGAGGGCGGCTTCGTCGAGGCATGTGAGATCTAATACCATTTTCCCATCTCTTTAAACACCCCTGTTTCAGGGCTTTAGAGGCCGATGGGAACACTTCATGCATTTGTCATAACAGAAGACAGAGGCGCTAAACCCTATGCTGTCTCAGCAACATGCCATACACAACACTAATTTCATCCAATAAGAAGATTTTGATGCTGGGACTGCATAGGGTTTAACCGATGCTATTTAAAAAAGAAAAGGTGACATTATGGAATATCATGTAGTAGTAGAGAAGATGTGTGGGTGTGCAAAACGTCAGAACATGCCGCAGATCAAGACGTTCAACGACAAGGAAAACGCACTGCGCGTCGCGCGTGCATGGGCACAACAGCTCAATGAGTCTTTTTGCGGCAAACATGAATTCGATGTCGTCCAAGTCGATGACAACTTTGTCATCGCCATGAGTGAAGGCAGTTATTGATCGACCTGACGCAGAGGGTGTGATCTCTCTGCCTCTGTAACGCTCGTTTCGCGCAATGCGAGGTTGCCGCGTTTTAAAGCGTTCGTAGTCTCTTAAGAAAGGAGAACTAATGCTGATAGGTGTACCAAAAGAGGTCAAAACAGATGAGTACAGGGTTTCGATCACACCCAGCGGTGTGACGGAGCTGATTAAAGCCGGCCACAGCGTCTATGTGGAGAGCGGAGCGGGTGAAGGAAGCGGTTTTAGCGACAGGGAGTATGTCGATGCGGGCGCTTCTATACTGCTGGAGGCGGAAGAGCTCTTTGAGCTTTCAGAGATGATAGTCAAGGTCAAAGAGCCGATCGAGTCTGAATACGCGCTTTTCAAACCCAATCAGACACTTTTCACCTACCTGCATCTGGCGGCCGATGAGAAGCAGACACGGTTTTTACTGAAAAAAGGGATACGCGCCTTTTCGTATGAGACGCTGACGGTTAAGGGACGTCTGCCGCTGCTGGAGCCGATGAGCGAAGTGGCTGGCAAGATGGCCTCTTTGATGGGGAGTGTGCATCTAGGCCGTTACCATGGCGGGCTTGGACTGCTTGCCGGCGGTGTCGTCGGAACGGAACGTGCGAAAGTGATGGTGCTCGGCGGCGGGGTGGCCGGTAAGTGTGCCGCTGAGGTGGCCGCGGGACTGGGTGCAGATGTGACGATTTTTGACATCAATCTTGAACGGCTGAGTTATCTGAACGATGTCATGCCGGCCAATGTTGCGACAATGTACAGCTCGGCCGGTTCGATCGCCAAGCTGCTGCCGGAGTGCGATTTTGTCGTCGGAACGGTACTGATACCCGGTGCCAAAGCGCCAAAACTTGTCATCAGAGAGATGCTTAAACTGATGAAAAAGGGGAGTGTTCTTGTGGATGTCTCCATCGACCAGGGCGGCTGCTTTGAGAGCTCGCATGCGACGACACACTCTGAACCGACTTTCGTCGAAGAGGGTGTTGTCCACTACTGTGTCGCAAACATGCCGGGGGCCTATCCGAGAACATCGACCTATGCCCTGACCAACGCGACCCTGCCGTATGTCAAGGCGCTGGCTCAACACGGTGCAGAGGCCATCTGTCATGAACTGCCTGTCATGGTCTCGGCTTTAAATACCTATGATGGGGTGCTTCACAATGTGGCTGTAGGTGAGGCGCTCGGGATAGAAACGAAACGTTTTTAGTCTCACAGTAATCAAAAGTGTAAAGAATAAAGAAAAAGAAGCGGAGTTAAAAGGGACAAAAAGGTATCCGCGTTGCTTGTGCGGACCGCCTCCAGCAGTACCAGAAAGGCATCATGTTTTTCGTCCATCGAAATGACGTTGAGGTGAAGGTTGTCAGACATCTAGACTCTTTGTTGTAAGATGCCCTCTTCAATGCATATTATGTACGAATGTCAGAAGAGATTAGTGCCCGCGTGCACCGAAATGGTATTTTGACTTATCTTCCTCTTCTGCCTCGGTGTTCACTTCGGGCTCTTCTCTTTGTCGCTAGCAGCGTCACGGGGTGACGACGACGTAGACGACGCGCTCACCCTGTATGGACTGCAGAAAATAGACGCCACCGTAGCGGTAGTACTGCACGCCGTCTATGGTGACAGTGTAGGCACCGTCGGGCAGCTTGTCGATGATGTCGCCGGGCTCGTACTCTATGTACTCATCGGGAAGATCCACGACACGGTAGGCGCGGTGATCGATGTCCCAGACATAGTAGACCCCGGCATAGTAATAGTAGGTGCCGCCGTAGAAATGAAACACCGTGTAGCCCAGCGGCAGAACCGGTACGATCAGCCCGATCGGCGGTACGATAACGATGTAGCCGCTGTCATGACGGCGGTAGTAGATACCGTCGGCGTAGTAGTAGACGAGGCTGCCCAGCGTCACGGTCACCGCCACTTTAGGGATAGTGTGGATGGTGTAGCCGGGACGGTGGTAGTACGGCAGGGGTTTCGTAGCCGGCGGTACCCACTTGTGCGTCTTCTTGGCAGCTCTCAGCTCTTTTTGCTGCGGTACTCTTGTTGTCGTCTTTGGCGGTTTTGTCGTTTTAGCCTTAGGGACTTTGTCGGTACGCACGAACGGTTCCGAGGCCGTTTTTCGGCGCGTTTTCGAACGCTGCAGAACGCTATCGCTGCGTTGGCTGCGTTCAAAACCGCTGCTTTTTCGGCTCTCGCTTTGCTGCGAAGCGCTCTCTTTTTTACCGGCATGAAAGGCATCCGCATAGAGGGTGCCGCCGCAGAGCATGGCTGCGATCGCCGTCATTTTCAGAGTGGTACTCATCATCTTATCCTCCTTTTATCACTGTACAGGCAAGGTGCTGATGCTCTTTTAGAATCCGCCCATTACCACTGCATAGATGGCGTAGACTGCCAGCGCAATGACAAAGGCAAGGACGATCAGCTTTATCTTCTTCTCGCTCAGCGGTTTTTTGTAGTCGTCCATGTCTTCGAAATTCGGTTCCATGATCTTCTCCCATAGGTAGGTCTACTATTATGATACTACTAAAATGTAACAGATGTCTTAACTTTTGATTATAGGTCAATGATAGAGAGCCGATTCTCCCTGATTTTGTGTACACTAATACTATAGAACCATAGTTATAACTGTCGTCCGGTGATGCATTTTATGCAGGCGCCAACAGCGACAGGCGAGAAGGATAAATGATCGTTCGACAACAGGACACTGTCTGATATGACAGCAAAAACGAAACGCAGTGACAGTATAAAAAAGAAGCTTTTTGTTAAATACATGTTCTTTTTTATGATCACTGCCGTAACGTTTATTGTCCTGCTGCTAAGACTGCGTGAAGAGCGTCTCAGCGAACAGCTCAATGCGGAAAAGGAGATGATGTCGACGGCGTTCAGCATCATCGTAAGTGCCTTGAAATCGCAGTCGGACATCGTCTTTTACAACCGGATCCAGGTGCCGGAGATCATCTCTCTCTACCGCGATGCCGCCAGCGCGTCGCCTCAGCGCCAACAAGAGATCCGCGAGCAGCTCTACAACAGACTGCTGCCGGTCTATGAGAACATTCAGCTTAACCATCTCAAGCAGCTCCACTTTCACCTGAAAAACAACGACAGCTTTCTGCGGTTTCACCGCCCGGAAACGTTCGGCGATAACCTGAGCGACATACGGGGCACGGTGGCGTACGTCAATCGTACACATCAACCGATAGAGGGTTTTGAAGAGGGGCGTATCTTTAACGGCTACCGTTTTGTCTACCCGCTGTTCGACGGCATGCAGCCGATCGGCAGCGTGGAGCTCTCCGTCTCCATCAAAACAATTCTTGAGAAGTTCCGCGAGGCCACCCGGGCCGATGTCGATTTTATCATCCGAAAAGATGTCGTCGAGAGGAAGGTCTTTTCGAACGAACAACAGAACTACATGCCCTGTGAGGTCTTCGACGGTTTTATGAACGAGCGGGAGATCCTGTCGCTGCGCAATCCCGAGACGAACAGGCTGATAGGCAAATACATGGAGTCGCACGGGGAGGCACAGCAAAAGCTGCTCGGCGACGAACCCTACAGCTTTATCGAACCGGGAAGCAAAAGTTTTCATATTTTGACCTTTTTGCCGCTTGTCAATGCGGTCACGAAAGAGACGATAGGCTACATCATTCTCAACAGAAAGCACAAGGACATCCAGTATGTCGCGAGCCGTCCGATATTCTTGATCATTGGCGGTACGGCACTGCTGGGACTGCTGTTCTATCTGTTGTGCCGTTTTGATGACCAAAAATACAAGATAGAGTCGGAACGTCAGCGTCTTCACAACCTTTTGGAGCTGCAAAAGAACATCGTCGTACTGACCGACGGTCAACATATAGAGTACGCCAACAAGCTCTTCTTCGACTCCTTCGGTTATCCCTCGCTCTCAGCGTTTCAGGAGGAGCATGACAGCATTCGCGAGCTCTTTATCGAAGACGAACGCTATTTTCATCTCGGCAAAGTGCCAAAGGGGCAAAGCTGGATTGACGCGCTCTGCGCGCTGCCGGCAACGCAGCGCATCGTTGCCATGACGAACAGAAAAGGTTCAAAACATATTTTTACCGTGGCCATCAACCATGTCGGCGAACACAACTACATTGCGACCTTCACCGACATCAGTCTGACGATCAGCCAGCAGGCAAAACTGGAAGAGAGAGCCTCCCGCGACAAGCTGACCGACGCTTACAACCGTGAGTTTTTGGAGACAAACCTGAATGCCATCGAGCTTGCCGTCAAGGCAAAAGGGAAAAAGCTGGGTGTTGTCATGCTGGATATCGACTATT
Organism: Sulfurimonadaceae bacterium; assembly: GCA_041571435.1. GTDB lineage: Bacteria > Campylobacterota > Campylobacteria > Campylobacterales > Sulfurimonadaceae > Sulfonitrofixus. The sequence continues at coordinate 62,177 of JBFFUI010000001.1, read as the reverse complement.
TCAAACGGGTCAACGACACCTACGGCCATGCGAGCGGTGACGAGGTGCTCAAGCGGTTTGTCGAGATCATCCGTGAGACCGTGCGTCAGGAGGACTACCTGATCCGTTGGGGCGGCGAGGAGTTCCTGCTGTTGACAATGGTGGATTCGATCGAGAATGTGACGCAGATCGCGGAGAAGATACGCAAGCATATCAGTGTCGACAGCTTTCCGCAGGTCGGCCACTTGACAGCCAGTATCGGGGGTGCCTGTCACTGTGAAGGCGAAGATTTTAAAGAGACGCTCAAGCAAGCGGACCGGGCACTCTACGAGGCCAAGGCGGACGGCAGAAACCGTGTGGTCGTTGACAAGAGGTGTATGGCCTAGCAGCACTCCAGTTCACAGCGCGCAGAGAGGCTAGCTGCTAAAGCACACAGTTTTCGAGCGGCCTCCGTCAGAATAGGGTGCCGATCTCTGCGACGGAGTCCAGGAGCGCGTCCGGGGTGATGCCGCGCTCGAGGTCCTGCGGCGAGAACTTCCCGCTCTTCACGAGGACGGCTTTGATACCGGCCTCCTGTGCCCCGAGGACATCGCCTTCGATGTCGTCGCCCACCATCACCGTCTCTTCGGGCTTCATCCCCATTGCGCTGCAGGCGAGGTGGTAGAAGGCCTTGCTGGGCTTGCCGACGATGCGGGCCTCCTGACCGCTGGCGTACTCCAGCGTCGCCACGAACCCGCCGGCATCCATGCTCAGTTCGCCGTCATGGTCCTTGAAGTAGCGGTTCTTCGCCGCGGCAAGCAGTTCGCCGCCCTGCAGCAGCACCTTGAAGGCCCGGTTGAGGTTCTCGTAGCTGAAGTTCTGTTGCGCGTCGCCGACCACGACGTAGTGGCAGGGCTCTTTGGGGAGGTCGTCGAAAAAGCGTGTCGCGTCATCGGTGAGGAGGAAGAGGGCCCCGCTCTTTTCGCGCTCAAGCAGCATCTTCGTGACGTCGAGCGCCGTGATGACTTCGGAGGGTTCGATGTCAAAGCCCATCTTCAGCAGTTTTTCGACCACCTGGGCGCCCGTCTTCTGGGTGGTGTTGGTCAAAAACCGCACCGGCACGCGTTTTTTCAACAGGGCGATCGCCTCAACAGCACCTTCTATGGGCGTCTCCCCCACATACAGCACCCCGCCTATATCACACAGTAACGCTTTCACAGGAGGCTCCTTTTGAAACAGTTATGCCTCTATTGTAGCGATATTTTGAGAAGAGGGGGTAGCGCCCGTATGGCCATTTTTTTGGACAGCTGCAGCAAGAAAGTGATTAAATTTTAGCAGGGTGGCACAAGCGGCTGATCGAAAAGATAGCTGTTCTATAGAAACAAAAGATGTTATTGCGTATGATGTAGTTTAAGTTTTATACCACTAGAATATAGACTAAATAGAAAAGTTATAAGAGAGTTGATGTGTACCTGACGACAGTAATGGAAAGAGAGAGACCGGTCTATACCTTCGTATATGATGATGATAAACGCATTGTTATGGCAATGGGATCACTTACGATGATCGTAGTGGGGTTACTAATGCTCTATCTAAACCATTGCATTACTTCGATCTTCGGCAGCTTCGTGTTGGCCGCAGGTCTGGTCAAGCTTTTTGATGTCAGCTTTTTTAAGCGCCTTACCATCGGCAAGACGCGCATTACAAAAGAGTGGTTTTTCTTCGGAAAGCGGAGCATAGAACTTTCGAGTCTGAAAGTGGGTGTCTCAAAAGGGATGTGGACTGGCATCATCGCGTTTCAAAACAAAGAACGCCTGGGCCTAGACAGACTGACGATGCAGTTTGAAGTGTTTCCCATAGGGAATGCGGGATTTAATCTCATACGAGAGGTCCTCATCCAAAAAGAGATCATCAGCGGTTATGAACTTGCATGGAACAACGCCTAGAGGTTCAACTCCCGGGGTGTAGCTTAGTGGGCGTCTGCCGCTTCCTGCTCCGCGATCTTTTTACGGACTGGCACTGTCAAAAGCTGATGAACGAAAGTTCTCGCTATTGCTATACTATCACCAGCTGCAAACCCTATTTTCCCCCAGTTTTTCGCAAGATAGAGCGCTTGGTCGGTGCGTTATGCTGTGGGGAAGTTGCGTTCCAGCAGGGCTTGCAGACGTTCGAGGTTGGGGGCGAGTTCGAACCCTTTGCCGTAGACGTCGTGGACGGAGAAGCTCTCCAGCGGCGTTGCTCCGCAGAATTGGAAGGCCTTGTGCAGCGCGACGTTCGCCCCGTCAACGCTGAGCCCTTCGAAAAAGCCGTCGGGATTGTCAAATTCGCTCGTCGGGCAGTTGTAGGTAAAGCTGAGCATGTAGCGCTTTGGCTTCATCAGGCCGCCGCTGCCGTACTTGCCGCCGTCCGCGCGCCCGTCGTTGTTGTAGGTGACGCTGCCGTAGCCGCCCGAGAGGATCTCGTCGAGGTACTTTTTGCCCAGCCACGGCAGCCCCATCCAGTAGACGGGGCTCTGGACGAAAATGGTGTCGGCGCGGCCGAACTTCTCCAGCTCTTCGGAGATTTCGTAGCCCTCATCGATGACGGTCTCTTCGACGCTGAAGCCTCGCTGTTCGAAAAAGCGTTTCGCCGCTTCGGTGATCGTCTTGTTCAGCTTGCCTTCGGCGAAGCCTTCGTACTTCTGGTGCAGGTTTAGTATTAGGATGTTCGGCATGGGGGTCTCCTTGTTTTCTTAGGGGTATCCGCATAGTATATCCCTCAAAGGAAAACGGGCAAAGGGCAAAGAAGCAATGAAGGGGAGAGAGCGCTCCCGCTAGCCGTTACCAGCTGCAGACCGCGGCGGTTTTAATGCTCAAACATGGACCTTCTGGTGAAGGTATTCTTGGACATCGTAAAAGACTTCACCGTCTTTTTTGATGTAGGTCAGGTCGCGGATGTTTAGCATATTGACCTTTTTCTTGCCGAGAATGGCGAGCATCTCTTTGACCCCGTTGATCAGGTTGTGGTGGTAGTTGGCGATCGTGCGGGATTTTTCGATGACATGAAAGGAGGCCCGTTTCCCTGGGTCCTGGGTGGCAAGTCCGACCGGGCAGGCCTGCCCGGTCGCACCGGAGCAGACCCGTGCACGGATGCATCCCGCACTGAGCATGAAACCCCTGCCGATCGAGATCATGTCGGCACCCAGTGCGAGGGTGGTGATGACATCGTCAGGCGTCAGTATCTTGCCGCTGGCGATGACCTTCACCTGGTCTCGCAGCTTATGCTTCTTGAGCAGCGTATCGAGGATGAACAGGGAACTGTCCAGCGGCAGTCCCACGGCTTCCATCATGGCAAGCGGTGCGGTGGCGCTTCCCCCTTCGCCGCTGTCGACGGTGATGAAGTCGATGATGCGTTTGCCTTCGTCACTGTACTGTTTCATGGTCGCAAGCAGTGTGTCGACATAGTCCTTGTCGGAGATCACGATCTTGATCCCTACGGGTTTTTCCGAGAGCGTTTTCAGGTTGTCGACAAAACCTATGAACGTCTCCAAGTCTTTGCCGTAGGGAAAACGGTTCGGGCTGAAGAGGTCGACGCCGGCATTGACACCCCTATAGTAGGCTATATCCGAGGTGACTTTGCTGCCGGTGAGTTTTCCGCCCGTCTGTTTTGCCCCCTGGGCGAGCTTGATCTCGGTCATCCGGCAGAAACGCATCACTTTCTTGTAACGCTGCGGATCGAACTCGCCTGTCGCATTGCGTACGCCGTAGAGTCCCGAACCTATCTGCAAAACGATGTCAGGCATATCCTCGGGCACCTCTTGCGGGAAGCTCTCAAGTGGCGCGTTCCAGTCCGGATGGAAAAAGACAAGTTTCTCGCGGTCGAGGATATAGCGGTAGCGTTCCTCTTTGGGAAGGAGCAGTTTTCTGTAGAGACGGATGGCATAAATGGGGCTGACAATCTTGTACGCCATGCGGTAAAGCGCGCGCTGCCAAGCGCTGCCTGAACGTGTGACAAGGTAGTCGTGCGTGTCCGGTATAGCGTGCGTCTCGAAGAGGTTAGATGTCAGTCCCCCTTCGCCGGTGTTGATGGGGAATTGATCCAAGTATGAAGCGCGCGAAAATGCCCGGGTCGCTTCGGGGCTGAGTGCCCCGTCGCTCATGGCGGAACGGATCACGATGGAGTGGCTGGTGTAGGGATGCTGAAGATCTGCACCGAACGTCACCGACATATCGTCGCTTACTTCGTTGTCGTTGAGTGCGAAGTTGGCATGCTTGAGGATGTATTTCGCCTCATTGGTCTTGGAACCAAGCGCGAAGGAGATATAGTTTTTCTGGTTCTTTGCAGCTTTGTAGACCCAGTCGAGTTTGTCGCGGGTACCGAAACCGTCCTCGGAGCCGAAGTACTGGCGCATCGGTTCGCGGATCGCTTCGCAAAGATAGCGTATCCTGCCGAGTACCGGGTAGTTTTCCAGCAGGGTACTTTTGTGCTGCAAAAAGCGGTCGTAGATGAATTTGTAGATCGTGTACATGATGAAAACAATGACAAACAACTGGATAGAAAACAGAAACAGGTCATTAAGTTTATCCATGATGGTCCTTTTAGCGTAGAGGTGTTTAGTAGTATTACTTATATTGATAATACAGCATTCAACTTAAGAATAGGCGAGATAGCTTGGATGTCCAGCTCTTCGGACAGCTCTTAGTCCTCATCGATGACGGTCTCTTCGACGCTGAAGCCTCTCTGTTCGAAAAAGCGCAAAGATCAATGAGCTGTTAAACGAGAGCATTCGCTCCCGCTAGCCGTTACCAGCTGCAGACCCTGTTTTTCCCCAGTTTTTTCGCAAGATAGAGCGCTTTGTCGGCCTGTTCGAAGAGGGTCTCGAAGGTGTCGTTTTGGTTTCTGGCGGCGCTGACGCCGAAGGAGCAGGTGACCTTTCTGATGTTGGAGGGTGAAGAGTAAAAGCTCCTTAAATACTTATCTTCCTGCCAACTCGCACACTTCTTGCACTAGGGTATAGAACAACAGATCGCAAGGAGACCCCATGGTCAATCGCGCAAAGATCAAAGAGCTGATGAACGAGAGTGCCTGTTCGCACAGTAAGGACAAAAAACCGGGTGCCGGCTGTGACATGCCAAAACCCGGACTGGCGGCGGGGGGCTGTGCGTTTGACGGCGCGCAGATCTCGCTCTTTCCCTATGCCGACGCCGTGCACCTGGTGCACGGGCCGCAGACCTGTCTGGGCGCCTCGTGGGAGACCCGCGAGACCCTGAGCTCGTATGAAGGGCGTGACCACACGGTGATGGGCTTTACGACGGGCATCACGACAAACGACGTCATCTTCGGCGGCGACAAGCGCCTTGAGGAGTCCATCGACTACATCATGGAACACTACAGACCCGAGGCGATAGAGGCGCTTCAGGAAGAGAGTGATTACGAAGCGAGAGGCGATGCGCTCTACATGCACCATGAGGATGTGGAGGCGCGCCTGGAGTGGGCCTTTTACCGACCATCCGGATCACACCCCGACCAGGTGAGCGACAAAAATGTCATTGTTGCGATCATGGCCTTCAACCACTCGCGTCTTTGGGCACTCGAGCGTTTTAACCTGGTCAACAAAGAGGTGATCAACGACGACAAACTGCGTGTCAAGATACGCAATCGTAGCCGAATGTTGTTTCGTGCCATGGTCGACAATGATTTTACCGAGCTGGTGGCAGTGCTGGAGCGCTACCCCGTCTTTATGGACCTGGCCTGCGACCAGGTGATCAACGGGCGTATCTGGAACGAGACCTTTGCCGACCCGAGCGCGGCGTCAAGGTTCTTGGAGATCGTCGGCGACGCGGCCGATGAGAAGCTTCTCGAGGGTGTTTCACGCCGCCTGCAGCCTGTGAAAAGGTTTAGTGTCGATGAGGCGAGAGCTTACCTGCAGCTGCTTGGCGAACAGGTACAGAACTTGCATTTGTATGTAAAAGAGCATTATGTCAGCGCTTTTGAGCAGTGGATGGAGCGGACCTCGCTTCACCCGCTTCAGAAGATCGCCTGGCAGAAGCAGATCAACGTACTTAAGGAGACGGCATGAGTGTTGTGACACCGCCTATTATCAAAAGTGTTATGAAAGGAATTTACAACCTTTGTGACGAAGACAACTACAATGTCTATGATTCGTATGATTTGGCCGAATATCTGGGGCTTGAGCTCTCTGTCATCGAAGCGACCATAGAGACCCTCTCCGATGCAGGCTGTGTCAGCGAATGCATGAACCTGCATGACGACGGTATCCAGACCTACTGTCTGACCGACAAAGCGATCGATATGGTGGAAATGGGATGAAAATCGTTCTCTTTTACGAAAAACCGGGCTGCGTCACCAATGCCAAGCAGAAGAAGATCCTTCGTGAAGCGGGGTGTATCGTGATCGAGTGTAATCTTCTGGAACACGGGCTGGCTACCAACGAGCTCTACGCCTTTTTACTGGACAAGCCGCATACCGAGTGGTTCAATCCGAATGCCCCGGCCATCAAGAACGGGACGGTCAAACCGGAGCAGATGAGTCCGGCGGTGGCACTGCAGCTGCTGATGCGCGAACCGATCCTTATCAAAAGACCGCTAATGGTCATCAGCGGCAAAAAACTGTGCGGGTTCCAGCAGACGATCGTGGAGTCGTTGATCGAGAAACCGCTGGACCGCCAAGTCTCTACGGCCTGTTCCCATGAGCAGGACCACTGCGAAAATATCCAACTCAAGCTATAAAAAGGAAACAAGATGAAAGCGTTGACACACTACTACCGAAGAAAGATAAATTACATTGCGATCGTCTATATGGGCATCATCGCAGTATCGGTCTATATCAAACTGGGACAACCGTAGGTTTTTAACTGGTCTCCTTTGTTATCTCCCTCATTATTAGGGCATATTTAGTTTTTCGCCAATTCGCCTTGCTTCATGACAGGCACTTGATTCGCCTAGTTTGCATGACTTCTCATAAAATTCTTTGGCTAATATTTCGTCTTTGACAATATTTATAACTTTATCGCCTCTCAGGTAAGATGATGCGATTTGATAACATCCTTCTGCATCATTATTGTTACAATCAGTTTCATAAATATCATATGCTTTTTTAAAATGTTTTTTTGCTTTGTTGTCGATATTTTTAGTGCCGTACATTTCAAGCAGATAGATTAGGCCTAGGTGTTTACAAGATTTTGCCATTCCACCTACACACTCTTTTTCATACAGAACAAGGGCTTTGTCATAAAATATTTGTGACTTAGCTTTGTCTTTGTTGACACCTCTGCCCCTCTTGTATGCTCCCCCAAGTTCATTACACGCAAAACCATAACCATATTCGCATGACTTGGTATAGTACTTCATCATCATCGTATAGTTCTGGTCAATACCCTATCTCATTCCATTATATTTGTCTCCTAAATCGAAACAGGCTTTTGCATCCCCTTCATCACAATATTTGCTATATAGGCTCATTGATTTGTCATAGAACTCTTGGGCTTTTGTTTTGTCTTCTCTTAATTTATATTTACTCTCACCAGAGAGATACATTCCGGCCAAATCATTGCATGCCTTTGGATTACCTTCTTCACACCCTTTCATATTGCCTTCAAGTGAGCCATAGTTGTAAGCGTGCAGGTCGACACCTATACTTAAGAGAAGTATGGCTGACGATAATATTTTTATCATTTTTTATCCTTTAGATTTGGGAACATAACGTTTAAGATGAGCAATCAAAAAGCCGCTCGCGGGTTTTTGATTGGTCTCCTTTGGTTTGTTAGGCTTACAATTCGCTTTGTTGTAATTCAATAGATTCAAGAGTGCCTCCTATAGCGCTGAAATTAAAAATAAAATGAGTATCTACGATATCAGGTTGATTACAAAGATAAATAATTATTTTGTTCTTATCAGTTGAATCGAGTAATTTGCTAACTTTTTCATATGACATGCCTACTTTAATACCATAAACGCTTTCATATTTAGCGTTGTATGCTTTCATATATGAAACGCCACCTATGTTAGCAACAAATAACTCAAGCCCTTTATACTGAAGAAATTCTCCAGCATTTTGTCCGCTAGAATCCCTATCATGCTTAAGTGTTACAGAATCAGGTTTGCCTAGTTTCTCTATAACGATTTTTTTAGAATCACCGGGCATGACACCTGATATTTGTGCCAAATTATTAGCTATGCATACATCTTGAGACTGTGCATTACCAATAACGCTAAAGAGCAAAACTGATATGAATAATAGCGTTTTTATTTTTTTAGCCTAACTATTTAATACCGGACATTCTATACACTATAGTCTTAAACAATTAATTACTTTTTTCTACAAAAAATGTTTAAAATTAACAAAACAGTTCAATACGACAAAAATTGTTCTTGTTTAGAGATAAAAGAGGAGACATGTGGTGAAATTTAGAAAGTTAAAACGTAAAAAGAAAGTTGATAAAAATACATATTAGGTATCACTTTTAGAAAAGCATCGTTTTTTAAATCGTTTGAAAGTTCGTAATTTAGGGGTTTGTTAGGGATTGTAAAATGTAGTGGTGGAGACCCAGGGATTCGAACCCTGGGAGGTGTGACCCTCGCCGGTTTTCAAGACCGGTGCTTTCGACCAACTCAGCCAGATCTCCATGTTAAGTGTTACGTAAAAAGGTGGAGGTGCCACCCGGATTTGAACCGGGGATAGCAGCTTTGCAGGCTGCGGCCTTACCACTTGGCGATGGCACCACTCTGGTGGTGCCCGGAACCGGACTTGAACCGGTACAGTGTTACCACCGAGGGATTTTAAGTCCCTTGCGTCTACCAATTTCGCCATCCGGGCATCTTGCCATTGTGTACAACGCAAACACTTTATATAACTTCTTATAAAAGAAATCATATAAAGTGTTTATGGAGCGGGAAACGAGGTTCGAACTCGCGACCCCAACCTTGGCAAGGTTGTGCTCTACCACTGAGCTATTCCCGCACTTTGTCGTTGTAGGGCGGAAGTATAGCAAAAAAGATTTGCCTTGTAAAGGGTTTTTTTGAAAAAATATAAATTTTTTGAACAAGCCTTAGAATAAGGGCTGTAATTTGATATAATCGCATCACTATTATATACAGCAAGGGTACTTCATGCGCAGTGATACTATAAAAAGAGGGTTCGATAAAACACCCCACCGTTCTCTATTGCGGGCAACAGGTCTAAAAGACGAAGATTTTGACAAACCGTTTATCGGTGTGGCCAACTCCCACATCGATATTATTCCGGGACACTTTTTCCTGCAGGAGTACGGCCGCATCGTTAAAGAGGCGATCCGTGAGGCGGGCGGCGTGCCGTTCGAGTTTAACACGATCGGTGTCGACGACGGTATCGCGATGGGGCATGACGGTATGCTCTACTCGCTGCCGTCACGTGAGCTGATCGCCGATTCGATCGAGACCGTTATGAATGCGCATAAACTGGATGCGCTTATCTGTATCCCCAACTGCGACAAGATCGTTCCGGGTATGTTGATGGGAGCACTCCGTGTCAACGTACCGACGATCTTTGTTTCGGGCGGTCCGATGAAGGCAGGTCACAAGGCCGACGGTACACCGATCGATCTTGCTACCGCGTTTGAAGCGGTCGGAAAACATGCCGAAGGGCAGATGTCGGACGAAGAGCTTTACGAGATCGAGTGCGAAGCCTGTCCAAGCGGCGGTTCATGCTCGGGTATGTTCACAGCGAACTCGATGAACACACTGTGTGAAGCGATGGGTGTGGCACTGCCGGGTAACGGTACGGTTCTGGCCATGACACCGGAGCGTATCGAGATGGTCAAAGAGGCTGCCAAACGCATCGTGGAGATGGCCAAGAGCGAAGACCCTAAATGGAAGATGCGCAACATCCTGAACGAAGATGCGATCCACAACGCCTTTGTCATCGATATGGCGATGGGCGGTTCGTCCAACACGGTACTGCACCTTCTCTCTATCGCCAAAGAGGCCGAGGTCGAGTTTGATATCACCAACATCAATGAGATCGGTAAAGATGTCGCGCACATTGCGAAGATATCGCCGTCGCTTTCAACCGTTCACATGGACGACATCAACCGTGCCGGCGGTGTCAACGCGGTGATGAAAGAGGTCAGCAAGCGCGGGGACATCCTGCGTACGAATGTGTTGACCGTTACGGGTGAGACCCTGGCGGAACGTATCAAAGATGCCGACATCAAAGATACCAGCATCATCCATACCAATGACAACGCCTTCTCGCCTGTCGGCGGTCTTTCGATCCTGTTCGGTAACCTTGCGGAAGAGGGTGCCGTTGTCAAGACAGCAGGTATCGCAGCGGGTATGCGTCAGTTCAAAGGGACGGCGGTCTGTTTCAACTCGCAGCAAGAGGCGATCGCTGGTATAATGGGCCACAAAGTCAAAGCGGGCAATGTTGTCGTGATCCGTTACGAAGGCCCTAAAGGCGGTCCGGGTATGCAGGAGATGCTTGCCCCGACGTCACTGATCATGGGTATGGGACTTGGCGAAAGTGTTGCACTGATCACAGACGGCCGCTTCTCGGGAGCGACGCGCGGTGCAAGTATCGGCCACGTCTCTCCAGAAGCGGCAGAGGGCGGTCTAATCGCGCTGATCGAAGACGGTGACGAGATCGAACTTGATGTTGATACGCATCTTCTTCAGCTGAATGTCGACGGTGAAGAGCTTGAGCGTCGCCGTATTCACTGGAAACCGGTCAAGAAGGAGATCACTTCAAAATGGCTGAAACGTTACAGCCTTCTTGTCAGCAATGCATCGAACGGTGCCGCGCTAAAGACTGAACTGTAATCCGGCAGACGCTTGACGCAACAGCTCAAGCGTTGCCCTTATCCACACTCCTCTACGCCTTATGCGTAAATTCAGGCACGATCTTCTTCAGAGCTTCTATCTTGTTCTCCGATTGCAGTAGCGCTTCAATGTCGTTTTCCAACTGTTCTATAGGATAGTGTGTCGGATTGGCAATAAAGATCGAGCTGTACTCTGTCTTTTTCTCACTCTCATCGATCAACAGCTCTTCATAGAGCTTTTCGCCGGCGCGCAGGCCTGAGATGGTGATCTCTATCTCATCTTCTTTGCCATACAGTCTGATCATCTGCTGGGCCAGGTCATAGATCCTGACCGGTTCGCCCATGTCGAGAATAAAGAGCTCGTTTCCTTTGGCGATTGACGCTGCCTGCAGCACAAGCTGACAGGCTTCCGGGATCAACATGAAGTAGCGGGTCATCTCTCTGTCCGTCACCGTGACCGGACCGCCGGCTTCGATCTGCTTTTTAAATTTCGGGATGACACTGCCTGAGCTTCCCAGGACGTTGCCAAAACGTACGGCGACGATCTCTGTCTCTCTGCTGTCGACATTTTGGGCGTAAAGCTCGCCGATGCGTTTGGTCGTCCCCATGACATTGGTCGGACGGACAGCCTTGTCGGTGGAGATGATGACCACTTTTTTGACCTTGTGTTTGATACTGAGATCCACCACGTTCTTTGTGCCGATGATATTGTTGGTGAGGGCGATCTCTATGTTCTCTTCGCAGAGCGGAACATGTTTGTAGGCGGCGGCGTGGATGACGATGTCGGCAGGATGTTCAGCAAAGAGCCGATCCAGACTTTGATAGTCGGTGACAGAACAGAGTGCGTGTGTGGCTTCGGGAAGCTCTTCAGCGATCTGATAAAGGTTGAACTCACTGTTGTCGACCAGCGTCAGTGAGGCGGCACCAAAGGCTCTGCACTGCATCGTTATCTCCGAGCCTATACTGCCGCCGGCTCCGGTGATCAGGACGTTCTTGCCTTTTATAAATGCGGCGATTGCTTCATTGTCAAGATCCTGCGGATGGCGTGCAAGCAGATCTTCAATGGAGAGGTCTTCCAGTCTTTCATGTTGCGATCCCAGGATCTTGGCCAGCTTTATCTCCTCTATACCGGCTTCATTCAGACGTTTAAAGAGCGCTTTCAGGTCGGTTTGGGAGAGATCGGCGGTGATGATGGCGGCGGTGATGTTCAGTTTTGATATCTGCTGTTCAAGCGCTGCCGATGCATAGACCTTCACTTTGTTGATGTAGGTGTTGATGGCACTCTGATTCTCTTCGAGAAGCGCGAAGATAGCTACCGGAAAGTAGTTCAGTTCGCCGTTAAGCGCACTTTTGATAATAGAACTTGTCTTAGGGTTGACACCGATGATGAGCGTCTGTCTATGTTCGCCTCTTGTGAGCTGTTCCGAGAGTGCTCGTTTCGAGATGCGCAGGGCACCGGTCAGCATCAGTGAGAGAAAGAGGTCGATAAGGATCACGCTTCTCGGGATCGGCATAAAGAAATCATAGAAGAGGTAAAAGAGGGCACCGAAAGTGATAGCGGCTGCTAAATGGGCTTTTATGAGGTTCAGGGCATCATCAAGACCGAAGAAGCGCCAGGTGATGTTGTAGACCCTGAACAGAAAAAAGAAGAGTATTTTTAAGAGTGCCAGCGTGACGAATACTGTCACAAAGTTTTCCATGAATCGCGGCTCAATGACAAAGTCAAAACGCAGTGCATAGGCCAGATGCAGCGAGATGAAAAAGAGGATCAGGTCACTGAGTAAAAAGAAGAGAAGCCGTTTTGCAAAGCTGGGTTGTAATAAATTCAATCAAAGGCCTTCTTGGTGTCGATCCATTTTATGAGAGAATATAATACCACCATGAGGGCTAAAAAGAGATATAAGTAGCTGTTTTCAGGGGCAAAATAGAGTATGACCCCTATAAGTAGGTTAAGTGACATGGCCAAGAGAACCACTTTGCTGTGGGAATATCCGGACTGATTGAGCCGCTGGTAGGCATGTTTCTTATGTGCCTGTGACAGTTTTTCGCCTCTGATCGCACGACGGAGAAGGGTGAGTGTCGCATCAAACCAAAAGAGAGAGAGCAGCATAAGCCAGCCCAGAAAGTGTGTCGAAGCGGCATCATACAGCATGAGGACCGCAAAGATGAAACCAAGCGGTGCGCTGCCGACATCGCCCATAAAGATGGATGCCTTGTGCCAGTTGAACACTAAAAAGCCTGCAGCGGCTATTGCGATCAGAAATGCTGTTTCACTGCCGAAGAGGTCGTAGGCCGCCACGCCGACAAAAAGGGCCTGTGAACCGGCGTAGCCGTCGATGCCGTCGAGGAAGTTGTAGAGATTCGTCATCCAGATGATACCCATTAGGGCCAAGAGGTTTACCCAGATGCCCGAGAGTGGAAAAAGGGCAAGGTTGAGGGTGTCGACACCGCCTAAAAAAGCGAGGGCAGTGAGCGCACTCAGAAGCTGAACTGCAAAACGTACTCTGGCCGAGAGCGGATAGAGGTCGTCGATCAGGCTGACGAGAACTACCGGCAGTGCGGAGCACAATGCAAAAAAGAGCCGGCCCTCGACCTGATCTTGAAAGTAGAGAAAACTCAACGCACCGTAAAAGGCGACCATGACCGCCAAACCGCCGCCTTTGGGTGTAGGTGTGACATGCGAACTGCGGTCATTAGGGTGGTCAAGCAGATCTTTACGGTGCGCATAGTAGCGGATAGCAAGGGTGAGGACCAGCGATAGGATGAATGTGAGCAGTATGAGGGTGATCGTCATTGCCTTTGCTCCTTATACCAGGATACCATTCTTTCGATGCCTTCCTGGGCAGTGTAGGGGTTGCTAAGATGCAAAGAGGCTTTTGTACGTACGTTGTCGACATAAAGATTGCCATAAAGGCGCTGAAAGAGCTGGGGTTTAAATCGTTGAAGCAGAACTTTTAACGGTATAAAAGAGAAAAGTCTGCATTTTTTCTCTAAAGCAGTTGCTATCTGCTCTATCAAGTATGATGTGCTGATCGGGCTGTCATCACTGGCCAAAAAGATACCACCCCTGTTCTGTAAGACAACCTCGGCGATAAGGTGCGTCAGGTTCTCAAGGTAGACCATGCTGCGTTTGTTGTTGATCCCGCCAAAAGGGAGGTAGCTGTAGCGGTTTGTCAAGCTGATGAGTTTTAGGATATTGGCCTTTACCCCTTCTCCATAGACGACCGGTGTACGGATAATAGAGACGGTAAAGGTGTCACTCTGCAGAGAGAGCAGTGCGTTTTCGGCCTCCAGTTTGCTCTCTCCGTAAGGGTCTTTTGGATGGCAGGGTGTCGTCTCATCATAGGGTGTATCGCTCTCTTCGCCATAGACTTTGACACTGCTCATAAAGACAAACTGTTTTACACCGTCGGCTTTGGCCTGTTTGGCAAGAGCGACGGTCTTTACGACATTGACCTCACGGTAAGCCTCTGCAGAAGCGCCGTCCATCTGGTGGACAAGAGCTGCAAGGTGGACAACTGTGTCGATATTGTCCAGAAAGAGAGCCTTCGGATCATTTCGAAAGTCGAAGGTCTCTATCTCAAACCTGTCTCGATAGTGCGCGTAAAAAGAGGAGCCAATAAAGCCGGTCGCACCCGTGAGCAGGAGTCTCATATCTTTAGTTTGTATATTTTTACCAACGGATCCAGGATCACCGGTTCGAAGAGCTCTTTATCATAGTTCTCGAAGATATACATCTGGATGTAGGTCGAGTTGAGGTACTCGCTGTCGAGCAGAATAAACCTCTGGTATGACTCAAGGTAGATCAGAGAGAGACGCGACATCGGAGTAATGGTCTGTCTGTTGACTTCAATCTTGCCTTGTTGGTTGTAGCGCACTTTGATGAATTCACCCAGAGGCACTTTTTGATTGCCGATCTGAACCACACCTTCCTGTTTTAGCAAGGCGACGCTATTGCCAAGATTGAGAATACCGGCGTTATCCTGGAAACGCTGCGTCGAGTAAAAGAATGGCGAAGAGAGCGCTTTACCGGTACTAAGATCGATGTTGGAGAATATCTTGACCGTCGGCAGAATGTCCAGCATACGCATCGGAAAATAGAGAAAGATATCACGGCTTTTTTCAGGAAGCTGGACATCACCATAACGCAGGTTCTCAAGATAAGCGCTTACATCGACCTGATCCGGCTGACGGTTCTTGAAGAGGGTGTTGGCAATGTTTTTGTAGTCAGAAGCCACATAGGTCTCTACAGCAAGACGCGAAAGGCGTGCCGCTTCCAGCGGTGATGTCGTGAGCATGATCTCGGAGACGATGAAGTTGTCATTGTTATGTTTACCGCCGTCGATCAGGGTGTTTTTGTCTCCGTAGTACCAGATAGGGTAGCCGTAGTCCCACCAAGTGATAACATAGTCTTTTGAGGATGACTGTTTTTTCAGATCATCCAGTATCTGCACCTCTTTTTGCATAAAGACGGTCGGTACTTTGTACCCTATGATGTGGGTGATATTCGGATAGATCGCTGCTGCTGTCAATAGGGACAGAATAAGGTAGTAGAGTTTCTTCTCTTTCGCATACATTGCGATGACATGAAACAAATAGACGGCACCGATCGCAGCCACAGGCACCGCATAGACGGTAAAGCGCAACCCGCCGAAGAGGGAAAAGACACCGATACCGATAAGCGGCAGTGCCAAAATAAACTCTCTATGGCGTACGACAAGAACGATATAGCCAGCAAGTGCAGCGAACAGTCCAAGCACAGAACCGGAGATACGGTTCGCCATGGTCTCAAAGGGGATCTGGCCCGCTTCACGCACCGTTTGAATGACCTGGTAAAAGTGCAGGCCGCTGCTTTCGACACCACGGTTGAAGTACATCGAGACCCGCATCCAGAGCAGCTCGAACACATGCCCCGTGTAGAGAAACAGGAAAACGGCGAGGATAGAGCTGTAGAGAGAGGCATTGGCGCTTATCAGCTCTCTTTTTATGGCGATGAAAAGTGCAATGATAACTGCGAGCTGCACCCAGGGATTGATCGCCATCAAACTGATGGCAATAAGCAATATAGAGTGATAGGTAAAGGCATCTTTGCGGTGGAATATGATCATGTAGAGCATGTAGAGGATTCCCATCGCATAGACAATGGCACGCCCATGGTCATAGAGGAACGGATAGACCAAAATACCCAAAGCGCTTAACAGGGCAAAGACAAATTTTTCACTTTTTATCGTAGCAAGGAGGAAATAGAGGATAAACATCGGCGCCATTGCAGAGAACATGTCGGTGTCGAAATACCCTATCATGGTACGGTTGTAGTAACTCCATGCGATAGAGCCTAAAAGTGCCGCGAAAAAGCCGACTGCGGTCATACCGAAAAGGCGTCCGATAAGAATGATAGGGATAACGACAAGGCTGGAGACAACAGCAGGCATATAGAGGATCACGGTGTCGAGAGAAAAAGGCAGATATTTGGTAGCCAATGCTGAAAATGTGATAGCTGCTGTATAAAAAAGTCCCCCCGTCTGCGGATTATGTTGCAGTGTCCCCTCCAACCATTTTTGTGCACTTGAAGCAAAGAAGTAGCCGTCATTGGTGTTGATCATCAACTGGCCGTTCCAGATAAACTGCGGGTTGTCCTGAAACTGGAAGACCCAGATCATGCGTACCGCGAATGAAAACAGATAGGCAATGACGGCCAATATGAGGATGTGCTTGGTTGTTATTGTATTAATGTGTGGCAAGTGAAACTCTCTTTGTTAGATTATGTCGTATTTTATCTCAAATGGCATAAGATGTGGTTATGTTCCAACTTTTTTCAGCTCTCGCTGAATCGTTTTTTCATTAATTTCGTCGCGTTCTTTGTCGATAAACCATCCCCATTTTGTGAAATAGTAGAGGGCACTGCGAATGTGAAAGAACATCAGGCGCCAGCTTTTATGCGAGCCTTTGAAGAACTCATGGACAATGGATACCTTTGGATAGTACATGGTCCTGTAATGACGATGCAGCCGTCTGCAGAGGTCGGCATCTTCAAGGTACATGAAGATGTGCTCATCAAACAAGCCGACTTTTTTAAGGGCATCAATACGCAAAAACATAAATGACCCCGATAGAAAAGGGACGTTCATCTCTTGCGTAAAGTCAGCTCCACGCAGTTCATAGAGCTCATTGCGTCTTTCGAGAATGGAGCGGATCGGCATAAAGCGGCGGTAGAACTGGTCTTTAGGTGCCGGAGAGAGTTTGCACAGCCTCTGCTCCCTGCCGTCCGGGTAGAGGACCTTCGGCATCACCAGCCCGACATCCGGATTGTCATCCATATACGTTTGGAGCGTTTCAATCACCCCTTGTTCAAAATAGACATCCGGGTTGAGCACGAGATGGTAGCGGCTCTCTTGCTTCATGGCCCTCTTGATGGCAACATTATGTGCGGCACCGTAGCCGAGGTTTTGACCGTTAAAGATGTAAGTGACGCGCGGGTCATCCCATGCCGTATGCAGCTGATCGGTTGGAGAGTTATCCACAAGGTACAGGTGAACATCAAGTTCGGTGTTTAAAAAGCTGTCGATGGCTTTGTTTAAAACATCAGGTGCATTGTTGTAGATAACGATAGAGGCGGTGACAAGGCTCATTTTCTGAACCACCTTTTTGCCAAGTTGACGAGAAGAATAAGGCGCATCGATATTTTTTCTCCGAAACCATAAGGACTTTTTTCGGCACTCGCGGATGCATTGGCATCATGCCTGCGGTAGTGGACAAGCGGCTCTTTACAAAAATAGACTTTTCCGAACATCTCAGCGATCAGCCCTATCCACCAGTCGTGCATAGGTGTGTTCTCCGGAAAAGGGAGTGCCTGCTCAAGGATCTTTCGGTTAAAGGCCATCGTGCAGCCGATATAGGAGTTTTTCACCAGATTTTTGAACAGTCCGGGAGCGGATCCGTTAAGCGCAAAAAAAGAGGCATTGATCTCTTTTCCTTCGGCATCGATAAGTGAAGCGTCACTCAAGACGAGATCATTGTGCTGCAAATGTTGCATGATAGTGCTGACTTTGTTCTCTTCCCATATATCGTCCTGATCCGAAAGAAAAATGAAGTCGTTTTTTGCATGGTTCAGGGTGTTTTCAAAATTGAAAACCGGACTTCTGAATGTTTGGTTCTCCAACAGAACAATGATGTCGGAATCAAAACTCTTGATTATTTCGACTGTCCGGTCGCTGGAACTGTCATCCGAGATGATGATCTCATCACCATCTGAAAGTTGGCATAAAATCGAGTCAAGCTGGGCTTTGATGTACTGTTCACCGTTATAGGTCGCGATGCAGACGGATATCATGCTATATCTGTTCCTCTTAGATTGCTGTCAGGCTTTTGCTGCATTTTAGCGTTTTTTTATGGAAAAGAGTTTGATGACGGTTATGACAAAATTTTTGATTTTGACATAGAGGGTCCTTCCCAGTAAAAAAGTGGCCAGAATGAGCCAGAACTTTGGATTGCCCGGTTGGATTTTCAAGGCTTCTTTACAGTAGTACAAACTTTTCCTGAGGTCGCCGGACAAGAAAAACTGCTGACCGATATAGCAGTTGAAATTGGCAAGTACCTTTTTGTATTTGGCAAAATCGTCATGATGTTTTTCAAGCATCAACACCAGAGCCTTTGTCAACGCTTCTTGATTGGAGGTGATGCTGCCCGGAGTGTGGTAGACGTTAACCAGCGGCTCGTCGATAAAAAGGAACGGGTACCGTTTGGAGAGGCGCAGCAACAACTCCCAATCCTGAAGACGCGGCATCGTCTCGTCAAAAAGACCGACCTCTTCAAAGCAAGCTTTTTTGACCAGGATCGACTGGGTCGTGATGAAGTTGCGCTTTAAGAGCTCTTCAAGGATAAAGCCGTCTGTTTTAAGTATATCGGCTGAGGGTGTATAGGTTTTTTTCTCTCCCTCAATACGCCAAAAAGCAGTATAAACGACACCGATATCCTGAGAAGCCTTATTAAATTCAGCTACCTGTTTGGATAGTTTACCAGGTGCCCATTCATCATCACTGTCCTGGAAAGCAATATATTCTCCTATCGCAGCCTTGATACCGGTGTTTCTAGCGGTATTGGCCCCTTTGTTCTGGAGATGCTTAATAAATTTTATGCGTCTGTCATTTATGTTTTTTACAATGTCTTCAGTATTATCGGTGGAACAGTCATCGACAACAATGATTTCAAAGTCAGGATAGTCTTGTTGCAGAACACTTTGGATGGCTTTTTCGACTAAATGAGCTCTGTTATACGTCGGAATGATGACACTGACAGAAGTTTTTTGCATCGTTACAGCTCTTTTTCGAAAAATATCATATCGTGATCAAGCAGTATAGCTTTGTCGGATGCCATTAATGGATTCATAATACTCTTCTCCAGATAAGTCCAATACTAACATGTTCCTTATTCGCCCCATTGTTTCAAAAGAGCAGTAGATCATAGAAATAAAGTATAGATTGAACTGTCCATTAATTGATACAAATGATCCAAATCATTGTAACGTAATTTATCTGTTTGTACCGAGTATAGCGACAGATACTATGACTAGGGTGCGGGGTAGAGATTCATAGTTATTGTCAAAACTTTCTTGTGGACCTGACGACAAGGAACAGGTCTGTTTTACCCACTTGTATCAATATCGATATCAGACTTCCAGATGACCTTAAAACTCCTGTTTCAAAATAAGCCGTAAAAACACCGCATCATCTATGCCGTCATAGTCGATCTGTTCAACACGCAGATAGGCGGATGTGTTAATGCCGAAGTAGTGGCGAAGGTGGGCATAGGTGGAGAAGAAGTCTGCTTCGGTGACGTCCTGATAATCTGTTTTTGTCAACCACAGTCCTGCTTCGGTATTGCCAAAATATTCGGAGTGAAAAATGTCGTAGGCCGCTTTGAATGACCAGGTCTCCGGGCGGTTGTTCTTGCGGCCGTTGGCGATCATGGAAGAGGTGTAGACCTTGCTCAATCCGCCATAGGCATTACTGATACCGCTTTGGCCGCTGTTTTTAGAGTAGCTCAACTGCAGGTCGAGGTCCTGATAGTTGACGCTGGCTTTGAAAGCTGCCAGATTGACATCATCACCGCCTATCGGGCTGTCGGTTACGGCCTGCGAACTGCTCCCGCCGTTGGTGTAGGTCTTGATGTATTGAATACCGAAGCAGACCAGGGCATCGTCAAAGAGCGTACGGCGGTATTCGTACTGCAGGTAGAGCGAGTCATAGAGGTTTGGCGCCAGATAGTAATAGGCCTGCATCCAGTTTCCGTCATTGATGCTATAGCTGCCGCCAAGAAAATAGAGCCCATGGTCTATCGGTCCGCTGGCACTCTCTTTACGATAGACAGAGGAGGTGTTGCTGCGGATTGTGTTGATCGCTGCCCCGATCAAAGTAAGGTCTTCTACCCGATTATAGGTGATGGTCGCACCGGTTGCACCCCAGGGTACGATGCGGGTCGGGTCTTCATTGAAGAGCGGGGTGCTCATGGTCTGTGCGCCGAGACGGAAATAGGTGGTCGGGTTCTGATAGAAGAGATTGCCTTGGGAAAGCGCATTGAGATGAAGGGAAGGGGTGTCGTTGTCAAAAAGTTGAAGCCGTTCAGCATTTTTGGTGTTTCCGACCGCATGTGATCCGGCATATTCAAGCTCGATACCAAAGCGGTAGTAGGGGCCGGTTTTGTAGCCCAACCTGCCTCCAATGGCTGTTGCATAGGCATCGTAATCCGAACCCGGAAGGTTGATGTCATAGGTGTAAAGCTGGACATCTCCCCGGAAATTGCGAAGGTCAAGGCCAGCCGGGGCGGCCTCTTGGGCCCAGATAGCTAATGTAGAGAGACAAAAGAGCACTATTCTAGACAACATTGAAAAGTTTGTACCTCTCCAGAATCTGTTTGGCCCAGGGACTTTGGGTATTGGTCTCGCCCATTTTCCCCTCAAGATTCACGACCCCATCTTGTTGCGACAGCAAGGCTTTTGCCTCCTGCAGCTCCTGCTCCGTTACACGGTAGAGCACATTCAATGGCTCGATCTGGCCAGGGTGGATGATGGTCTTGGAGATGAATCCGTTGTGTAGTTCATAGCTGATCTCTTTTTGAAAGCCCTCTGTGTCAGAAAAGTCTGGAAAGACCGGGGCACTGACCTCAAAACCGTGGGACTTAAAGGTGGCGATGAGGTTTCCGATGACCTGGGCTGGAGCGAGCATGTCGTAGATGGAACCGGCTTGCCGGAGTCTGAGTTGGCGCAGCATGTCCTGCGCACCGAAACGGATGCAGATGATACGTTCTTGATGTGGCAGCAGAAGGTCGCGGAGTTGTTGGAGCTTTTGGGTGTCGAAAAGCTCTTCGCCTTCAATGCTTGGCATGAAACTGTGTCCGTCTATTAAGGTCAGGTATTCGCCAGCGTTGTAGAGACCGAATTTGGGAAGAATAAACCCGTCTAGTCTATTGATGCTCTTATGTCGCAGCAATGTTTTTAACATCTGCGGGCTTCGGGGCCGGATAAAACGCAGGAGCTTGCTTTCTTGCAGTTTGTCCAGGGGCTTTCCCAGGTTGGACAAGGCTTTAGGCTGGTCGGTACTGGTCAGCCCGTCTTCAAAATCGATGACGACGGAGCGCAGTTCGGGGTATTTCCGGCCGGAGAGAATGGCATCCAGGTTTTTGTGCGAAGCCGGAACGAAGAGAGTACCGCCGAGCTCCAGAGCATGGATAGGTTTTCGTTTCGCCATTGTTACCCCTTTCTCCACTTTTGTGCGGCAGTCGTAATATATCTATGGATTTTACTATAATACCGCTATGAGTCGGATTGATAATGATCGGTATTACAGTGAAGTGATTGAACGTCACGGTGTCAGTGCCCGAGGGGTACATTGGAATTCACAGCAGACGCAGTACAAGCGGTTTGAGATCCTTCTGGAAATGATCGAGCTCAGCGGGAACGAGAGCGTCGTGGATGTGGGATGCGGGTTCGCCGACCTCTATATCTATATGGAAAAAGAGCATTGCGCTCCCCGATCTTATATCGGATTGGAGATCATGGAAACGATGGTCGAAGCGGCACGTAAGAGGGTCGATAGTGAGATTAGAAAGTGTGATGTGCTGAGAGACCCTCTGCCGGAAGCCGACTACTACATCTGCAGCGGTGCGATGAACATATTGACGCGTGAAGAGACGGACATGTTTATCATACGCTGTCTGCATGCGAGCAAAAAAGGGTTTGTTTTTAACCTGTTGGAAGGCGAGGACAGTTCGATGGTCTATAACTATTACCGACCGGAAGAGATCGAGGAGCTTGCCAAAGCGCTTGGGGTATCGTTTCGTATGCAGAGAGGGTATCTGCCGAAAGACTTTACGGTCTATTTACAGAAGAACACGCAACCATCGTCTCAAGGAGGTGCGTGATGTGCGCCATCTTTGGGATACTGGGTGAGTACAACCCTGCTCAGGCGCGTCAGGCACTTGGCAGTATGACGCACCGCGGACCTGACTACTGCGGGATCGTTGAGCAGGAACAACTCTTTTTCGCCCACAACCGCCTGAGTATTGTTGACCTGCAGGCCAAGGCCCACCAGCCGATGCGTCATGGAGAGCTGCTGCTCAGCTTTAACGGGGAGATATACAACCATAAAACGTTACGCGAAGAGCTCTCTTCCGATTTCAGTTTTAAGAGTGACTCGGACACGGAGGTGCTGCTGGCTGCCTATAAAAAGTGGGGTCTGGACTTTATTGAACATCTTGTAGGGATGTTCGCTATTGCCCTTTTGGACGGCAAGGACCTCTATCTCATACGTGACCGTTTGGGCAAAAAACCCCTCTATTATCTGCATGACAGAGCCCGCTTCGTCTTCGCTTCCGAGATAAAAGGAGTTGTCCCGTTTCTGAACAAAAAACGACTCAATAAAGATGCCTTGAGCAGTTACCTGGGTTTTCTGGCACCGACACCGCCGCACACCTTTTTTGAAGGGGTCCAGAAGCTGGAAGCGGGCGAGATGCTCCATTTTGACGGTACGAAGATCGCGAAAAAAAGTTACTACTCGCTGTTGGATACCCCCTCATCGTCCATCACTGATGAAAAGGTGGCGATAGAGAAGATAGAAGAGGGTTTGACCGAGAGTATCAGGCTGCGTTTGAGTGCCGATGTGCCGATGGCGTCACTGCTTTCCGGCGGCATAGACAGTGCGCTGATCGCGGCGATCGCCAAAGAGCAGGGGACGTCATTGCACACCTTCACTCTGGGCTATGCCGAGTATAAGAACTATGACGAACGCCAAAATGCCAATTTTACGGCGGAGGCTCTGGGGGTCAAGAACAGTGCGATCGAGATAACACAGGATGATTTTATCGGGGCGAGTGAAAAGGTCTTTGATACAATGGACGAGCCGCTTAACGATCCGGCCGCGATCCCACTTTATCTGCTCTTTGAGGGGATCAAAAAAAAGGGGTACAAAGTGGTGCTCAGCGGTGAGGGAAGCGACGAGCTCTTTCTTGGATACCGTCAGTATTTTGAGTACCTCGATATCGAAAAGGCGGCTTCGCTGCAGCACAAGAACTGGCTTAAAAAGTATTTTCGCGCCAACTTCTCCATGAACAGGGAGTGGGAGTGGTACAAGCGGGTCTTTGACGAGCAGCTGCTCTTTCGGACCTCGGGTGAGAAGTTCACCGATCTGCAAAAAAACATCCTGATGCGTCAAAACATCAAAGACGGGGACGGTCTGCGTTTCCTGGCACCATACCGCAGTGCATTTGAGGCAAGCGGGCATAGCGATCCGAGCATCTGGTACAGCTATATAGACCTCAAGCTCTTCCAGGCCGAACACTTTTTGACCAAGCTTGACCGCGTCTCGATGGCACACTCCATCGAATCACGAACGCCGTTTCTTGACCATAATCTGGCGGAGACGGTCTTCAGTATCGCACCGCATCTACGCTATCAGGATGGCGTTACGAAGGCGCTGTTGAAAAAAGTCGCAGCGGACTATCTTCCCGATTCGGTGATCAGTCGAAAGAAAAAAGGGTTCTCCAACCCCTATATGGAGTGGCTGGCCGCTTCAGGCAAGATAGACCTTATCGAAGCCGTGAACGACAAGACCGGGCTCTTTAACCGTGAAGTACTTAAAGAGTATATTGAACGCGGCAAACGCGGTCGTTTTAAACAGCATGTCTGGGGCCTCTATGTACTGTCGTATTGGATCAATAAACATCTATTATAAGCGTGCGGGCCTGTTTATATCATAGGTAATGCTTCTGGCTTGTTAACGCGCTTTCCACGGTGTTGATGCGAAAGCGGCAGTATCCGAAAGGTTTTGTCTGGAGACGAAAAGAGTAGCTTTTGAATGTTGCGGAGTATTTCAGAGGATAATTTAACATTGATAAAATGATTTTTGTTGTACATTATTGAAATTTATGAAACCAAGGAATGAAATGAACTACGTTGTCAAACAGGTTTTTTTAGGCAGTATTATCGGCTTGATGGGCTTCGGCTTTAGCGGTTGTGGCGGGGCAGCTGTTAACCCTGCGCACCAGAAACAGGTCAGCGAACATGCAAAAATGTATACGCAGCATACTATGTTAGCACAGGGCAGCGGGCTTTCGACATTGAACTATACGCTGGGCTTTCCTATTCCGGTTAACAGCGTCATCTTTTACGAAGACATTAACTCCAGACAAATTGCTTTTACCTACAATGACAAACGTTATTATCTTAGAAACAGTCCAAGACATTCAAAAACCAACATGGATCAGATGCTCGACCGTTACTTTGCCGGCAAGGAAGTGGACCTCTCCAAGTTCACAGCACAAGAGCAGGCTGCTATCAAAGCGGGCAGAGTCGAAGTCGGGATGCGCAAAGAGGCGGTCGTTCTTGCGCAAGGGTATCCGCCGGCACACGCCACGCCAAGTCTGGAACAAAATAGTTGGACGTACTGGAAGTTTCAACGCGGTTACGTGTCAGACAAGATTATTTATCACTTCACCAACAGAAAAGTCTCCAGCATCGAAGACTAATACGCATGCGGAGGCTCTCCGCAAGACGCAACTTTTTTCTTAATCTTTTTCTACGATACCAAAAACAAGACAGCTTTTTATAGCGACTCTGTTATTATTTTTAAAAATATCAGGAGATTATAATGAGCGAAATTCAAATTTGGCATAACCCACGATGTTCAAAATCAAGAGAGGCGATGAAGCTTTTGGAGGAGAACGGAGTGGAAGCTGATGTGGTGAAATACCTTGAGGCTGAACCGGATGAAGAGGCTATCAAAGATGTGCTCAAAAAGCTGGGTATTCATGCCAAAGAGCTGATGCGCACCAAAGAAGATAAATTCAAAGAGTTAAATCTCGCCGATGTCGAAGATGAGGGGGTGCTGATCCGTGCGATGAGCCGTTTTCCGAAACTGATTGAGCGTCCGATTGTCATCAAAGGTGATAAAGCCGTGATAGGAAGACCGCCTGAAAAGGTGGTTGATTTTCTAAAAGGGTAGAAAATACGGTGCAGATGCACCGCAATAGGATTAAAGGTTGTGCTCTTGTTTGTATTTCATCAAGATAGCATAGGCTTCATCTTTTAAAAGAAGCTTCTCTTTTTTAAGTTTTTCCAGCTCAACGTCTGTCATTGTCCCTTTTTCACCGGCAACAATTTGATCGTCAAGTGCATTGTGCTTGTCAAAAATGTGTAAAAAGTGAGCGTTGTCCGCTTCATTTTCTTTCATGTGTGTAATAATATCTCTGTATTCGTGTAACATCGATCTTTCCTTCTGTAGTGTGAATGTGAAATTATATCGCTAGTTGTTTGATACTTCGCTTTCCCAAAAGATAAAAGAGTGCGATTAAAACAAGATAGAAAACAAGCCAGATAAGATTGGAGAGCGTATTACCCTGTTGATAGAGCGAGGCATAGATGAGAAGATCGCTGAATACGATCGAAAGCGTACCCAGTTCGAGCAGTTTTGTAGTGTCGGTCTGATGTCTTTTCAGTATCCATCTCCAAAGCGAACGGTAACCCAATGTATATAGCACGAGCAGCAGGAAAAAACTGACAACGAGGACGATATCTGCAGGGAGCTCATCTTGTAGAGTGATGCGCAGGGTAATGTCGGTAAAACTGATAAGAAGAGGCAGCAAGACGCCGCCCAAAAAGAAGAGCTCTAAAAGCGCTTTGCCCAGGGGTCTTATTTCAAGATCCTTGGCAAGGTGATACCCTCTTGACCGTGATATTTACCTTTTTTGTCTTTATAGCTTGTCTCACAATTTTCATCCCCCTGGAGGAAAAGGACCTGTGCGATTCCCTCATTGGCATAGATCTTTGCCGGAAGCGGTGTTGTGTTTGAGATCTCAATGGTAATATGCCCTTCGAACTCCGGTTCGAACGGGGTGACATTGACTATGATACCACAGCGGGCGTACGTCGATTTGCCCAGACAGATCGCAAGAACGTCACGAGGGATCTTGAAGTATTCGACCGTGCGCGCCAAGG
This sequence comes from Sulfurimonadaceae bacterium, assembly GCA_041571435.1. Classification (GTDB taxonomy): domain Bacteria; phylum Campylobacterota; class Campylobacteria; order Campylobacterales; family Sulfurimonadaceae; genus Sulfonitrofixus. Next base: position 35,943 of record JBFFUI010000001.1, on the reverse strand, counting down.
CAAATGAGTTTGGTGGAACAATACAAACGTCCCCCTCAAAATCCACGACATTGGCATCATCAAAGTGCTTCGGATCAACGACTGTTGAGTTTAGATTGGTAAAGATTTTGAACTCATTGCTGACACGAATGTCATACCCGTATGAACTCAATCCGTAAGAGACAACGCCTTTGCCCACCTGATCTTCACAAAAAGGAGAGATCATTCCATTTTCAAGTGCCTGTTCCCGAATCCATGTATCAGCTTTTAAACCCAAGTTTGTTCCTTTTTCATCTGTGTAAATCTGTAAAAAACAGATCTTGTTTTAAAGTATACTGAGAAGCAAACATTACTTCTATTAATATGATTTGTGCTATTATATCGCAATAAATTTAAGAGCACTTGCGCCCCTTTATAAGGGAGGCAAAGGTGTTTAGAAGCTATTTAGGAGCCTTTAACTATGGAAATGAAGCAAATTAACTCACTTATCACTAAGTTTGACGAAAGCGGTCTTTCAAAGATCAAAATCAATAAAGATGGATTTGAGATCGAGATGGAAAAAGCAACAGGTCTTGTCGCAGCACCGGTTCAAGCAGTAGCAGCGGCACCTGTTGCAGCAGCTCCAGTGGCAGCACCAGCTGCATCTCCGGCACCGGCTGCAGCAGCGATCAGTGGTGATACGATTGATTCTCCAATGGTGGGTACATTCTATGCAGCACCATCACCAGACTCGGCTCCGTTTGTTAAAGTTGGGGATACGGTCAAAAAAGGTCAAGCGGTCGCTGTTCTTGAAGCGATGAAGATTATGAATGAGCTGGAAGCAGAGTTTGATTGTAAAATCGTTGAGATCCTTGTTGTTGACGGTCAGGCCGTTGAGTACGATATGCCACTGTTTGTCGTAGAGAAGATCTAAATATGGCTGAGATCAAACGAATCTTAGTTGCGAATCGCGGAGAGATCGCTCTTCGTGCTATCCGCACCATTAAAGAGATGGGTAAAGAGGCTGTTGCTGTCTACTCTAAAGGTGATGAAGGTTCTGAATACCTCAATCTTGCGGATGCATCGATCTGTATCGGTAAGGCGCCAAGCTCTGAGAGTTACCTGAATATTCCGGCGATCATTTCTGCTGCCGAGATCAGTAATTGTGATGCGATCTTCCCTGGATACGGTTTTTTGAGTGAGAACCAGACTTTTGTTGAGATCTGTACGCATCACGGTATCAAGTTCATTGGACCGACTGTAGCGGTAATGGAGATGATGGCGGACAAGTCCAAAGCGAAAGATGTCATGATCGCTGCGAAGGTTCCCGTTGTACCGGGTTCTGATGGCGCGATTCACGACATCGCAGATGCTGCTGAGCGTGCCAAAGTGGTCGGTTATCCGGTTATCTTGAAAGCGGCACAAGGCGGCGGCGGACGCGGTATGCGTGTTGTTGAGAGAGAAGAAGAACTTAGAAACGCCTTTTTGGCAGCTGAGTCTGAAGCGATCACCGCATTTGGCGACGGTACTATCTATATGGAGAAGTTCATTGAAGCACCGCGTCACATCGAAGTACAGGTCATGGCAGACAGCCACGGTAACGTTATCCATGTCGGTGAGCGTGACTGTTCAATGCAGCGTCGTCACCAAAAACTGATCGAAGAGTCGCCGGCAAATGTACTGACTCCTGACGTGCGTAAACGTCTTCACGCTGCAGCAGTTCGTGCAACACAGTTCATCAAGTATGAAGGTGCGGGAACATTTGAGTTCCTTCTTGACAAAAACCTCGACTTCTACTTTATGGAGATGAACACACGTCTTCAGGTCGAGCACACTGTTTCTGAAGAGGTGAGCGGACTTGATCTTATCGAGTGGATGATCCGTGTTGCTGAGGGCGAAGAGCTTCCGTCACAAGAGAGTATCAAATTCCACGGGCACTCTATAGAGTGTCGTATCTCTGCAGAAGACTCGGTGCGTTTCTTGCCGTCTCCGGGTACGATCAAAGAGTGGGTTGCGCCGGGTGGTCTGGGTGTACGTATCGATACACACGCCCACGCTGGTTACACGGTACCATCAACGTATGACTCTATGATCGGTAAGCTGATCGTCAAAGCAGACACTCGCGAGCAGGCGGTCGCACGTATGCACCGCGCATTGAGCGAATTTAAGATCGAGGGCATCCGTACGACGATCGATTTCCACAAAAAGATGATGAAGAACCCTGACTTCATCAACAATAACTTCGATACGAAGTATCTAGAGAACTACAAGGGCTAACGCTCCAACACAGCGAGGGACGGGCTCCTGAGCTGTTTAACCTTTACTTTCTATTTCCTACCGGGTCAGACCCGGAAATCATAATTTTTTTACGTTTGCTGTTCTTTTGATTGTTTGCATAGAAGCAGATGAATGACGGCATGACGACGTTATTCAGAAAAGTGAAAGCGATGAGACTAGTTACGTGGCAGGCGGATCACCTTGATCTCAGCATTGAGCCGCTGACGATCAAAATAGTCTTTTAGAATAGTCTCGCGCTTTTGCGCCATAAGTGCATTTGATATTTGTGGTCGGATCGTTTCAAGATCAGGCGTATTGCTTGCCCCTTTTCCCTTTAGGTAAAAGCTCATAAAACCGCCGTTTGGTGAGGGAAGGATCGGGGTAAAACTGTTCAGCGATGTTCCGTTCAGCAGCTCGGCTAAACGGGGGTTCATCTCAGCTGTTTTGAACGTGTGCGCTTCACTGGTCACATCCGGTGAATAGAACATCGGGTTATCGATCTTCTCTTGAAGACGGTTCTTGTCCGGGCAGAGGTAGAGAAGGACATCAAACGAATCGGGCTTTTGAAACTCTTCTAGGTGGAGTCTGTAATACTCGTCGATCTCATCATCGTTCGGCTGCTCAAGGTGGGAAAAGGCGATGGCACTGTAGAGCTTTTGGTTCAGGATCTTCTCTTCGATCTTTTCCTTGAGTTTTGCCTCACTGAGGCCTTGTGAGCTCTGAATAGCCGAATAGAGTTCAATAACGCTCATATGGTTCTGTTCGGCCATGCGTTGGATGTCGTCGAAAACTTCCTGTTTGGATGCCGTGATATGGCGCTCTTTGATCTCTATCTCTTCGAGTTTCTTGCGCTCCAGAAGTTCGACTGCCTGCTCTTGGGGAATGTTGTGCTCTTGCATCGCTTCGGAAATGTCATAAAGCGTGATAGGCTGGTCTTTGACCATGATCGCGATACCATCAACAGTCTCGGCATGTAGAGTGATAAACAAAAGTAAGGGAAGTAGGTATTTCAAAAGTGCTCACTTGGATGATATTGGGCGTATTTTACCTACTTTAATATAATGCTACAAGAGACTCTGCTTTTAAAGCGCACTTTTGTTAGAATTCAGATCAATTTTTGTGATGTTTCGACATTACTGTAAAGGTCAACTATGGTTGTGACACGTTTTGCTCCGAGCCCGACAGGCTACTTACATATCGGAGGTCTTAGAACAGCACTCTTATCTTATCTTTGGGCACGTCGTAATGGTGGTCAATTTGTTTTGCGTATTGAAGACACGGACAAAAGCCGCAACTCAGAGGAGGCGGCCAAGGCAATCGTGGAAGCATTTAAATGGGTCGGTTTGGAACACGACGGTGAGATCACCTATCAATCTCAGCGCGATGAGATCTATGCAAAATATGTACAACAGCTGCTTGACGAAGGCAAGGCGTACCGCTGCTATATGACTAAAGATGAGCTGGCCGAACTGCGGGAGACGCAGATGGCCAACAAAGAGCGTACCCGTTATGACGGACGCTACCGTGATTTTGAGGGGACGCCGCCGAAGGGGGTCGAACCGGTCATCCGCATTAAAGCACCGCAGACAGGCGAGATCGTCATCGAAGACGGTATCAAGGGCCGTGTCAGTTTTCAGGCAGAGGATATTCTGGATGACTTTATCATCGCACGTGCCGACGGTTCGCCTACCTATAACTTTGTCGTCGCGATCGATGATGCATTGATGGGGATCAACGAGGTGATCCGTGGGGATGATCACCTCTCAAACACACCAAAACAGATGGTCGTCTATGAGGCGCTCGGGTTTACACTGCCAAAGTTCTATCATGTACCGATGATCCACAACGCCAGCGGGAAAAAACTGTCAAAACGTGATGGTGCAACCGATGTTATGGCCTATAAAGAGATGGGGTACCTGCCCCAAGCACTGTTGAACTTTTTGGTCCGTCTGGGTTGGAGTTACGGCGATCAGGAGATCTTCAGCATGGCAGAGATGCTGGAGCTGTTTGATCCGTCCAATATCAACAAGTCGGCTTCGATCTACAACGTGGAGAAACTGGACTGGCTTAATGCCCACTACATAAAGAACAGTGCCAATACAGATTTGGCGACATTGCTGCATGATTACGGCGTGGATATTCACGGTCATGACAAGAAAGAGATTCTGCTTGACGCACTCAAAGAGCGTGCCAAAAACATGAAAGAGCTGGCCGAGATGATCCCGGGTATTATCGAAGCACCGGCCTCTTATGATGAAAAAGCGGTCAAGAAAGCATTCAAAAGCGACGCTGTCGCTGTTTTGGAAGCATTTGTCACAAAACTGGAGGGTGCATCAGAACTTCACTTGCCATCAGACTATCATCAGCAGATGGAAGAGCTTGTCGGGGAGATGGAGATCGGTTTCGGAAAGATCGGTATGCCGCTGCGTGTTGCCCTTTTGGGTGCGATGGGCGGTCCCGGTATGGACAGCGTGATGGCGATCATCGGCAAGGATGAGACGATAGCACGCATCAAAAAAGCGGTAGAGACGCTTTCATAACAAGAGGAAGAGAAGATGAGCATCAGAGAAGGAACGTTTGCACAAGAAGCATTGGACTACCATGAGGGGGAACGGCCCGGTAAGATCGCAACGGAAGTGACGAAGTCGTTCCATTCTCAGAAAGACCTTAGTCTTGCCTACACGCCGGGCGTTGCCGTACCTTGTCTGCACATCGAAGAGGACGCCGAAAAAGCCTACCGCTATACCGCTAAAGCCAATCTTGTCGGTGTTATCTCTAACGGTACGGCAGTGCTTGGTCTCGGGGACATCGGTCCGCTGGCGTCAAAGCCGGTCATGGAAGGTAAAGCGATCCTTTTCAAAAAGTTCAGTGATCTTGATGCGTATGACATTGAAGTCGACACCAAGGACATTACCCGTTTTTGCAATGTTGTCGAAGCGATCGCGCCGACATTTGGCGGGATCAACCTTGAGGACATAAAAGCACCGGAGTGTTTCGAGATCGAAAAACGTCTTGTCGAAGCGCTTGATATCCCCGTGATGCATGACGATCAACACGGTACCGCGGTGATCTCTGCAGCGGCAATCATGAACGCCTGCCGTATCACGGAACGCAAGATATCCGATATCCGTGTGGTGATCGTGGGTGCCGGTGCCGCGGCTATCTCCTGTGGCCGTCTCTATCGTCATATGGGGGTCAAAACGATTGTTATGATCGACTCGAAAGGGGTGATCCACAACGGACGTAATGATCTAAACGAGTACAAGCAGGAGTTCTCGCTTCAGGTAGAGACGAACCAGGAGGAGGCATTCACCGATGCCGACGTTGTCGTCGGACTTTCGCGACCGGGTACCTTCGGTGCAGAAGACATTAAACGTATGCGTAAAGATCCTATTGTCTTTACGCTTGCCAACCCGACCCCCGAGATGTTCCCGGAAGAGGTGGCCGAAGTACGTCCGGACGCGATCATCGCAACCGGAAGAAGTGACTTTCCCAACCAGGTCAACAACGTCCTTGGTTTCCCGTTTATCTTTCGAGGGGCCATCGATGTACGTGCCAAAAAGATCAATATGGAGATGAAGGTAGCGGCCTCGGAAGCCCTCGCCAACCTTGCACGTCAAGAGGTGCCGGCGTATATCAACGACCTGTATGGCACGGAGATAACGTTCGGACGTGATTACCTGATCCCCAAACCTTTTGACAGACGCCTTATCGTTGAAGTCTCTTCGGCCGTTGCCGCTGCGGCGCTTCATAGCAGATCAAGTACGCAAAGCCATTTCGATATCAATTCCTACAAAAAAGAGCTGCAAAAGCGTGTCTGTGTGGATTGCGACGACTAAAACAGTCTGATCCGGCACTCTACTATTGCCCCGGTCGAAACGCAGGGAGATACCTATCTTACTGCAGACCACTTCTCTCTTGATTTTCATATTCCATCGAAATTGATCATCCCCTCTTTCATTCTTAAGAAATCATCGACATATTTTAGAAAGTCTCTGACTGAGACCCTGAAAAGCCTTTATAGATAGGGCCGTTCTGAGAATCGAGATATAACTAAAGCTTAATCAAAACCGAAAATTATTTATGTTAGTATAGAAAATAAGATGTTATCTTACAAAGGGAATATAGATGAAAAAGTTAATATTGGGTTTATCATTGGCAGCAACGTTCTTGATCAGTAGTGCTTTTGCAGAAAACGAGCAGGGTAAAACGATTTTTGAAGAGAAAGGGTGTGCAATGTGCCATAAACCGGATTTTGACACAATCGGGCCTTCTCTAAAGACAATTGCCATCGGTTATGCAGGCAAGGAGAGCACATTGGTTCCGTATCTTCAGGGACAAGGCAGTGCGATCATTGACCCGACACGCGCCTCTGTAATGGCCCCGCAACTAATCAAAATACGTACACTGTTCGAAGAGGACATGCGCGCATTGGCTGAGTACATTATCGCCGCTTCTGATCGTCCGTTATAAGACAAATGAGAGAGTGCTTCTCCTCAGAATGAGATGTCAACGAGATTTAAAGATTAAGGGAAACAATTGAAAAACAGATATATGTGTGCTATCGGAAAATGGGCGGGGTTACTGCTGTTGTCTTCAAACCTTTTTGCAGCAGCATCGGTTGAGACAAATGCATCTGCAGCAAAAGAGGTCGTACTGACCGAGGATGAAAAGTTTTTCGGGACAGCGTTGCGTGCACCGAAAAAAGTGGTGCACCCTCCATACGAATGGGGTGACTGTACCGTTTGTCATACGGATCCAAAAGGCGGTGTAGAACTGGTCATGGAACCACCTGAACTTTGTGTCATGTGTCATGGAGAAAAGGGGGACAAAAAGTTCGTTCACGGGCCGGTAGCAGCAGGTGCGTGTACGGCGTGTCATAATCCGCATGAATCGGACAATGCTAAACTGCTGGTCGCATCAAGTATCAACGAGCTTTGTACCTCGTGCCACCAGGCAAAAGGCGAGTTCCTGAAAAAGACGAGCAACATCCACCCGCCGGTTAAAGACCAATGTACGAACTGCCATGATCCGCATACAGAGGACCACCAGTACCAGCTTAAGGCTGACGGCAAGAAAGACCTCTGTGTCATGTGTCATACGGACAAAGAGGTATGGATCAATACGGTCACGGCAAAACATGGGGCACTGAATCGTCCGCGTAAATGTCTTGAGTGCCATGACCCCCACGGTTCCGAAAATCCAAAGTTCCTGGTCAAAGACACGGCCAAAGATCTTTGTCTAAGCTGTCACAATCAAAGTCTGACAACAGACGAAGAGGGGCATAAACTGGCCAATATGGCGAAGCATCTGGAGCAAAACCCGGATTGGCACGGTCCGATTCTCTGGGGTGACTGTGCCGCCTGTCACAATCCTCACGGGTCGAACAACCTGAGGATGCTTAAAAAACCGTTCCCGAGAAGTTTCTATCAGAAATTCGATGAAAAGAACTATATCTGTTTCGAGTGTCATGAACCCGAAAAGATCAAGGATGAAAAGACGCTTACTGCAACCAACTTTAGAAATGGCGACAAAAACATGCACTTTGTCCATGTTGATAGAGAGAAAGGACGTACATGTCGTGCCTGTCACGATTTCCATGGTACAAAAGAGTACCCGCACCACCTTCGCAAAAAGACACACTTTGGCAAGATCGACTTTCCGATCCGTTATATCGAGACACCGACAGGCGGTTCGTGTGCACCGGCGTGTCATGCCCGACGTCATTACGATCGTGAGACGCCGAAAGTAAACCTTAAGTAATGTGCATATGACACTTCTTAGACTCGTTTTCCTCTTCTGCCTTGCTATGGCAATCACTAAGGCGGCAGAGCCTTTGGCGCCGGTAGATCTATTGGCACCTGCTGACTACCTTCGTTATGACGGGGAGCTTGTCACTATTGTTGTAAAAGCATCTGCTGATGATATAGATACTGTGCTGATTGAAGTGGACAACAACAGTTCTTACGAATTGAAAGCCGATCCGAAAAAAGAGACCTACTGTAAGACCATAAAGATTGACAAGGGTGAAAACATCATTACGGTGACGAACTATCTTAAGGGTCTCAAGGTACAGCAGTCCCAACGCCATATCTTCTTCCTGCCTGAACTTTATGAAGGGTTTGATGACGATCCTGATGCCTACGAAGAAGGCTTTTTCCATGTCGACGAAAAGGAGAAAGTCTGTGCTTCATGCCATAATATGAAATCCAACATTCCCACCGGAGACAAGGTCTTTGACGATGTGTCACAGACGACATGCTACACGTGCCACAAAAGCTTGGTGTCAAAGCGCAACAGCCATGCGCCGACCATAAACTGGCGCTGTACAGATTGTCATGACGGCAAACTCGGCGCCTATGATACGCCGTCTGATGACATATCAAAATATTTGGTGCGCGACCCCGTAAACAAGGTGTGTGAAAAGTGCCATGACAAAGTCAAAAAGTGGGATAATAACCGTTATGTCCATGGACCCGTCAATGATGGACGGTGTGAGCGTTGTCATAACCCGCATGGTTCAGACAACGAGTTTTTCCTGCGTAAGCCGGTATGGGAGCTCTGCACGACCTGTCATGCGGAAAAAGCCAGCGGGAAGCATGTTGTTTCCAGTTTTGTCTTTGGACGAAACGCGGGTGCCCATCCGACTAAAGGCGACAAGGACCCGGCACGACCGCATAGAAAGTTTTATTGCAGCAGCTGCCACAATCCCCATGGTTCAAGCGGGATCAGTCTTCTGAGAATGAAGGGCTCAATGCCGTTTAACGTGTGCCAACGCTGTCATCAGAAGTAGTACGTGTCTGACAACAGGATAAAAGCAGAAATGTAATTAGAACGTCCTGCAAACCTGTCTGAGCTCAATCGGCCTTAAAGACTACGGCCCTGTTGCGTCCCTCTTCTTTTGCACGATACAGTGCTTCGTCGGTTTCAGCAAAGACTGCCTGGTAATTGTTATGGGTGAGACGCAAGTTGTTCAGACCAATACTTGTCGTGACATCAATGATATGCGATTCAAATACGACAGGCTCTTCCGCAATGCGCTTAAGAATGTTGCCGGCAATTGTCTGGGCTGCTACAATTGTCGTCTCAGGCAGGATGATGACCAGTTCCTCACCGCCGTAACGTCCGACAAAGTCCGTTTCGCGCACACAGCATCGGATACGCTGGCTGACCTGACGTAGTACTTCGTCACCGGCCATATGCCCATAGGTGTCGTTGATACGCTTAAAGTGATCAAGGTCGATGAGCATTATCGAAACATCATGCATGTAGCGTCGCGCGCGCTTATACTCCATCTCGAGCATCTCTTCGAGGTAGCCGCGGTTCCACAGACCAGTGAGGCCATCGGTCTTGCTTAACAACTCTATCTCATGCGTACGCTCTTTGACCAGACGTTCCAGGCGCTCTTTCTCGCTGCGTGAGCGTTCCAGTGCAAAGTAGTAGATCGATCTGGCAATAAAGAGGGCTATAATAAGCGCGATGACACAGGTGATCAGGGCTGTCTGCAAGAGCTGACGTCTGTTGGCTTCATAGGGAGCGGCATCGATCAATATGATCAATTTGCTGTTCTCATCCCCATTAAGTTGGCCAATATCAGTTACTGTTCTGTAGGCTTGGTGTCCTTCGTGCTCGATGAGTTCGAGAGGGAGCAGTTTGTCGGCCTTCAAGGTCTTCCCGATTATTTTGTTATTGCTACTGATCAGGACCTTTTTGTCGGAATCGATCTGTGACACTTCCAGTATATTGGTTGCAGACTGTACATAAGCACGCAAAAAGTTGTGCATATCGGTCTCTTCAAAAACAGCAAGGCTGTTTTCTATGGAACCTTCGATCGATTTAAGAAGGTTTAAAATGTCGACTTTTCGGCGTGTCAGTGCGAAATCGGTATCAAGGCCGGTGATCACTGCATATTCAGAGACATCGACGGCCAGATCGATGATGCCGATCAGCCTTTTGTTGCGATAGATCGGATAATAGATGGCCATGACCTTTACATAATCACGTACCTCGAAAAAGAAAGTTTTCAACTTTCGTTTTCGCTGGAGGACCTCCTTGAAACTTTCGGCGCTGTGTTGCTTGCCGATCTCTTCGCTGAACATAGAGTTCTTGATAATACCGTTGGGTTCCATATAGCGAAATTCGAAGATCTCAAGGCCGAACGAGACATCATTGACCAGTTTTTGAAGGTTCATCGTCGACTTGATGTCGTGAAAACGCTGCATCGCTGATGAGATCGAGCTTACGATATGCTCGGTGTCACTTTTCATCTGAGTGAGTAGGAGATCTTTTTGTTTGTCGTAGTTGTAAAAAGCGAGGTAGGAGATACTCAATACGAGCGTAAGTAACAGGGCAGCGACATTGTACTTTTTAAGGTAACCGAAGATCGCTGTTATCATTTTGAACCCTTAATCATTCGGATTCGCTTTACCGTATTTTTTATACGTTTTTTGCAGGTCATGGTAGGAACGGTTCCAGCGTTTTGTATGGCAACTTGTGCACATCTTCTTCAGGCGCTCCGGATGGTCCAGTCCGGCAAGAAAACCTTTAAATCCCTGTTTGCCTTTTACTTGGGCGACATGAACATTGCCGGGGCCGTGGCATCCTTCGCACTGGACGTTGGCGAGGCGAGGCGTGTTTTTCATATTGACAAATCCGGTCTCAACGCCGTACCCGGTCGTATGGCAGGTCAGGCAGCGAGGGTTCTTGTCATGACCACTTTTGACAAGATTTTCCATGGCATGGTCATGTGCATCGTTTTTACGACCGATAAAAAACTCGCGGTGGCAGAGGCGGCATTTCGAGTTGTCAAGATAGCGGTACTGCCCGGAGGCCATTGCTTTGTCATAAGCTTCTTTACCCATAGCTCTTTGTAACGGGATTTCAGGCATCGGCGATGCCATCTCCTGTTGAATCCGCGATTCCTCTGCAGCCAGCGGTGCTGTCAATATCTGACTGCTCATCAGTACAAAAAGAGTTGAAAAAGTTATGACAATGCTTCGTTTTTTACCCACTTACGCTCCGTTTTGTACTGTAGACATCATACTTACCTGTAAAATTAAATATTTCTTATACATATCTATTACTCAATTATTCCATGATTGAACTTATAATAATATTTAATAAGATTAGGCAGGTGTATAACGGAGCAATATTGCTCCAATTACGTCGCTATCTGGCAGACGCTGCTTACTTTTGCTTTTGCGGAGTTTTTGACGGAAAGTCGCCAAACAATTTGTCCAACACTTTTTGGATGTAGGCGCTTTTGGCCTCTTGTGTCGGCAGACTGGAGAGTTCATCCTGGGCTACCCCCTGCCAGACAACGGCATTCTGCTTAACGTCTAACAGTTCGATGACCAATATTCCCTCTTCATACTCATAGGTACGGGTGGTTGCCACGGTTCTTCTGTCGTCATATCGATAGGGGTCTGCATAGATACCCGGCATATCTGGCGTCGGATAAGCTCTGTGGTTATAGTACTCGATGCGCGGATGCAAATCCATCGTTTCGTAGTTCGTCTCGATCTCACTTTTTTTGGTAATGTCGAGGTGGAAGATCAGATAGAAGTCGGCATCAGCTTTATCGACAGCGACATAGCCTTTCTTTTCGAAGTATGCCGTCAGCATCTTGCTAAATCGGCTGCGAGAAAAGTCTTTGTCATCATTCTTCTTGGTATACATGACATTGAATTTTGACAGCGCGGTGAAATCATACCCCGGATCACTGTCGATCTCCACCTGAAGTGTCGAGCATCCGCTCAAGAAAAAAGCTGCAATTGCTGCTATAAGCCACTGTTTCATAACGACTCCTTGATTTATCAATTTACGGGTTTTATCTGCATCAATTTGTTACGGTTAAACGATGCAACAATAATAACGGCGGCAACTACGGTCACTGCATAGTAGACCCACACCGGAACGGGTACAGGATCACCGGCGGCATAGGAGTGCAGACCGGAGAGATAGTAGTTGACACCAAAATAGGTCATTATAACAGAACTGTAGGCAACAACCGAAATGGCATTGAAGACAAAGTTGGAACGCAGCATCGGTATAAAACGCATGTGGATGACAAAGGCATAGACCAGAATGGTCACCAGTGCCCAGGTCTCTTTTGGATCCCAGCCCCAGTAGCGTCCCCATGATTCGTTTGCCCAGACGCCGCCCAGGAAGTTACCTACCGTGAGCAGTGAGAGGCCGACGATCATCGACATCTCGCTGATACGGGTCGATTCGAGGATATTCACACTGATACGTTCGCGCTTTGCTTCATTGTTGAGCATCATATAGAAGATCAACGAGACAAATCCGAGGAGTGTGCTTAGGCCAAGAAAACCGTAACTTGCGGTAATGATGGAGACATGGATAGTCAGCCAGTAGGACTTGAGTACCGGGACCATCGTGGTGATCTGCGGGTCAAGCCAGCTCAGGTGTGCGACAAAGAGGGCAATCCCCGAAAAGATACCTGTCGTCGCCAATGCCAGTTCGGAACTTCGCGCAAAAAGGATACCAGCGAGGATGATCGTCCAGGAGATATAGAGCATCGCCTCATATCCGTTGCTCCATGGGGCATGTCCGGCAATGTACCATCGCAGGCCAAGGCTAAGTGTATGTGCTACAAAACCGGCCACGAAGATAGTCAGAACAATACGCATGGCTATCTTCAAATTAAGCGCCGGCTTGACGAGACGGGCAAAGATCAGCACCAGCAAAACAAATCCGGCTATCAGATAGATCGGGAAAAGGCGTTCAAAGATATCCAGCTTATTGTAGAGAAGCTCTGCTTTGATCAGTGTTGCCTCCGGGATGATCGACGAACCATACTTGTACTGGTATGCCTTGATGGCATCTATCGCACTGTCAGCCATTTTCCAGTCACCGTCATTGAGCCCTTTTGAGAACCCTGCACTGTTGTTCTTGAGCAGTTCATACACTTCATTGCGATACTTTGGCGGGAAGTTCTTCATCGCATGGTCCGGGTAGTACCATTTGTTGTCAAGATCGCCTTCCATCGGGAACACGGTCATAAAACGGCCGGAATAGATCATGTAGGCGATATTGACCCGCTCATCCACTTTGATCAGATCCTTATCGTATTTGTCTCTTTCCGCCGCACGCTTTCGAAGCGCTTCTTCGGCTATATCACCAAGCTTGTACTGCCCGAATTTGTCAAAAGCTACAGCATAGGCAAAACGCTTCTGTGACGCTTTTATCCCGAGTATCTCTTTGACTTTCGGATGCGATACCTTGATCATCTCGATCTGTTTCCATGCATCGGGTTTGGTGGCCATTCCCAAGATAACCTGGTTATGATTCATACCATGCAGACTGTTTTTGCCTGATATCTTGTTGAGCAGGTCTATGGCAAGTGTGTCGAGCGGCTTGATTCGTCCGTCACGTCCTTGCACCAGCATTGTCGCAAAGTGGTCGGCATGCCCGCGGTCGATTTTTTTGACATCATCAAGAAGCGCTTCCATATCGACCGGTGCCGCTTGCTGACTCGAAGATGCCGAGAGAGGTTCCGTATAGAACAGCGCTGCAAGAAGTACCGCAAGCAGCAGCGCATTGGCGCGGTATTCGTACTTGGTACGTGCCAGTTTTCCGAAACGGCTGTTAGGATTCAGCAGGTTGAAAAACATACCGATGGCAAGAAGGATATAGCCGACATAGGTCGGCCACTTGCCCGGGTCATGGTTGACCGAGAGGATCGTTCCCTGCTCATCCTTGTCGTAAGAGGATTGGAAAAAGAGAAAACCGCCGTAGTCAAGCGTGTGGTTCATGTAGATCCTGTGCCCCTCCTGGATACCGTTTGCTTCATCAACTAAAGTCACATGACTCTCATACGACGACGGGCTCATCGAGCCGGGATATTTTACCAGGATAAAGTCACGAAGGTAGAGTGAGAAAGGTAGCCTTATGGTCTTGGAACCCCATTCAAGAGAGAGGGTAACGTCGCCGATAGTCAGGTTTTCGGTAAAGCCTTTGTACCGTTTGCCTTTGCCCAGAAGTGTCACTTCTTTATGTTTGCCGTCATAGGCCACATCCACGACCAGTGCAGAGAGAGAATCTATCTTCATCTGCATCTTCATGGACTCTTTGTATTTCGCTTCGCTTACGACTTTGACAGATCCTTTGTTGAGGACTGATTTGGTAACGAGCTGCACGCCGTTGATGGTGTACATGCGCCGCGCATCGAGTTCATAATCGGTATTCGCACTATAGACACCTTGCGAACGGTTGATCATCTTCATCCAGGGGATTGGTACATTGGAGACGAAACGGATCTCCCCGTTGTCGCTGAAAAAGCGTATAAACGGTTTGTCGGTAGTCGGGGCCTTGTCGAAATAGACGGCCAATGGTCCGACGTCAACCGACTCCCCGCTGCGCAAGAAATACTTTTCGGGTCCTTGCGGTGTCGGGATCACGAACACGACGATCGGTGTTCCGGCCGGATCTTCGACGGCGGTCTTTACGGCCTTGTCGATAAAGTCTTTATATGTAACGACAACCTCTTTTCCGTCTACCTTCAGGCTGTTTTGAAATTTTCTGCCGCCGAGTTCTGATATGTAGACGATATCTTCTGCATAATAGGTGTTGTCGTTTTTCTTTGCAGTAATCTGCAAAAAGGCATCGGATGAGAGGATGCGGTGTTCACTGTTGCCTTCACGGATGTGCATAACGCCTTCATAACCGTAATAGCGGGTGATACCCGAACCCACCAGAATGACCAGGAACCCGAGATGAAAGATAAAGGCGGGCCATTTTTTCTTTTTGTACATTTTGTATCGGTAAATATTGCCGATGATGCTGATACCGAGAAGCAGTTGGATGGCCTCGAACCACCGTGTGCTGTAGACAAGCGCCCATGACGTGTTGACGCCGTAATCATTTTCTATGAACGTTGCTACGCCGCTCGCGATGGCAAAGAGCAGTAACAGAAGCAGCATCAGCTTCATTGAGATCAGCAGTGACCAGACCTTTTTAATAATCATCTCTATATATTCCTTGTGTCGTTAAGTTCTTAGATAACGTGTGTTTTCAGTGTGTCGCAATGTCGCTTTGCGGATAGGCAGAGACACCTTTTCCTGTCGCGGGATGGTCCTCCGGTACATTGACCTGCTTCTCATCGAGATGCTGGATGTCGACGATCATCCAGCCGTTTTTTTGTTGCTGAAGCGTGTAGCGCATCTTATATAACATGGTGACCTTCTCTGCTGCCACTTTTCGCGTTGCGATGTCGACATAGGTGAAGTTCCAGTTCTCCATCGTCGTTATCGTAGCACGGTCTCCGCTGTAGTTGATAGGGCCGAACCGGAAGTCTTTGATCTCGGCAAGCATGACAAGGTTGTTATCCTGCCAGGCCTTGACCCAAAGCATCAGCTTGGTCACGATCTCCTTGTTGACAAAACTTTTAAAAAATTCGGTCTCGCCGCTTTTAGCCATCTTGATGATGCCGTAGTTGTATTTGAGCAGGGCGTGCTTGACGGCTTTGTCCTCGTTGGCATGCAGCGTTGCTGCAAAGATAAGTAAAGCAGAGATCCCCAGGACAAATGATTTCATGACCGGATCTTACGGGAATGGGTTGGCATCATAGGCACCGTTGGCACTGTCATCGTTATTGTGGCAGCCGTTTCCACCGCCACAATTCGGTGAATATACATCTTTGTTGTTCAGGTCGGTATAGATACTTTTACGATAGCCGTCCATCTTCAAACTGTTGCCGTTGTAGTTGTACGGTGACGGGAAATTTGCATATCCCAGAAGCCTGGATACCGGTGAACCGTGGGGTACCGTTACATGACACTCGACACACTGAAAGCCTTTTCCAGACATTTGTGTTGACCAGTCTGTGTGCGGACGAGCGATGTCGTGACAGTTTTTACAGAAAAGTCCGTCATCGCCCGGGTCGATCCCCGCAACATTGATGTCGTCCATCGTGTAGAGATTGCCGTTGGCATTGGCTGGCCAGAACTGATTGGTCCCTTTGAGGATATACTTCAGGTCGGAGCCGTGCGGCCCTTTCGGGTCACCGCCCAGTTCATTATCCGCACCGTGACAGTCCGAACAGTACATCTGGTTGGCGCCAGGGTTTTCCGTCCATGGTGAAAGAAGCTGTATGGCATCCAATTCTTTGGGCGCGTATGAGCCTACACGATTTAACAAACTGACAACAACAGGGTGACCCGATTTATTGTTGATATTCAGCTCCCATGCCACATCGGTCATCGGCGTTACATTATCACTCGGGGAGACATGCCCGCCGTCGTTCACACCGCCGGTCGCACTTCCGATTCCCCAGTAGGAGTGGCATTTAAAGCAGATCTGGTACTCTTTTTCCGCCGAGGCAAGGGTTGTAAATGTCATTGGCTGTGTCCACTCTGTCGGCCATGTCGGCTCGACGCCGGGAACTCCCTTCAGTACATTGGAAACGGTATTTGTCGATGTTCCGGGGTTAGGATACCACTGTCCGTCCGGAGCATGGGTACCGGGCTGTGCCTGATGCTGATTATGACAGTCCATACAGACCGCATGTTTGTTGGTCGCCCAGTCGATGCCGGCACCGCCATTAGGATCGACAATACCAGTACCATAAAGTACATCCAGGTTAGTATGTTTCGGATCCGCGGGGTCACTGCTTGCGATTACCGGATGGGTGTAGGCGCGGTTGAGGATCGTCTCGATATCTTTCGCACCGCCTACGCCGTGGCAAGCCGCACCGGCTATGTCAGAAGCAGCCCCCTGAAAACAGGTGTTGCCCTGTACCTTTCTGTTGAGATAAGGAACCCCCTCTGCATTGTGCGGCGTGTGGCAGTTGGCACAGCCCAGGTCTGCGACTTTGTTGGTTCCGTAGTCGGCGAGGACGGCAGGGTCTGTATAGGTGTTGGTCGCTGTCTGGTGGACACTTCCCGTCCAACCGTCCTTGTCATGGCAGGAGGTACAGGTCGTGACGATGTTCTGTGCATGGTTGGCACCGGTATCGACCCGCAAAAACATTGTGTTGTCTTTGTGGGGGTCATGGCAGGAGGAGCACTCGACATAGTTTTCACCGTTATACTGGAAAAGTTTGAGCGGCGCAGTCGGCAGGGTCAGAAGCTCCATCGTCCGTTCACCGATGTCAAAGCTTTTCGTCACGGTCGGATCGTACTTTATGCCGACGGGGTGGTGCATCGTCAAGTCTGTTCCGAGAAATGCTGCCGAGGTCGCAGGGATGGTGCCGTCTGTCTCGACCCCGTCCATAGGAACGATACCGGCACCCAGAAAATCCCTTCGAAGCTTGTAGATGGCGCCAACAGCGACGGTGCCGTCATGACAACTGAGACACTGGCGTGACAAGGCACCCGGGGTATCATTCAGTATGCCGAGATCGGGTTCTACAGGGGCATAGCCCATGCGTCGCAGATAGTCACTGTCATACATCGTATAAGCCGATGCCGGCATACTCCTGTTCCACAGTGGTTTACCATCGGGCCTTCCCTGGTGCGGGATATGGCAGAATACACAGAGTTCTGTCTCCGTCTGTGCCTTGATAGTCCCTGCCGTATTGGTGACGGAGAGGTTGTGCTTTGTGTTCACGATGGAAGCTGAAAGCTCGCCGCTGCTGAACATCAGCATACCAAACACGCACAAAATTATAAATCGCATTGCTATCTCCTCGCTTTTGGTGGATCCAGCCGCTTAAAGAGCTGAAAACGTCGGTTGTTGGTGTCACTGACAAAGATGGTGTTATCCGGCAAAATCGAGATATCGACAGGAAGTGCAAAGGCACCGCGTTCACTGCCGTACTGCCCAAAGAGCATCAGCAGCTGCCCATCAGGGTTGAAGATCTGGATCACGTTGAAAAGCGTGTCGCTGACATAGATATTGCCGTCGCTGTCGATGGCAATACCGCGCGGACTTCCAAAGCCACCGATGTTCTTGCTCAGATGGCCGAAGGTACGGATAAAGTTGCCTTCACTGTCGAGTACTTGAATACAGTGGTTCATCGAGTCGGAGAGATAGATCTTGCCATCGATGCCGACATCGATATAGGTCGGCCGGTTAAACTCCCCTTGACCACTGCCTTTACGCCCGATGGAACGGACATATTTGCCCTCTAATGTCGTCATATGGATCTGACTGGCGAGTGCATCGACTATGTAAAGCCGTTTGCCATCCGCACTGATAGCGATACCGACGGGTCTTTGCAGCATTTTGGGTGCGATAGTGCGAATGAAGTCCCCGTCACTGTCAAAGACATAGACTTTAGCCAGCACCGAATCGGAAACATAGATATTGCCTTTGCTGTCCGAAACAACATCGACAGGGTAGAGAAAGCGCTTCTCCTTCGGCCCTTCTATTGTGATGACTTCCTCCTCTTTTTTGTCAAAAACCGTCACTGTCTTGGCGCCGATATCGGTGACATAGACCTTTTGTGCATCGGCGTGGATTCCAAAGGGTGCGTTCAGTCCCTTCTCTTCATCCCCAAAAAGAAAATCGCTGATCTTCGAAAAAAAACCTTTTTTTATCCCTATGTCTTTGGCCGTTGTCACGGCTGAGAGATATTCGATCCTGGCCGGGTCCGGTGCCGCAGGCCAGACTAGTCTTTCGGCTGCTTTAGCCTGCAGACTTTCTGTTGTCATCAGAACGAGGCCTATCCACAAAAAAATCTTCATCATATTCCTTAAAATGTCCGTGTTAATTTTATCTCAAACCGCGTGCGTTCATAATCGGGGAAGAACAGGTCATCAGTTCTTTCTGTTTTATAATACTGATAGCCCATCCTAAACGTGGTTTTACGTATACTGTAGTTGATGCTTGCATTGCCGGAGTAATTCATATAATTATAGCTCAAATCCCTGTCAGCATGGGCACCGGCTGCAACGATCAGCCGCTGAAAAAAGCGGTAGTTTACGGTCAGGTCCGCCCGTGGTACGATCCGTTCTATGTGAAGCCCATCGTTCTCAATATCCGAATAGCGCAGTCCCAGTTTTCCTGTTACCCGTCCTTTAACGCCAAGACGGGTCGTATAGTCAAGGTATTCGCTGATGTCGGTCCGGATGACAGAGCGGTAGACAAACTCATCAACATTGTTTCGCAGAAAGATAGCGCGCCCCTGTTCATTGAGATAGCTTGCATCAAACCTGTTGCGCAATCCGCTTGTCAGTTGCGAGGCAAACGCGAGGTTGGCGCTGTAGCGGTCGCGCTTCTCATCCAGTGAGGTCCGCACCATGTAGTAGTTCCCGCCGACATCCAGTGTTGACCTTAGTGAAGGCAACTTTTCGGTCACTGTGGCACGGGCATCGAGGGTATAGCTATTTCGTCTCGTCGTCCCATTGAGATCATTGGTAAGCGTCGGCTTCCTACGGGTCTCGTTTGTAAGCGTATCAAAGCTTCCCGACATGCGCACTCTGGTGTCTTGGGTGAGCTGCTTGTTGTAGTGGGCACCAAGCCTAAGATTGGCATTGTCGCCTTCGACAACGCTTGTCTTATAGGTATGGAAGCCGATGTTCTCGGTGAAGGTCAGGTCTGATGTCGGCATGTAGCTGAACATCTGAGAGACATCCAAGGTGTCGACGGTCTCAGAATAGATCCTGGTGTCATTCGTATCGCTAAAGTGGTCGGTATGGCTGCCGCTTACGGCAATGCTACCGTTGTACTGTTTCTTGGGCCGCCATCGCAGGTAAAGGTTGGCTATCGTCGTCTTGTATTTGTAGTATTCGCTGTCGGTATAGCGGGCATCAGAGTTGAAGGTCAGTGTATCCGAGATCTTCCATCGATAGGTGAAGTCCACGGTATCATCGACTTCGTTGGTCGAGATGTTGCTGTCTGTAAGTGTCGTGGTGTTGACATTGCGCTCTAGGTGGCTGTAGCCCAACTGGTAACTGTAGGCTTGTTTGCTGCGACGTATGGATGCCTTGTAGAGGTCGCTCTCTATCTCCTGGTAGGTAAAGAGACGGTCATAGAGACTCTTTTGTCTGGTGGCCCCGTACGCAACGGTAAAGAGATCGAACTTCAATGCCCCTTGAAGACCGTAGCGCTCTAGCTCCTGCTCATATCGTGTGCTTGATGTGCTGTAGATGGTAGAGACCGGTCGGTCGGTCTTTTGTGCGTAGACAGTAAAAGGGTAGTTGGTCTCTTTGATGAAGTTCATGTTGATCTTGTAGTCTTGGCTCTTGATATTTGTCTTGCCTTCGCTGCCCGTGTTCTGCGTTTTGATGTCTTCGATTCGAAAAAGCCCCTCTAGGGTGTAGTCGAGCAGACGGGGACTGTAGATGTTACCGATGTAACCGAGCTTATATTCCTGTACAAAGTCCTGCTGTGCGTTATAGAATTGCCCTGTTTCGTATTTGTCATCGATATAGTAAAAATTCAAGCTGCCATAGAAGCCTCTGTCCGGATAGTCGGCGGCATGCAGCAAGTAAGAGCCTGCATACCAGAGCGACAAAAGGACAAGAAGCGTATGTTTCATCGTTTTTTACTACTTTATGATCACGGCGGTTGCTTTTAATTTGGCAAGCAGCGTACTTTTTCGTTCGTCTTCTGTTCGCTGTTTCAACTCTTTTCTGAGGCTTTCTTTGACGATGTCGAAGGACAACTGATTTGACACTTTTTTATCTTCGACCTTGACGATATAATACCCGACATCTTTTTCGATTACCTTGCTCATCTCGCCCGCCTTCATGGCAAATGCTATCTCCTCGACCGCTTCATCAAGCCGTCCCTTGTGAAGATAACCCATGTCCCCACCATTGATACGACTCATCGCATTGGAATGGGCTGCAGCAACGTCGGCGAAGAGGGCACCCTCTTGCAGCTTCTTGTAGGCCTCTTCGATCTTAAGCTTTGCTTTTTGTTTTCCGTCAGGATCTTTAGGGTCGTTTCTGACATAGATAAGACGCACCCTGATCTTCTCGGGCTCTTTGAATTTGTACCGGTTCTTCTCGTAATACGTTTTGAGCTCTTCATCACTATAGCTTGCTTCGATCTCTTTTTTGTACAGCTTCTTAAGGACCTCGTCTTTCTTGATTGCGGTCTTGAACGCTTCGGGTGTAAACCCCAGACGTTGTATGGCCCGATCCAGTTCCACTTTGGAGCCATATGCCGCTTGCAGTCTCGCAATTACCTTTGCGATCTCAGTATCAGTGACACGCAGATCCTGGGAGAGCGCATAGTGATACAAAAGTGTTTTCTCTATAAGGGATGCAGTTGCCTTCTCTTGCAGGACTTTAAGCTTTTCGTCATTCAACGTAGAATGAAAATAGGCCTTGGGCATCAGTTTACCGACCTCTTTGTCCCGCTCATCTTCTGAGATGGCGATGCCGTTAACGACGGCAACGGTTGCTTCGGGCAGCAGGACTTCTCCAGCTGCAACAAAACAGTTTAGCAAGAGCATGAAAAAGAGTATTTTCACATTATTCCTTCATCTCAAATTTCTGGTTTGAACTCTTTGAGCTCGTTATATTCATCGGGGTGCGCTGCTTTCCACTTTTTGCTCAGGTACTGAAAGGTCTGTACCCGTCCGCTGAAGCCGTCAGCAATCGCTATCTTGTCGGTCTCATCGATAAAGATTCCTGCGATAAGACGAAACGTCGCTGGTGTGTAGCCGGCGGCGCCGAAGTAGAGCAGCAGCTCTCCCGTCTCATTAAAGACCTGGACATTGTTAAAGGCGGCATCACTGACGTAGATATGTCCCTCCGTATCGATGCCGACACCTTTGGGGCGTGCGAACATTCCGGGTCTATCGCCGATCTTTCCAAAACGGCGTATAAACTTGCCCTCCTTGTCAAAGATCTGAACACGGAAGTTCTGTGTATCGACAATGACGATATTACCGTTGCGTTGGTCGACGGCGACATTGGTCGGGAAGTTGAACTGTGCGTCACCTCTCCCCCGCTCGCCGATGGTGAAAAGAAGTTTTTTCGTCGCAATGTCAAATGCTTTAAAGCAGTGCCCCTTGGTGTCGACGACATAGAGCCGGTTTAAGTTTTTATCGATCGCGATGCCGGTGGGATGGACAAAATCCAGCCGACTTCCTAGCACAAACTTCAACTTGCCATCTACTTTGTTGTAGCCTTGTACCCTTTTCTGACGTGCATCGCTGACATAGACCGTTCCGTTACTGTCAAAAGCAATGGCCACGGGAGCGACAAGCCTGCCGACTGGATTGTTGCCGATGTAGGAGACCTCTTTGCTCTTTTCATCGATAATGAAGACCGTGTCGGTACCTGTGTCGGCGACATAGAGTTTGCCATCTTGCAGGCCGACGCCGTAGGGTTTTACGATGACTGGTGAGATTGTCTTTCTACCCTTGTCTTCTCCCAGAAAGAGATCTAAGGCACTGGCGTCGTTCTCACTCTGTGACTCACCCCGGTAGGTGTCGACATACGCTATCTTCGGTTCATCCGGATAAGATGGAAAGACGATCTTGGGCTGTTGCACAGCCTCAGGTTTTGTCGCACATCCCTGAAAAAGAAAGACGGAAAGCATTACTGTAAAAAGAAAAACGGTTCTCACCAAACACCCCTTTTAAAATTTTTCATTTTTTAAATATTAACTTAAGACTGTACAAAACAGTTCAAAGGTAATACTTTAATTATAATCAATAAAACTTTATTGAAGGCAGAGGCAGAGGCAGGGGCATGCCCCGCCTGCCGTTTGCAGTGAAAGTAAAGTGTCTGGTTTTTACCCAAATAAAGACTACTTCGCGTGACATCCAATACAGAGGTTACTGTTTGTATTGGAGTGTCGCAAGAAGTTGACTTCCGTATCTGTTCCCTGTACCTTACCACCATTGTGTGGATCGTGACAGCTGCCGCACTCCACGTTGCCGTTGCGAAGAAGATCGGCAATCGTTGTTGCGCCTACCCATGCAACACCGTCTCCGTATGTAGTGAGATCAAAAGTTGTCGCTCTGAGGCTGGCTGGACTGTCTGTAGCACCGGTTCCCATATAAGGGATGGAGACCGGGTGGTCGTTTGAAAGGTCAACGGTCGTACCGGCAGTTGCAGTACCCGGAGTCCCACCGATATTACCACCGTATGCAGTTGTGAGTGCATCGACGATATTCTGTCCAGCCGTACCTGCTGCCAAAGCACCCATTCCAGAGCCAGGTGCATTGACGATCGAATCGATGGCGCTGATACCGTCATGACAGCTCAGACATGCCAGTGAAGGGCTTGCCGGTGTCGTTGCTGTTGCGGTGTTGGCGATCGTTGCACCGGCCGTGTTAACAGCCGTAGCTCCATACATCATATAATCAAGTCCAGCTGTTGCGGTCTTGTTCCAAAGCGGTGCACCGTCAAAAGCGGTATTTGCGGCGTGAGGCGTATGACAATAGACACACAGTTCGCCATTGTCATCAGAACCTACAGCACCAGTTGTTTTCCCTGATAAGTCATGCGGACTGCCTGTAATGTCTCCATATACTAATGGCGAGCATGCCAAAAGCAGGACAGCCAAGAGGTTTATCTTTTTTATCATTTGTATTACTCCTTCAACGGTGCATACTCTTTCTATATACACTATTACCTTATAGTATATCGCGCTAAAATGAAAAAAACATGAAAAAAACATAAAAAAGTATAATATTTTTTTATTTAAAGATTCGGAAAGGTTTTGCCGCAGTGCTACACACCGCGACGGGACGAAGAGGGGCTAAGGCTAGTTTGTAAAGGTGCTCTCTTCGAGGATGACGGCAAAAAAGTAGCCGTAGCCAAGGTCGACATCGGTGTTGAGCGTGGCCGTCGCCGTGACGGTGTCACCTGCCTTGACCGTTGTATTCAGACCGGTCGCGACAATGTCATCACTGCTGCCGGCGACACCTGTCCCGTCCTGGAGGTGGACCCAGTCCTTGCCCATGATGTTTTTAGAGACCTTGATGACCTTTGCCTTGAGTTTGACTTTCTGTCCTTTGAGTGCCGCTTTTTTGGCATAGAGCTCTTCGACCGTGTAACCGTCTTCCGCTTTGGTGACATTGATCGCTTCTGACGGCTCTTTTTGCGCCGCTTGCGTATCGCTGTAGTGCGGTGCAGCCGGCTGCGCTGGAACGGCAGATGCCGCAGCAGCGGCAGCATCAGCTTTTCCTTCCGGGACGATAGTGCTGGTGAACATCAGCATCTCAAACGTTCGGTTCAGGGTCTTGCTCGTAAAGTCCTGCATCATCATCTGCTCCAGATACGAGACGGTGCTCCCTACAGTGACTTTCGACTCGGGTCCTGCTATCCAGTAGACCTGGCCGTCTTCATCGACTTTGACATAGGTGTAACCGGAAGCATCCATGGTTTCGAGTACCTTGGCCACGTGCACATTGTTGGTCTGCGGTTGGCTCTCTTGAGCTGCGGCCGTCTGTGGCTGCGTCGATGTTCCGTAAAGGTTGTCGACCGGTTTGCTTGCTGGCGCCGGTGCGGCTTTCTCCGTGATGGCTTCGGCCGTGTTTGCTGACTCTTCCGGCTTCTCGCTGCATCCTGAGAGGAGCAGTAAAAGTGCCGCCAGTGCGATAGATGTTTTGTTCATTATAATCCTTGGTTATTGAAATTTTTTAAGAATATACCTGCATTTACTTTAATTAAGGTTGAGCAGGCAAGAGGGTACCTGCATGGGCGAAAAGGTGTTTAGAATGAGACGGATCAGGCTATATTGCCTGTTTCTGAGAGTCGTCCCACTTCTGTTTGGCCTCTTTGAAGGTCGCTTTGGGGTTTGCTTTGAAATACGCTTTCATGAAGCTGTTGTAGTTCACCTCTTCTTTGGTGATCGTGGGTTCTGGCGGGGCCGCTTTCTTGGCATCGTCCTCTTTTACAGGGGGCAAAGATGAGACATACGTTGCGACTGCATGCATCTGCTCTTCTGAG
This sequence comes from Sulfurimonadaceae bacterium, assembly GCA_041571435.1. GTDB lineage: Bacteria > Campylobacterota > Campylobacteria > Campylobacterales > Sulfurimonadaceae > Sulfonitrofixus. The sequence continues at coordinate 10,885 of JBFFUI010000001.1, read as the reverse complement.
AGTTTTGTTGCCTGTCCCTGCATCATGTTTCCGAAACCGTATTGATCAAGCTTGCCTGACTGATAGCCTTTTAGCGTTTCCACGATCTTTTTGGCATCCATGCCTGCGATGATAGCACTGACGTCGAGTGAATGCTTCTGGGCTTGATCTCCGTGACAGATGGCACACTGTTTGAAGATTTCAGCACCGATGGGTGCTGCCGATAAAGCAGCACAGGCAAGCGATAAAAGAACCAATGTCTTTTTCATAAGTCTACTCCTTTAAATCCTTTATATCATATCGACATATTTTTAATAGATACATAAAGGGGTCTATTACTCTTCAGGGAGTACCGATTGGTCTTTTATGATATGCCAGTTTTCCTTGTCGAGAATCTCTTTTGCCTCGGCTCTTCCGTTAAGGTAGGCATCTTGCAGCAGCTGTTTTGCCTCTTCGTCGTTTTTGGCAACACCGTCGCCTTCAAAGTACATTTTGCCAAGATCGTATTGTGCATCAGAACAGCTCTGCAGCGCCGATAGTTTCAGATAGAGTTTCGCCTGCTGGATATCCTTGGAGACGCCGAGGCCGCGTTTATACATGGTACCGACCTTATGCTGTGCTTTGGGATAGCCTTTATCGGCAGCTGTTTTATAGAGGTCAAAGGCCTTTTCAAGATCTTTTTCAACCCCGTTGCCTTTATAAAAGATTGCGGCAAGGTTCATTGTCGACTTGAGATCGCCTTGTTTCGAGCCTTCGGAAAAGTAGAAGACTGCCTTATCCATGTCCTTCTCTATGCCGATACCGTTGGCATACATCTCACCCAGGTTAAACATCGCTTTTACATGTCCCTGCTCAGCAGCTTTACTGTACATATTGGCTGCCATTTTAGGGTCTTTTTCCGTGCCGATCCCCTGAAAATACATGCCTCCGAGTGCAAACTGGCTGTTCGCATCGCCTTGCTGTGCTCTGACTTTGACCGCAGTAAAGGCATGCGCTTCCATCTCGCCACTCTTGGCGTAACTTGCGGTTGAAGCGATCAGGAAGATCTGTATCACAATGGTAAGAAAATGTTTGGTCACTGTAGGCACTCCTGCAATTATATTCAATAAAAAAGAAGCTCCTTATAAAATAAGAAATTCTAATTTATCGCTGTTATGCCACAAGAGTATCGTAATTTATTAAAGCAAATTCTTAAAGTAGAGTTATCCCGTATTTGAAAGTGGGGATCAGATGGCAAGCACCATCAATTGATTGATCGTGATCACGACCTCTTTGACCTCTTTATGCTCTTCGCTGAGCAGTTTGTCTATCTGTTCTACGGTCGACTCGAAGTGTTTTCTGTTACTGTTGAGATAGTTCTCAAAGGCTTCATGCGCTGATTCACCGACCCGTTGAAAACTTAAGATCTTTTGCGTGAGGTTGATAACAATAAACTCGATGTAGTGAAGCATCTGCGCTTTGATCGCCCGGTCGGCATCTTCGTTGATCTTAAGCTCATCCAGGATGCGCAGCAGTTTCATGATCTTCATCTCGCGGAAGATAAGGTAGAAGAGACTGGCAACATTCTCAAAACTGTTGTTACTATGTTCTTTGATGACAATAGCGGCAACGGCAAAGCGAAGATAGTCGATGGTCGTAAAAAAACGGTTGAAGTGTTCATTGCCGGCGACCAGTTCCTGATCGACCTCTGTCTCCATCGTGTTCAGCAGTTCATGGAGACGGTCTTTGTAGTCAAGGATGTGGGCAGAGTCGATCTGTTCGGAGTCGAGATAGTTCAACATCCACTTAGTAGAGAAGGTGAGTGTTCTTTCGATGCTGCTCAACAGTTCGTATTGCGTACGAAGCGGCATATCGTAATCGTGTCTGAATATCTCAAAACGGATATCATTGGCGCCAAAGAGATTGTTGCCGATGAGGTAGGATTTGATCTTGTCAAGGAACTTCTCTTTGCCTAAGCGGTTATAGTCATGCACAAAACTGGCACCCTGCAGGTTGATGACCGTATCGGCAATGACAGTGGCGATGATCTGATCTCTGAGCGGATGGGTCTTGATCTCATGCTCATAGACGCTGACAAAGGACTTTGGAAAGTATTTGTACAGATAGTCGATACTGTGTAGGTCGTCTATCAAAGGACTGCCCAGAAGCAGTTTTTTTACTAATATTTTGGAATAGGAGAGCAGCGAAGCGAGGATAGGTCTGACGATCTCCCCACTCTTGGTCATAATCTCTTCCATGTTCTCTGTTTTGGGGATAAAGAAGTCTCTGCGGTTGAAGACCTCGATATGCTCACTCAATATATCAATGGTCGTATGAAAATCTTCAGGGTAGAGTCGACTGAGCATCTCATCCCGAGAGAGCGCCAGCGCCTGACGGTAGTTGCTCCAGAGGACCATATTGATGACTTGCTGTGTTAACGATTGCAGGGTGTGCTGGCTCTCTTTATTGTTGATCAGCCCTTTCTCTTTAAGCATATTGAGAAGGATCTTGAGATTGACCTCATGATCCGACGTGTCAACACCGGCGGCATTGTCGATACCGTCAATATTGATCTTGCCGCCGCCGACGGCATATTCGATACGGGCTCTTTGGGTAAAGCCGAGGTTGCCCCCTTCACAGACAATTTCGCACCTGAGATCACTGGCATCGATACGGACCGCTTCATTCTGCTTGTCGCCCAGGTCGAGGTTGCTCTCTTCGGAGTGTTTGACATAGGTCCCGACACCGCCGTTGAAAAGAAGGTCGACCTTCATGCACAACAGCGCTTTTGCCAGATCCTCACCGCTCATCGACTGCTTTTGGGTATGCAGCATCGTCTGTATCTCAGGCGTCAGCTCTACGGCCTTGTCACTGCGCAAAAACACACCGCCGCCTTTAGAGATCAGGTCACGGTTGTAGGCACTCCATGAACCGTCTTTGGCAACAAAGAGACGTTGTCTCTCCGCAAAGGCGACCTCGGTATTCGGTTTGGGATCGATAAAGATCTCCCGATGTGAGATCGCCCCCAGAAGTTTAAAGTGTCTGGACTCCAGCATCCCATTTCCGAAGACGTCGCCGTTCATAGAACCGATACCGACAACAGTGACGCTCTCCTCACGAAAGTTGACCCCTTTTTCGAGGAAAAAACGTTCGGTCGATTTGAGCGAACCTTTTGCAGTGACCCCGAGCTCTTTGTGGCCAAAACCGTTTGAGCCGCCACTGGCAAAGGCATCCCCGAGCCAGAAGTTCCTTTCGATCGCAATGGCATTGGCGACATCACTCATCGCCGCAGTGCCTTTGTCGGCTGCGACAACAAAGTAGGGATCCTCATCATCATAAGCGATGATATTTTTGTCACGCACCACTTCCCCCTCGACACGGTTGTCGACAAGGTCAAGCAGATTGTGGATAAACGTGGAGTACGTTTCAGTGAAAAACGCCTTCGATATCTCATTTCTCTCGCGGTGGATGACAAAACCGCCCTTGGCCCCATCGGGGATGATGATGGCATTTTTACCCTCCTGGGTGATCATCAGCGACTTGATCTCGGTACGAAAGTCCTCATGGCGTTCACTCCAGCGAAGACCGCCGCGTGAAATGTTGGACATACGAAGGTGGATACCGGAAAAATCTTTGTGCGAGACATAGGTCTCAATGCGGGGCTGCATCCCTTTGAGGTTGTGGGCAAAGTTTGCCGTGTCGATCTTGAACGCAATGCTCTCCTGATTGAAAAAGTAGTTGGTACGGACGGTTGACTGGATCAGGGCGTAGGTAAGTTTTAAAATCTTGTCATCCGTGATGTTAGGCACCTTTTTGATCGTGGCTTCGATTGACGCTTCGAGCTCTTTCATCTTCTTTTTACGCGCTTTTACTTCCGGGTTGAACTTGGTATCGAAGTAGTGCAAAAAGAGGGTTGCCATCTCCGACTGTGTTGTCAGGGTGTGTAAAAAAGTGTCCAGATTGATGGCCACGACTGCCTGGTTCATGTACTCGACCATCGCTTTTAGAAGCGAAAGCTGCCTGAGGTTTAGGTTCTCCTCGCATACCAGCGAAAAGAGGCGTGAGATCTTAAAACTCTCCCCCTTGAGGGCCTGGGTAATAACGGTTTCAATGTTGTTCTTTGCCTCAGTGATCTGTTTTATCTTGAAAAGGTTAAGGTTGAAACGTTTGAGGTGGATGGTCTCTTTGTTATGGTCAAAACTGAAGGCGACTTCATCGACGATGTTGAAGCCGAAGTGGTGCAGGATCGGCATGATGAGCGAGAGCATCAGCGCTTGCTGTGAATAGATGCGGATGGCAGCACTTTCGCCTTTAATGAGCACCTGAACGACAATCTTTTCCGCCGCTATACGTGTAACAAGCTCTTCGGAAATATTGATGTCGTCCGGGGTGAGCAGCTGGGAACAGATGGCGTTCATCATCTCATTTTGAGGCATAATGAATCCTTTGAAAATAGGTTTGGTATGGTTTGATTATTGTAACACACGAAGGTAATAAAACGCTCTATCTTTGGGAGAGGGTGGCTTGCTGCTTGTCAAAACAGCAGTCTTGCCATAGGTCATGCCGAAAAAAAATGTTTATTTCTTATTTATGTGCCTTGGTATGCTCTTTGGAGAGATGCCAGAACTTGCGCAGTCCCGCTTCTGCCTTGCTGTCAAGCTCATACGAGATGTAGGTCAGGTAGTGCCGGATCGCTTTGGGAGAGATCCCCGTACGTTCAGAGGCTTTGGAAAGCTGGTATTGCGGGATCTTCCGGTCTGCTTTTTTGAAGGTGCGTGCAATTTTTTTGATCTCTCTGTCGTGCTGGTGGTAGCAGAGCAGGGCAAAGACAAAGGGGAGGTTGTAGCGATCATGCCACACTTTGGCAAGATCGATGGCGTTCGCATCCCCTTTGAGGTAATGGCGAAGCGCTTTGTCGCCGATGAGCACCTCTCCTTTTAGTCCCAGAACCTTGGCCAGGATATTGGACGTTGCACTCTCCGTGTCTTCCACATCGGTTTCAGCCGGCAGGAGAAGAACGCTCAGAACCTCTTTTTTGGCGATGATCCCCAACTTGACATACCGCTCTTTTCGCCCTTTGATACTGGAGATGAAAGCGGCATCAACGCGTCTGGCAGCATACTCCGCGTTGATCTTGGAAGGGACCCCTTTCTTGTAGCGAAAGCTCATATAGTGGCGTGATGAACGGCTGTAGCGTTTCATAAACAGATGGAACGGGAGTAGGTTCAGGTATTCGATTTTGCCAAACAACATTTTCGTCCCCTTCTGTTTTTGGTGCAATTATAGCAAAATGGGTTAAGAGCAAAGGGTGCGTGCAGAGAGAACGGGTAATTACGACACGGCAACATCAGGGCTGCGCTTTATCCACTCTCCCCCAACGGCCCGGAAACAGCAAATATGCTATAATCGCGTTAACAATTAAGAGGGCAAAGAACCCTTTGAGGATATACAATGGTACGTGTAGAATTTTTAGGACCGATACAGAAAGAGCCTTTGGAGATCGAGGCGGCGACACTTAGAGATGTGGCGGCAGCGCTTCAAAACGATGCTGAGGTCAAAGATTGGCTGGAGAGTTGTGCAGTGGCGGTGAACGATACAATGGTCAAAACGCTTGACACCGAGTTGAAGTCCGGTGACAAGGTCTCTCTGCTTCCTCCTGTCTGTGGCGGTTGAGATGCTGGAGTTATACGACGGGCCGGTTCCGGTCGAAGAGATACTGGTGCGCTGGTACCAAGAGGAAGCAGGCAGCAATTACGGTGCCTATATCCCCTTTATCGGAACGATCCGCGACGAAGAGGGCATTTCGGGATTGAGTTTTGACATCTATGAGCCGATTTTGGAGTCATGGTTCGATGCGTGGCAGGCGAGAGCCAAAGAGGCGGGCGCTGTCTTGAAGATGGCCCACTCACGCGGTGATGTGCCGCTGCACACCTCCTCCTACGTGGCGGCGGTCTTCTCGCCGAAACGCAAGGTGGCCCTCAAGATGATCAACGACTTTGTCGAGGATTTCAAAGCGAGCGCGCCGATCTGGAAGTATGACCTCAAAGACGGCAAGCGTCTCTATGCGGCCGAGCGTTCCACACCGATCAGCGGTTCGGGTCTGTTAGGAGAGTAGATGGGTTTTTTACGTTATGAAGAGTCAATAGAACTGTTGAACGCACTCGAAGCAGGTACTTTGCGCCAGGAGAACGTTTTTTTACAGGATGCTCTTGGCCGTTACCTGGCAAAAGATATCGTGGCCGATGAGAACTCACCGTCACAGCCGACGTCTGCGATGGACGGTTATGCGGTGCTGCACAGCGACCTTGCAGGCGGACGTATTACGATTTTGGGCGACAACCCTGCCGGCAGTGACGAAACACGCGAGGTGACAAGCGGCAGCTGTATCAAGACCTTTACCGGCGCAGGCATGCCGCGCGGTGCGGACACCCTGATCCAGATCGAGAATGTCACTGTGGAGGGGAACGAGATCATCATCAACGAACCGGTACCTTTAGGCAACAGCGTCCGTCCGGTCGGCGAGAGCTACTCCAAGGGCGATGTCCTGATCAAAAAAGGGGCCAAGATCGGTTTTGCCGAGATCGGTGTTCTGGCGGGACTGAATATCGCCGTGGTACCGGTCATGCTTCGGCCTCGTGTGGCTACCCTCTCTACCGGAAGCGAGATCCTCGAGATCGGCGAAGCGCAGGAACATGCCTCACAGATCCGCAGTTCAAACCACCATACCATTGCCGCTATCGCTACGATGGCGGGTGCAGAAGCGGTGCAGATGGGGGTCGTCAAAGACGACAGAGCATCCATTACCTCCGCCTTTGAAAATGCCCTGGCGTCGGCCGATATCGTGGTCAGTACCGGGGGTGTCAGCGTCGGTGATTACGACTTTGTCAAAGATGTCATTCCGGCCCTTGGCGCGGAGGTGATCTTCAAAGGGGTGAACATCAAGCCGGGACAGCATATCCTCGTGGCGCAAAAGGGGGAGAAATTCATCCTCGGACTGCCCGGGTTTGCCTACTCGTCGACGGTGACGTTCCTGCTCTATGTCGTGCCGCTGATCAAGAAGTTCCTCGGGAGCGAGAAGGTCTTCGAGATGGTCGAAGCGACCTTGGCCGAGCCGTTCAACAAACGCTCCAGAAAGAGTGAGTTTACGGCCTGTAACCTTGCTTTTAAGGATGGCAGATACGTTGTCGACTTTGAAGGTAAAAAGGTGGGGACATCGGCTATCTTGACCAACATGCTCGGTGATGCCGCACTGATCGTCAGCAGCGAAGAAGACGGCCCGAAAGAGGCGGGAGAGACCGTCAAGGTCATCAAGCTCGACCGCTTCTAGTCCTATTTTTACGTTTTAGATCTCAACGATAGAGATACAGTTACGTCCACGGCTTTTACAGTCATAGAGGGCTTTATCCGCCTCGGAGAACTGGTGCTCAAAACCGTGACATACCAGTTTCGGTTGATAGATGACGGCACCTATGGAAGCCGTGAGATGCGCGGCAACCTCGCTTGAGCGGTGTTCAATGTTGGCATTTCTGATGGCGGTCAGTATTGTGTTCAGCCGCTCTTCTATCACCGCTCTGGAACTGCCTAAGATAATACCGCCGAACTCTTCGCCGCCGACCCTGAAGACCATGTCATCACTGCGGCGTAGGTGCTCGTGCATGATCCTGGCCACCTCTTTGAGTGTCTTGTCCCCCATCTGATGGCCGTAGGTGTCATTATAGAGTTTGAAAAAGTCGATGTCCAGAAGAAAGAAACAGAAGTAGGTGCTGTCCCTTGATGCGATGTCGACCTTTTTTGGAAATATCTCCTGCAGTTTTCGCCTGTTATAGAGCTCTGTTAAATGGTCCTGATGGGACAGTTCGTGGAGTTTTCGTACATTGCGGCGTTCTTTCTGATGCATAAGATGCAAGGTCCTGAAGACACGTTCACGGCTATGCTCTGCAAGGGAGATGACAAAAACAGTTCCAAAAGAGGCAGCGGTGAAACGTAAGAATGCCTGTAAAGTCCAGGCCCCGCCTTCCCAGACACCGATGCCCTGATAGGCCATTGGCAGCAAAAAAAGATAGTAGAGAACAGTAATGCTCAGTCCGAAGCGCATGCCATTAAGCAAAATGGCAAAAGCAGGAAAAAAGATGCTCCAGATCAGACCAAACTCCCGATTTTGGTTGACAAAACTAAACAGTAAAAAAAACAGGAACATAAAATAAGTGGTGATTCTGGCAATTTGAACAACCTTTCTCTTCTTTTTCAGTTTGTAGAGAAGCAGAGCGCCAACCACTGCACCGCTACTGTCGGCTATGATCATAGGCGTGTCGTGAACAAAAAGCATCTGACGAAGAACAAACAGTGTTGATACGACGGCAAAAAAGGTTAACAAAGAGGAGAGCAGAGAGTGTTGAAATGCGGTGTGCGGCCGAGACTTATATTGTCCGCGTTCCTGTAGAAGATAAGTAAATATTTTACTTGGCATTGGTTACTACTGTTTCTTTTTGACACAGTATAGCCAAAATATTTACATGAAACAAATTTAAACATATTAGAACTTGTTTCTTTCGAGTTACTACCTGGAAATTTAGTGTCAGGTGACAACCCACTACTTTCACAGCAATATGATTGATAAAATGAGAGAAGAAAAAAGATGTCAAGAAGACCATGAGTAGACTTTGGAGTTGTCACTTGACCTATGGTGCTGTGAGTTAAATTTGAAAATAATTTACAATATATACTAATAAAACATGTGTGATATACTGTGCAAATTTGATGTAAAAGGCACAACGATGAAGCACTTCTTGACACTTCTATTCCTTATAACAAGTTCTATCTCTCTCTACGGTTCCGGTGATGATCTCAGTATATCCAAAGGCACCGACCAAGCCGTAATTGCTCAACTCTCCCCTACAGTAGCACAGACCGATGTCTGGAACAATGCCAAGATCGAAGTCTCTTTTAACGTACCGCTCGACGCTTCGAGCGTGCAGAAGAACAACATCAAACTTGTTTATCTCTCCTCCAAGACCAACGACCACATCGACGGTGCCATCAGTTACGACAAATATGACAATAAAGTGCTCTATACACCGAATGCTTTACTGGAAGAAGGTGTTTATGAAGTGGAGATCAAAAGCCTCAAAGCGGACAAAGGCTACAAGTCGACTCAGATCAAAGAGATCAAGTACCGTTTCTATGTCCCCGAAGTGATTCAAGGGCATCAGCTACCGCCGGAGCCGGATCCGGTTGTTAATGACTCGACTTTGCTTGGGATTGACGCTAATGGGAATGGGGTGCGGGATGATGTGGAGCGGTGGATTTATGAGACGTATAAAGACAAGCACCCGATTCATATAGATATCGCGATGCAGGCAGCAAGGGCTTATAAAAAAGTGTTAGAAATGCCAGAGAAAGCTAAAGAAATTCGTGGGGAAGTGAGTGCACCGATATATTGCGAAGGTTACTATTTAATTTATGCAAATAAATTTGGAGATGAATTACTTGTACACTCAAGAATCATAGATAAAAAGTTTGAAAATATTTATTTTAATACTACAGAGAGAAAGTCTAAATGGGTTATTTATCAAAAGTCATTATCAGGTGATTCATACACAGTTCCATGGCCTAGTCAAGGAAAAAACTATTGTGATTTTAATGTTAATTAAGGAATAAACAATGAAATACTTTTTTCTTTTTTTATTAGTATATGCTTTTTCTTTCACTTGTTATGCAAACATAGATGAGCGTAAAACTGATATTTATTTTGCTAATGGAATCTTAACTTCTCCTAGTCAAGCAGAATATAATACTTTTACTGTTTTACAATCATCAGTAATGGATTTATATGTAAATGAAAGAGAATATAGAAAGCATGTTGGAAAAGTTTGGTATGCCTACAACCAAACTAAAAAATACGGGTCAGGTGATGAATCTCCACTTTTATGCTATACCAAAACCACACAAAGCAAGAGAGTAGCGTAAGGAAAAAGAGTGCCAAGACGACCAAGGATAGATTTTGCCGGGTTTCACCACATCGTCAATCGAGGTGTAGATAGAGGCGATGTATTTAGAGAAAAAAAAGACAAAGAACAGTTCTTAAAGATTGTTTGTAAAGCGTGTAAGATATACAAGATCAATGTTCATGATTATTGTTTGATGGATAACCATTACCATATGTTAATTGAGCTTACTTCAGAAAACCTGTCTCTGTTTATGCGCCAAGTCAATAGTAACTACGCTATCTACTTCAATAAAAAATATAACCGTTCAGGGCATCTTTGGCAAGGACGTTTCAAGTCATACTATATTTTGGATGAGCAGTATCTTTTTACACTCTATAGATATATAGAGCAAAACCCTATCAAAGCGAAGATAGCACAAACGGTCGGTAAATATGAATTCACATTGATTGCTACACTACTTAATCCAAAACTATCTGTCATCGAGTGCGCAGAACACTCTCAACTCAAAACACTTTTAAAAGAAGAAGGCATATTGGAACACTTAGCGTTAGATCTGACAACTGATGAGACGGAGTATCTAAAAAAAGAGCAAACAAGAAAGATAGAGATCAAAGAACATGAACTCAAGTTACAGAAGTCAAAAACATTGCAAGAACATTTTGAAGTTGAGGCAGGTAAAGATGCAAGAAACATAGCTATAATAAATGCTATAGATGATGGTTACACACAAGCAAGTATCGCTAAACACCTTGACGTATCAACATCAGCAATCTCGAAAATAGTAAAGAAATTTAATGCATGAATGTAAAAGTGGAGATTCATCACCTGACCCGGACAGGTGTTGCTGGTGACACACGCGGATTGCAGCTAGTAGATGTTAGTGCGTTTAAGCGTTAATGATTTAATAGTTAGAGGGGAGCCATACTTGGCAGGTTCTCACGATCAAGTGAGAGTGACGAAAAAGCAAAGTCGGCACCGAC